>JBAWWI010000022.1:0-26699 GCA_037146835.1 Actinomycetes bacterium | reverse complement strand
GCTGCAGGCGTGCCCCAGGCTGCGCCCAAGTCGGCTCCGTCTACCTCACCTACTGGCCCAACTACGACCTCAACTACGAAGAAGAAGGCCGCGGGCTCAGCCCTCAAGCCAGCCCTCAAACCGGCCCTCAAGCCATAGCGAGGCGTAGATAGAAGTTCCGCAGGTGGGGATCGGTCGGCTCAGTGTGGCCGCGGGCTCTGGCAATTGTTACTATCTGCGTAGTGGAAATACCCGCAACGCCCCATGAGGGGCTATTGGGGGTTCTCCTGAGCAGAGCGGAGGTGGCGCCAGATGTCAGTCGAAGAGGTTGATCTTGGTGGCTACAAACTCGGATGGCACGATACCGAGCAGTACGTATTCAAGCCCAAGAAGGGTATTAACGCTGACATCGTGCGCGAGATTTCGTGGCACAAGAGCGAGCCCGAGTGGATGACCAATTTTCGCCTTGCAGCCCTTGAGCGCTTCGAGAAGAAGCCGATGCTTCCTTGGTTCGCCGAGAACATGCCAGATATCGACTTCAACGACATTTTCTATTACATCAAGCCCATCGAGAAGCAAGTCTCCGAGTGGGACATGCTCCCCAAAGAGATGCAGACAACTTACGAGCGTCTAGGAATTCCTGAGGCTGAGGGAAAGTTCCTCGCCGGAGTAACTGCGCAGTATGAGTCCGAGGTCGTGTACCACAAGAATCGCGAAGACCTAGAAGAACTCGGTGTCATCTTCACTGACATGGATACCGCTCTTCGAGAGTACCCAGAGTTGCTGCGCGAGTACTTCGCTACGGTTATCCCGCCTGGAGACAACAAGTTCGCTGCTCTTAACTCTGCGGTATGGAGTGGTGGCTCATTTATTTATGTGCCACCTGGAGTGCATGTCGATATGCCGTTGCAGGCGTATTTCCGAATCAATGCTGAGAACTCTGGGCAATTTGAGCGAACGCTAATTATCGCTGATGAGGGTTCATCGGTTCACTACGTTGAGGGCTGCTCGGCTCCGGTCTACTCAACTGACTCCCTGCACTCTGCTGTAGTTGAGTTGATTGCAAAGCCCGGTGCTCACATTCGTTACTCAACAATTCAGAACTGGTCTCCGAACGTATACAACCTTGTTACAAAGCGTGCACGTGCTGAGACCGAGTCACGCGTTGAGTGGATCGACGGCAACCTTGGATCGAAGTTGACAATGAAGTACCCGGCTGTTGTCTTGGTTGGGCCAAAGGCGCACGGCGAGGTGCTATCGGTTGCCTATGCAGGCGCAGGCCAGCATCAAGACGCTGGTGCGAAGATGACCCACGCCGCCCCGGAGACAACCTCGATCATTGACTCCAAGTCAATCTCGAAAGACGGCGGGCGTACAACCTATCGAGGCCTGGTGAAGGTCGAGGAGGGAGCGTACGGAGTGAAGAGTCATGTGCGCTGTGATGCGCTGATCCTCGATGAAGACTCCCGCTCGGATACCTACCCATACATGGAGGTAGACGAGAAGGATGCACGCATTGGGCATGAAGCAACTGTCTCAAAGGTTGGAGACGACCAAGTCTTCTATCTAATGAGCCGCGGACTCTCAGAGCAGCAAGCCACTGCAATGATTGTCAACGGGTTCATAGAGCCGATTACCAAGACTCTCCCTATGGAGTACGCGGTCGAGCTATCTCGTCTCATCGAGCTCAACATGGAGGGCTCGGTCGGCTAAAAGCCACCAGCAAAAATATTGAGTAATCGCTTTACCCCCGAAGCATCATTAGACCTTGGCGGCCCAGAGTGGCTTAGAAATCGACGTCTGAGCGCTATTGAAACGCTTAAAGATGTCGAGTGGCCTACAGCCGATGAAGAGATTTGGCGCTACAGCCGCGTCGGTGATCTTGATCTCGCTAAATATCGCCCCATGTCAGGCGCAGAGTTGGGCCAGCCCGGGATCGATGCTGTCCCTGGCGGCGGCCCTGTCGCTGCTGAGCTAGGCGCACGATCAGCTCTCATAGTTGTGCGTGATGGTCGCGTTGTCCACCATGAGATTGACCCTGCCCTCGAGGCGAGAGGTGTGGTCGTCGGTGACCTAGCGATGCTCGATGCCGCTACTGCGGTTGGGCGAGTTGGCTTGGCCTCTGATGCATCGCCCGATGCTTTTACGATCCTCCATGACGCGTTCCTCGCCGGTGGTGCGTATATACATGTCCCGCCGGGCGTGGTTGTAGAGCTGCCGATCATCGTGATCCACTGGTGTGATGGAGAAGGGATCGCTTCGTTCCCGCACACAATCGTCGTTGCAGAAGAGTTGAGCCAAGTATCGGTTCTTGAGCGCTTCGGATCTCCAAACGTCCTTCATCTAGTCGACGGAGTTGTTGAACTGATTCTTGGTGACGGCGCAAATGTGCGTTATCAATCTGTTCAGGAGTACGGAGACAAGACCACAAGCATTGCGCTCCAGCGTGCGCACCTCGGGCGCGATGCCGTCCTACATACATCAGCGGTAGCTCTTGGCGGCTCATACGCGCGTCTGAGAAGCGAGTCGCTGCTTGAGGGCGTCGGTGCTGAGTCGGAGCAGGTCGCCGTCTACTACGGCGACAATGATCAGATGCTTGATTTCCGCACCCTTCAAGATCACGCTGCACCGAACACAACGAGCAACCTGTTGTTTAAGGGAGCAGTTGAAGACACTGCGCGTTCCGTTTACTCAGGCATGGTCCATATACGACCAGAGGCGCAGAAGTCTCGTGCGGTACAGAGCAACAGAAACCTTGTTCTTACCGAGGGTGCCGGAGCAGAGTCGATTCCGAACCTTGTGATTGAGGCCGATGACGTGCGCTGTGCTCATGCATCTGCTGTAGGACCGATCGACGAAGACCAGCGTTACTACCTTGCAACGCGTGGAGTACCGCCCGAAGAGGCAGAGAGACTCATTGTCCTCGGGTTCTTCGAGGATGTATTTGAGAGACTCCCAGTAGCAGCCCTCGTTGCGCCCCTGCGCCGATCAGTGCAGGACAAGCTTGGGCATCTTCACGCGGGGGCTAACCGTGGCTGAGATTCGAGTTGCCTCAATTGGCGAGATTGCAGATGGAGCATCCCTGCGCGTCGATGTCGATGGAGCGCGGCTAGTTGTGGTTCACGTTGCGGATAATTGGTATGCCCTCGGGGATCGTTGCTCGCATGCGGAGGCTTCCCTCTCTGAGGGGCAGGTTGATAGCGCAGCATGTGCGATTGAGTGCCCAAAGCACGGTGCAATGTTCTCCCTTATCGATGGCAAGCCTGCCTCTCTACCTGCAACGCGCCCGGTACCAACGTATGGAGTTCGTGTTGATGGAGACGATGTTCTGGTGGTAATTCCATGAGTAACTCACTTGTTATTAAGGGTCTGCGCGGAGGTGTAGCCGGAGGCGAGATACTCACCGGTGTTGATCTGGAGATCCTCCCCGGCGAGGTCCATGCGCTTATGGGGCCTAACGGCTCGGGTAAGTCAACGCTCTCTCACGTGCTCATGGGGCGCGAAGGTTATGAATCAACTGCAGGTTCTGTAACTGTCAATGGTGTCGAGTTGCTTGGCCTTGAGACATGGCAGCGCGCAGCAGCAGGGTTATTCCTAGCTATGCAGTACCCCGTTGAGGTACCAGGGGTACGTGTCGAGGATCTGCTTGAGGCAGCGCTGCGCGCTCGTGGATCTGAGGTTGATGGGCTCAATGAGAGGCTTGTCTCAGAGGCGAAGCGACTAGCAGTGCGCGATGAGTTTCTTACTCGCGGAGTAAACGTTGAGTTCTCTGGTGGAGAGCAGAAACGTGCGGAGACTCTTCAGTTGGCGATGCTCGCCCCTAGTTTCGCAGTCTTAGATGAGATTGACTCTGGACTAGACGTTGATGCGCTTAGAGACGTAGCGCGAAGGGTTAAGGCGATGACCCAGGAGGATGGCCTCGGCGTTCTCGCTATTACTCACTACTCTCGGCTCCTCACTGAACTCACCCCAGATGTCGTCCATGTCTTCATGGGTGGTCGCATCGTTACGAGCGGCGGCCCAGAACTCGCTGATGAGTTAGAGGTCGAGGGGTACGACGGTCTAGCTGCACGCTTAGGCATTGAGATCCCAGAGCCCGTTGAGTTCAACCGAGCAGATCCCTTCTCGCACCGAACCTTTTAATCCCTTAACTCCTCGCTCTCTACAGGAGCGCAGCAGGCTTACAGCGAAGAATTAGAGCGGTGGCGGCGGTGGCTCTGTAGTACTCGTGGTGCTCGAGCTTGAGGAGCTCGACGAGCTTGGAGGTGCGATTGTCGTGCTTGTCGACTCCACTGGTCCAAGGGTCGGAGCACCTGTAGTCGTAGTTGGTTGACCAGCGACGCTCGGCACGCCACCGATAGTGCGCGTCCCTGACAATGCACTCTGCTTAGGGTTTATGACATTGGGTGCAGCGACGGTGGTTGCAGTCTTCCCAATCACATAGACCGCGTCGCCCTTCGCTACGAGTGTGCTCCAGTAATCAGCTATCCGCATTGGGATACGCGTGCAGCCATGAGATGCAGGGCGCACTGGAACATCTGGGTAGCCGTGGACTGCGATTCCGCCGTTGAAGTAGAAGGGTTTATAGAGCTGCCCAAGCGGGGACCTATGCCATGCGTTTACGAAATACGTATATGCGAATCGACCCTCAGGGGTATTCGCGTTCTCACAGACCCGAACCGTCTTATAGAAAGGCGTGTAGCAGTAGTTCTTACCCGAGCCTGTTGAGATTGTTGTCATGAGGCGAACCTGGCCGTCTATGTAGAGCGTCATCACTTGCTTAGTTATGTCGATCTCGGTGCGGTTTGGCTCTGCATCCGGCTTTAGCGGTGCTGGGTACTGGAAATTCATAAGAGCAAGGCGCTCAGGCTCGCCGAGGCGTCCACTAACCGGCGCACCCATCATCTTCTGGAGAGTATGTATCGCGTATGTGGTGTCGCTTGTAAAGGTTCCGCTCTGTGTACCAGGATCGAAGTGCAGTGATGCAAGACGTGCTTGGTATGCAGCTACCTCCGGCCCTGTAGAGCCCTCAGATACCTCGCCAGATGGCACCGCAGGCAGATCTACAGGTGCTGGCTGGGTAAAGACCTGAATCGTGGTCGTGGTCGTCGGAGGAATCGTTGTTGATGCCGTCGTCGTTGACGAGGAGGCATCAGACTTCTCTCCACTCGGGTGAGAATCGGGCTGAGTTGCGAGAGCAAATGCAGTTGCTCCGATTGCTCCAACCGCGAGTACCGCAGCGACAACAACTAAGAGAGTTCGCGAGCGAGGGCCTTTAGAGTTCCGAGCATGCCGACGTTCGCGCCTTGAAGGAGCGGGTTCGTGCGATGAGCCGGGGATCAGATCGTCGATAAATCTGATTCTGCCACGAGTCAGAACGCGAGGCTTGCCGCGCCCGAAAAAAATCTGCCAGAACTACTTTCAGAACTACTGCCAGAACTATTGGCAGAACTATTGGCAAAAATTATGGAAGAAGATTTAGGGGCTCGTTCCTCCGACGCTATGCACCGGAGTAAATCCTTAGCCGACTAGTGGCTGAGACTCTTCTTCGAGGAGCTGGGCCAGTGGGTCTGGCAGGTTGAGGATTGAGAGACGCAGGTCAAGTAAGAAGTCCATGACCTCAGTACCTGAGACGAGGTCGCGCGTGCCGAATCTTGTTAGTCCGGCGTCGATGAGTTCCACCATCTCGGTGTTCACCATGTGCTCCTCTCGGTCTTGCGCTTATAAGGGGGTCTAGCTGGTCTGGCTTCTTGGTCTCTAACGTACTCCGAGAACTATTCATTCCCGACTCGCTGAATCTTATTACTTCGTGGTCACCCTTGGAGCCTTTTTAACTGGTCGAAAGTCTCATTTTTCTGGCCTTCTTCTGGCCTTCTTCTGGGCCTGTTCTTGGCCTACTCGAGTTAGGGAGCTAAGCCGACTCTGATTCGTCGAGGATCTGAGCCAGGGTGTTCCATGCAAGGGTGGCGCACTTAATCCGCACAGGAAACTTCACGACCCCCTGGAGAGCCTCTAGGTCTCCGAGTCTTACCCCTGCGATTGCCTCTTCTGTGGCGGCTGTAGCGTCGCCGCCCTCAAGCTTAGATTCGTGGATAGACATCAACGCTTTGAAAGCTGTGATGAGTTGTCGTGCCTCTGCGATGGATTTACCCTTCACGGCTGCGCTCATCATTGAGGTCGATGCCTGACTAATGGAGCAGCCTTGACCACCGGTCTTCACATCTGTGACATTGCCATCGGCATCGACATTTAGGTAGAGCACAACCTCGTCACCACAGAGCGGATTGAACCCCTCGGCGCTTAGAGCGGGTGGCGTTGGTAACTCCCCGCGGTTACGCGGTGAGCGATAGTGATCAAGAATTATCTCGCGATAGAGGTCTTCGAGTCCGGGCACGTCTGCAATCCTACGTTCTCAGCGGGCAAAGAATGTTTTTGCTTTGTGGAGGGCCTCCACAAGGGCGTCTATATCCTCGAATGTGTTGTAGATGGCGAATGAGGCTCGGCTCGTGGCCGGCACCCCAAGAACCCGCATTAAGGGCTTCGCGCAGTGGTGGCCAGCCCGTACGCATACCCCATCCTCGTCAAGAACCTGGGAGATATCGTGGGCATGAATCTCGTCAAATAGGAACGAGACCGCGCTCCCACGCCCCTCCGCGGTAGGCGGGCCGTAGATCGTGATCTCGTCACCGAACGCTGAGGTGAGCTGCTCGAGGGCATAAGCGGTAAGCGCCCTCTCGTGCGAAGCGATGTTCTCCATCCCAACGGCACTTAGCCAATCAACCGCTGCGCCGAGGCCGATCGCCTCTGCAATGGCGGGCGTACCTGCCTCAAACTTCCAGGGCACATCATTCGTGGTGAAGCCATCTTTGCGGACGTCGCGAATCATCTCGCCACCACCGAGGAAGGGGGGCATCTCCTCAAGGAGTTCACGGCGCGCCCAGAGCCCACCTATGCCGGTTGGGCCCATCATCTTGTGCCCTGAGAAGGCAACAAAATCTGCACCCCACGCAACGACGTCGACCGGGTCGTGAGGGATTGATTGACACGCGTCAACCAATACCTTTGCGCCTGCACTGCGCGCCGCTGCAACGAGTTTCTCAATGTCATTTACGGTGCCAAGCACGTTCGACATCGATGTGACTGCGAGTAGTGATGCACCGTCGAGGAGCGAATCGATATCACTTAGGTCGAGTCGGTAATCAGGCGTGATTGGAATCCATCGGATGACTATGCCGCGCTCGGCGCTGAGCATCTGCCACGGAACGATATTTGCGTGGTGCTCCATCTCGGTTAGGACTACAACATCGCCGTCTCGAAGATTTTGATAGCCCCAAGTACGTGCCACGAGATTGATTGACTCAGTCGCATTGCGCGTGAAGACGAGTTCGTGAGGATCTTGGGCACCTATGAACTTTGCTGTGCGTGCGCGTGCCGACTCAAAGGCACTGGTGGCTTCTTCGGCGAGGGTATATACCCCACGATGCACATTTGCGTTCTGCGTCGTGTAGTAGTTATCCATCGCATCAAGAACCGACTGCGGTTTCTGTGAGGTCGCGGCGCTATCGACATAAACAAGCCTTTTGCCGTTTATTTGGCGCTTAAGCAGAGGAAACTCTGAGCGAATTGCCGCTAGGTCTATTGACACTTCAGGCTGCTTCGTCTCGGAATGAGTCGAAGCCCTCGGCCTCAATACGTAGTGCGATCTCAGGGCCGCCGGTGCTAACGATTTTCCCATCGAGGAGAACATGCACGCGATCTGGGGTGAGGTGCTCGAGTATGCGCTGATAGTGAGTGATGATGAGCACGCCAAGCTCGGGGCGAGAATTGCGCACCTCAATGATTCCATTGGCAACGTCGCGAAGAGCGTCGATGTCTAGACCGGAGTCGGTCTCATCGAGAATCGCGAGGTCTGGCTCCATGAGTGCCATCTGAAGAATCTCGTTACGCTTGCGCTCGCCACCAGAGAAACCCTCGTTGAGGTAACGCTGTGTAAAGCGTTGGTCCATACCGAGTCGCTTGGTCCACTCGATTAGCGCCATGCGTACTTCAAGAACTGATAGGTCATTGATTCCTTTTCGAACAGCCATCGACTGTCGCAGAAAGTTCAAGACGCTGACGCCTGGGATCTCCTCGGGGTGTTGGAAACCGAGGAAGAGGCCGCGCGCTGCGCGCTCATCTGTTGGGAGTTGCGTTATGTCCTCGCCCTTGAAGACGATGCGACCCTTGGTCACCGTGTAGGCAGGGTTGGCTAGCAGGGCATTAGCAAGGGTGGACTTTCCCGAGCCATTGGGGCCCATGAGGGTATGAATCTCACCGGCGCCGATAGAGAGGCTTACCCCTCGAAGTATCTCTGACCCATCGGCCTCAACATGGAGGTCCTCGATCAATAGCACTGGGGCTGTAGTTGCGTCCTCAAGAGGCGTATTCGGGGATTCATTGGAGGAGGTCATAGGGGCCACAGTAATACCCCTATCCGCGTAGTGTAAATTATGGCTACCAACCGCGTTCGACCCATTCGTTGATGCTGGGGCGCTCGGCCCCCACTGTCGTATCTAACCCGTGCCCTGGCAGGACGATGGTCTCAGCCGGGAGCGTGAAGATCCGCCCCTCGATGGAGTCGATGATGGTCTCAAATGAGGCATCAGGGAACGATGTGTTGCCTGGCCCGCCCGGAAATAGCGTGTCCCCTGTGAAGAGAAAGCGTGTTCCCTCAAGGAGAAACGAGGTAGATCCAGGGGAATGACCGGGTGTGTGCATGGCTTTGAGGCGAAGCGCCCCTACTTCACAGACGTCACCGTCATGAATGATGAAATCGTAGCCCGAGAGCTCAGCGGCGTCCTCGGCGGCGACCCCCACATCGATACCGGCATCTCTTACCGCCGTGACAGCCTGAATATGGTCCCAATGCCCGTGAGTTGTGAGCACTCGCCTGACGCCGGTGGCCTTGCAGAGGGGGACTAGGAGATCGTGCTCGTTGGCTGCGTCAATGAGGATCGCCTCGCCTGAGCCCTTGTCTCGGATAATGAAGACATTGTTCTCGACGGGCCCGACGACGAAGCGATCAACCCGCACCAAGGTGTCCTCGTAGTGGGCAGGTCCGGTAGGTGTGTAGTCCTTAGGCTCTGGCATGCCGCAAAGGGTAATGGCGATCGGCGATCGGCGCCGGAAGCCGGAGGTTGGAGTCTCCATTTCGCGCCCCCCGCCGCGTTGGTATGGCAATGGCCTAGTCCGGTAGCGTCGCCCCCGTGGACTTCCGTGACACCTCGGCTGAGGCAGCATTTCGTGATGAGGTTCGGACATGGCTGTCCGAGAACCTTGTCGGCGAGTTCGCAGCGCTCGGTGGGCGTGGAGGCCCGGCAGATGAGCGAGGTTGGGACACCCGCATTGAATGGGAGCGCACGTTGGGGCGCGACCGCTGGGTTGGAATGTCGTGGCCAGAGGAGTACGGAGGGCGCAACCTCAACTTCTCGCAGCAGGTCATCTTCAACGAGGAGTACGCGAAGGCAAATGCGCCGGCGCGAATCTCATTCTTCGGCGAGGGATTATTTGCACCTACGTTGATTGCATACGGGACCCACGAGCAGAAGAGCCGCTTTCTTCCGAAGATTCAGAGCGTTGATGAACTCTGGTGCCAGGGTTACTCAGAGCCCGATGCTGGTTCGGATCTCTCAAACGTCGCTACACGCGCAGTTCGCGACGGCGATGAGTGGGTCATCAATGGGCAGAAGGTCTGGACGACTCTTGCTCATCGCGCGCAGTGGTGCTTCGTAGTTGCACGTACTGAGGCTGGATCGACTGGCCACAAAGGACTCTCGTATCTACTCGTGCCTATGGACCAGCCTGGTGTTGAGATTCGACCCCTTCGCCAGATGACGGGCTCGTCCGAGTTCAACGAGGTTTATTTCAGCGATGCTCGAACCTCTGCAGACCTTGTACTTGGAGAGGTTGGCGATGGCTGGGCTGTGGCAATGGCGACCCTCGGATTCGAGCGTGGTACTGCATTTATGAGCCAGCAGCTCGCCTTCCAGCGAGAGTTGCGTGAGATCATCGAGGTGGCTCAGGGCAACGGCCGCAGTAAAGAAGCGACTACTCGTCAGGATCTTGCAGACTCCTATATTGGGGTCCAGATCATGAAGTACAACGGAATGCGTATGCTTACTGATCTTGTGAGTCGGGGAGTTATAGGCCCCTCAAGCAGTATCGGCAAACTTTTCTGGAGCAACTGGCATCGCACACTTGGCGAGCGTGCAATGGATGTCTTAGGAACAGATGCACTCCTCGTCGCCAGCGAGGGAAATGGCGAGTACGAACTAGAAGATTTCCACCAAATTTTCATGTCGAGTCGTGCAGAGACAATCTACGCAGGCGCGAGTGAGATCCAAAGAAATATCATCGGCGAGCGGGTGCTTGGGCTCCCGCGCGAACCCCGCTAAGAGAGGAAACACCAAATGAACTTTGCATTCTCAGAGGAGCAAGACCAACTCCGCGACGTAGTACGTCGATTCATGGAGGAGAAGAGCTCAGAGGAAGAGGTACGTCGCCTCATGGACACTGAGGTCGGATACGACCCCAACGTCTGGGCGCAGATGGCCAATGAGCTTGGTCTGCAGAGCCTTCACATCCCTGAGGAGTTTGGTGGACAGGGCTTCTCTTTCGTGGAGCTTGCCATCGTCTTTGAGGAGCAAGGCCGACGCCTTCTCTGCTCTCCATACTTTGCGACTGTTGCTCTCGCCACAAACGCGATCCTCAACGCCGGCACCTCGGATGAGAAGGCAGCCCTTCTGCCTGGGATCGCTGCTGGTGAGACCATCGCCACGCTTGCATTCACAGAGCCAAATGGTCGTTGGGATGCTGACGGCATCACGATGATCGCACGCGAGGATGGCGGCTCTTGGGTCCTTGATGGCACGAAGATGTTCGTCATCGACGGAAACAACGCAGACCTCATTGTTGTTGCCGCTCGTACCGCTGGTACCAGTGGTGAGGCCGGAATCTCCTTCTTCACGGTTGCAGGCGATGCTAAGGGCCTTACTCGTACCGCACTCGCGACAATGGACCAGACGCGTAAGCAGTCCAAGCTCGAGTTTGCTGGCGTAAAGGCCACTCCGCTCGGTGCCGCCGGCCAGGGATGGTCTGCACTCTCCAAGACACTTGACCAGGCTGCGGTCTGCCTCAGCAACGAGATGGCTGGTGGCGCTCAGTTCGTCCTTGACATGTCCGTTGAGTACGCCAAAGTACGAGTTCAGTTCGGACGCCCGATCGGGTCCTTCCAGGCCATCAAGCACAAATGTGCGGACATGCTCCTTGAGGTCGAGTCGGCCAAGAGCGCTGCGTATTACTCCGCATGGGCAGCCGGCGAGGACAACGAAGAGTTGCCCGTAGTCGCGAGCCTCTCGAAGGCGTACTGCTCAGACGCGTATTTCCACGCAACCGCTGAGAACATCCAGATCCACGGTGGAATCGGATTCACATGGGAGCACCCCGCGCACCTCTACTTCAAGCGTGCGAAGAGCAGCGAGATTCTCCTTGGTGACGCGACTTACCACCGGGAGCTTCTCGCACAGCGAATCGGAATCTGAGTCGGGGCGTCGAGGCCTGCACCTAGCGAACCTCGACGCTCCTTGACGACATGACACTCCTTTTAGCTGTTCTGATACTTGCTGTAATTCTTGTAATCGCTGCGGTCTTAATTTTTCGTGAGGCCCAGCGAATGCAAGAGTTACCTCCTCTCGCAGTTATCGACCCCGATGATGCGTACGAGTATGTAGTTGCGAATCTCGACTCGTTAGTTGCCGCGACCCTTACCCATGACGATGTGCGCGTCATTCTCGATGCCGCTCTCGAGTACCTCGTCTCTGTAGGAGTCGCTCGTGCTACTCCCTCCGGGGATAGCGGAGAGCCGCTCGTGGTAGATGCTCTCGACTTCGTGCTCGCTAAGACGTCGATCCCTGCGCCTGGCTCAACTCGTAGTGAAGAGAGCGGTGACGAAGGCAGCGAGAGCGGAGAAGACGCTTTAGATGCTGGTGATTCAGTAGCGGTATTTCTCAGCGAGCAGGTTGAGGCTGTCCTCGATCTCTTAACCGCTTATCTGGGCAGGGTTGGTGCTGTTGGGCGACCGGCGGACGATGGCGAAGCAGCAACCGGTGCCTGAGGCAAGCGCGAGTCGCGCCTCGCGCTTCTCCTCTCGCTAGGGTTCTATGCCATGAGCCGACCAATACGTTTTGAAGAGTTTCAGTATGTCGGGGACAAGCGTTCCCAAATCGTTTACGACCTTGATCTCCCTGGCCTTGATAAGGCAATCATCGATGAGCTGATGGAGTCAGAGCGCTTTATTTGCTTCGGCCCGGATACCCTCAACGAAGCGCGAAACCGTGGGTACAAGCCTCATAGCAGTATCCGCGAAGCTAAAGATTCAGAGAGTCTCTAACTCCTGATAGTCGCTACCAATAGCGGCTGGTCGTGGTGCTCAGCGAGACCGAAGTAAGCGTGCCGAAGGGGCCGGTTCAGTGGACGACCATATAGAGGTATCGAGTGGCGACAATGGCGACGAGACAATTCGCCTTGCCGCGCATTGGGCTCTCCCAAGTGGAGTGCGACGGGTGCCAGGAATCGTTCTCTCTCATGGTTTCCCTCAGCCACCACGCGGGCGCATTGCATCTGGATTGACCTTCCCTGGATTGGCCGATCGTATTGCTAAGGAAGTTGGCTGGGCGGTGTTGACCTTCAACTTCCGTGGGACCGGAGGTTCTGACGGAGACTTCTCGATCTCTGGTTGGATGGATGACCTGCGCTGCGCGATAGATGAGGTCGCATCACGCCCGGAAGTTACCGAGGTGTGGTTGATCGGCGCAGGGCTTGGTGGATCGCTCTCGATCTGCTGCGCCGCAGAGGATTCGCGTGTGCGTGGAGTCGCTACCCTTGCGGCTCATTCAAATTTGAGTGACTGGCTACGCGATCCAGCGCGCTTTCTTACTCATGCACGTCGTATGGGTGTCTTCCGCAAGCCCGATGCCCCTAGCAACACAGCGAGTTGGACGAGAGAGATAAAAGAGTTCGCCCCAATAGCTGCGGCCTCAAAACTTGGAGACCGACCGTTCTTGATCCTGCATGGATCTGATGACACCATCGTGGCCCCTACCGATGCGATAGAGCTCGCCGACGCGCATGGCTCTGCAGATATTCGGTTTGTCTACCATGCAGGTCACCGACTTCGCCATGACCCGCGAGCAGTAGCGACTCTGCTTGGTTGGCTTGATCGTCAAGGAGGGCCACTATTAGAAGCTGCTCCGATCGAACCCTCCGAACTAGTTACAGAGCAACAGACCTTTTTGTAGCGAGAACATCGCTAAGAGTCTCTGAGAGCGTGAACTCTGGCTCCCATCCGGTGTGCTCTCTAAGTAGCTGAGCGTCTCCAATAAGTGGTGGAGGCTCGATCGCGCGCACAAGTGCAGGGTCCGTGACGAAAGTGATCTCGCTCGTCGACGCTGCGGCGAGCATGTCTGCAATAGAGCCCACTGAAGTACTGATCCCTGAGCAGACGTTGTACGCGCGCCCGCTCTCTCCGCTGAGCCCGAGCAGACGATAAGCGCGCACAACATCGCGCACGTCGGAGAGATCGCGCATGGGGTGTCGTGAGCCCATTACGACCTCGTTGCCGCCATCACGTTCGGCCTGTGCGATGCGACCTGCGAGGGCCGGTACTAAGAATCGCTCAGTCTGGCCAGGCCCGGTATGGGGGAATGGACGCACGCATACAACCTCAAGATCAGTTGCCCTCTCCATCTGCAGCGCGAGTATCTCTGCCGCTGCCTTGGCGGCACCGTATGGGGTGACAGGTCTAAGCGGTGTGGATTCATCTGCGAGTTGTGTCGATGCATCAACGGTGCCGTACTCCTCCGACGAACCAATCACAACGACTCTGCGCACCCCGAGAGATGCGCATGCGGCGAGAACGTTGAGGGTGCCCTCCGCGTTGACACGGAACTGCACCTCTGGAGCCGACCAAGACTCTCCGACATGGCTAAGTGCCGCTAAGTGATAGACGATCTCAGGTGACGCGCTCATGAAGTGCTCGCGCACCATCGCAGCGTCTGTGATATCGAATGCCTCTGGGCCGGCTCTATCAAGACCGATTACTTCATCACCTGATGACTCAAGGTGAGATGTCAGGTAAGGGCCTACAAAGCCGAGTGATCCAGTTACTAATACCTTCATGCCTGTTTCCCTGCCTAATTCCCTACTCGCTTAAAGACCTGCTCCGCAGCGTCACGGTAGGCCAAGATGTGGTTGGTAGTTGCCCGCTCCCAAGTAAATGTTGAGGCCCGCTCCGGCCCTGCTGTGCGAAGTTGGTCTGCCGCTGATTCGTCTTCTAGTAACCCTGCAATTGCGGCTGCCAATTCGGATGGTGTCGCCGGTGGAGTCAAGCGCGCAGCATCCCCACATACCTCGGCCATAGCGGATCCTGTGGTGGTTACAACTGGAGCGCCAGAGGCGAGTGCCTCGAGGGCAGGTAATCCAAATCCCTCCTCCAATGACGGATAGGCAACCACCGATGCTCTGCGTAAGAAGGGTGCAAGCACCTCTGCAGGGAGATAACCGGGCCTAAGAATCCTTGTTGTGTATCCGCTGCGGGCTACAGAATCGCGCACTTCTTTCGCTCCCCACCCGTCAGACCCTGCTACTACCAAACGTAGGTCTGGATGATCATCGGCAATCCGCGCGAACGCCTCGACTAGCGAAGGTATGTCCTTGCGCGGCTCAAGTGTCCCGACAAACGCTACGTAAGGAGGGCGAATGCCGTTATGCGCGAGAAGCTTGAGGTCAGCCTCTATCTCCTCGGGCCGTTTAAGGGGTCGAAAGCGTGCGTGGTCGACGCCATGCGAAGCGACATGGATCGGGATACTCGGATCGAGTACTGCAGTGAGCCGGTTCTTCGTGTGCTGGCTAACGCAAATTAGTGCAGATGCATTTCTTGCAGAGCGGCGGATCATTCGTCGAAAAAATAAGACTTTTTGTCTCTCGTGCCACTCGGGGTGATCAAAGAATGTCAGATCATGAATCGTTACTACCGTAGGGATGTGGAGGCGTGCCGGCATCGTGTAATGAGGCCCATGCCACAGCTCTGCATTCATACGCTTCGCGAGCTTTGGAGCTTTACTCTGCTCCCAAAGAAGACGTTGAGGTCTGCTTGTGGGCACCTCTGCTGCGACCGTTGAGCTAGGTGCGATCTCGCTCCAACGCTGCTCGTCGTCGCTGCGCGCAGCTAGCAGGAGATCAACCTCGGGGTGTGCGTCTAGGGATCGCGCTATTTGAATTGTGTAGACGCCCGCTCCGACGGGTCTACTTGGAACTGCCGATACATCTAGAAGCACTCTCACATTCTTGAGTCTACGGGAGCAGGCCGCGTTGGCGATCCGAGTGCGACTCAATGGCATTTTGATATGCCTTGAAGTGCGCTAAGGCCGATGCCTCCCAAGAGAACATCGCTGCTCGCTTTGGCCCGCGTGCCCGGAGCTCGTCGCTAAAGTTGTCATCTCTCAGGACGTCAAGGATTGCTTTACTCCATGCAGCAGGATGATCCGGTGGCACAAGAATCCCGGCACCCGCTACGACCTCTGGGAGGCTCGTTGCATCGGAGGCGATTAGCGGAGACCCGTGAGCGAGTGCCTCAAGTGCGGGGAGTCCGAAGCCCTCCGATCGCGATGCAACAGTTGTAACCGATGCGGTGCTGTAAAGGGCCTCGAGGAGAGCGTCGTCGACGAGGCCGAGCGAGCGGACCCCGGGTGCATCGAGTCCTGCCACTTCGCCCCAACCTAGCGGGCCAGCTAGAACGAGACTAAGGGTTGGGATCTCGCGTCGTGCACGTTGTAACGCAGCGATGAGAGTGTCAACGCCTTTACGCGGCTCAACTGTTCCGACCTGCAGAATGAACGGTGGAGAGATTCCAAGAGCCGCTAGCCGCCTCTCAGCGTCGCTCCGGTCGGCAGTGGGAGCGAGGGTGACACCATGGGGGATCACGTGGATGCGCTTCTCATCAAATCCGAGATTAATGAGCTGCCTCCCAACAAAAGACGAGGCAGTGATAATCGCATCCGCCTCTTTTCCCGCGATTGCGAGTCCAGCTTTGTGAAAAGAGACGCCGCGACGCGTGAAGAGTTCTGGGTGATTCAGGAATGCGACATCATGGATAGTGACAACAAGCGCAGAATCCGATCGCGGTGGTACGGCAAGGCTTGGAGCATGAACCACGTCAGCTGCGAATGGAAGGCGCGGCCTACGAAGTCGGTGCCAAAGTTCATACCTGGCACCGTCGTGTGGGAGACCAAGATCGGTGAGCCCTGGGAGAGTCACTCCATCGCGCGCTGGTACTGAACCGGCGGCAAAAGTTAGAAGGTCAACACCAAACTCAGGTATCTCCCTGCATAGCGCCTCTGTGTAACGCCCTATCCCGCCTGGAACTTTTTGGCGTAACTGTCCAACGTGAAGAGCAACTCTCATGCGAGCGAACGATAGAGGCTAATTAGGGCATCAGCGGTTTTTGACCATGAATAGCCCTCGGAAATAGCGGAGCCTCTCCGTATGAGGCTCTCTCTAGTCTTGTTGTCAGAGAGAAGTTGAGCGAGAGCGCTGGCGAGAGCATCGGCATCGTCTGCATCTACAAAACAAGCGCCCTCGCCTAGTACCTCGGGGAGTGAACCTACTGAAGTGGCGACGACTGGAACCCCGGTAGCCATAGCCTCTAAGGGCGGAAACCCGAACCCTTCGTATAGAGATGGATAGGCGAAGACGCTCGCCCCCGCTAGGAGGTTGGCGCGAGTATCGGCGTCTACGTAACCAAGAACACGGATGCGATCTTTGTAGGGGGAGTTGTGAATAGATAATTCAAATGCGCCGCCGTCCCAGCCCGAGGGCCCCGCGTGCACAAGGTGAACGCTTGCGTCATTTGACGCGAGGATATTGAACGCATCTACCAAGCCTGGAAGATTCTTGCGCGGGTCAATGCTCCCGAGAGTGAGCACATAACGCGTCGCTCGAGCGACTGCGCGCCCGGCATCAGGATCACCACCGTAAACATGCGGTAACCCGAGCGGAATGGTGACAACGCGATCTTCGGGAGCTCCCAGTTCGCTAATGAGCTCCTCAGCGATTGCGTTACTAGGTGCATGAAGAATTGCTCCGCGCTGAATGGCGCGCTTCAGGAGTGCTGGGTATTCGAGGGTATCCGGTCTGCAGAGCTCTGGAAAACGTAGAACTGTTAGGTCATATACCGAGACAATTACAGGCACTTTTGCCGGAGGCGCTACGTAATTTGTTGCATGCACTACGTCAATAGGCCCAGTCCATCGCTCAATTCTCGGCGAGTCGCTCCGTAGCCATCTTCGCCTAACCCATCGAGCTGGAATTGGTCGTGTTGCGCTCTCCACGCCCTTAGGGAGAGCCGCCTCTAGATCGCGCCTCCCTCTAAGGGTGAGAGCGTAAGCACTGATTGCTACTCCCTCACGTGATGCGAGCTCCTGAATAATTCCGCCTACAACCTCCCCGATGCCGGTTCGGTCTCCTAACAGAGGAGTGGCGTCTAGAGCGACTCGAATTTCGTTGCGATTCGCTTGTTCGCTTGCTGGCACCTCAGAGCTCAAGTGGCTCATGTTCGATTGCTTCAAGAAGTGACTGCGCCGAGATAGGCAGGCCCGCGTGCATTACGCGTTGCAACTGCAGAAGCATTAAGGCGCAGGCAACAGCTGCCCCTGCAAGAAAACCAAGTTCGACTCGCAGAAAAACATCGGTAATTAGAGAGCAGACGACAGCAAACCCTGCGACTCCGGCAACCCAAGAGAACGCGACTCTCGGGTATGCGTTGAGTGCAATCAAGGCCTGCGCGATTGTGAGCGCAATGATGAATGCTCCGGAACCCGCCGCAAGCAGCCCCAAGTTGAGAGCGCTCATATCAAAGTCTTTGAACAGGATGCGCCCTGCGATAGGGCCGACTGTGAATGCTGCAAGTGTTCCAAGCGCAGCGATTCCGGTTACTACTGCGAGTAGGCGCATGAGTCCATCTCGAAAATCTTGGGACTTGCCCGCCCCTGCAAGGCCAGCGAGTTTTGGTAGCAAGGTTCCTTGGACCGCTTGGAACAGCAATACGGGGATGCGCGCTATGAAGAAAGCGGAGGCGAAAGTTGCTCTGATAGCGATGTCTTTTTTCGGGTCGCCAGTGCCGAGGAGGCTTACTCCAAGAAGTGGCGTGTAGCCAAGAACCTGCATGAAGACGGAGCCCATTAATAGCCAGCCGAGCGCTGTTGAGAGTTCGCTATACGGCGCTGGCGGGCCGTCTGTTAGAAGGCCCCGTTGGGAACGCATTGCTACAGCAACGGCTAGGAAGGGTGAGATTGCCAAGCAGAGCCCGAACAGGCCCGCGACCTTTGCCCCGATTACGGCTAAGGCGATGGCTCCGGCGAGTCGGAATATTCCCTCTGCCCCCATCATCTCGCCGTACGGCCTGAATCTGCCATTCCCGGAGAGCACTCCACGGGTTAGGTGCATGCAGAAGAACCCAACCAAGGAGAGCTCTAGCGCCCAGACAAGACCTTGATTGCCATGGAAAAACTCATCGCTAATGATGTGATTTCCGACGAGTTCAACGCTTGTAATTGTGACCAAGAGCAGAACAAGAAGCCCGAAAGCGAGGCTAGCGGCGCGCTTTACAAGCGGCCCTGCTCCAAGGCCCTGGGCCCGACGCGCTGCAATTGCCCTGCTGACTTCTTGCTCGATAGGTAGGAAGAATCCGACTCCGGCAACAAAGACAAGTGCCCAGAACGCGCTGAAGCCAGATTTCTCTTTTGCACTGAGCGCATTAAGGGTCACGATCACGAAGAGGTATGCAGTAATCGCAGCGACTATGAGCCCTGCCCCAACTGCGAAGGTGCCCTCCGGTAGGGCCTCCTTGATTCTTCCGATAAGTCCAGATGGGGCGGTTAACCCAGGATCGTCGCCGCTCTCCTCCGGGCTCTTGTTGCCTATTGATTGATCAACCACGCGCCTAGCCCCTATTCCCCGGCCCGGGCATTTGGGGCTCCGGGCGACCTTTTGAGCATAGTGGTCGGGGATTACTTGCTGAGCGCTGTTCGCGGGTCGTCTTGGAGCACCAATTCGGGCGATGATAGGGGGATGAAGACGCGCACCTTGCTTATCCTTGCTGTTATAACCGGTCTGGCCATCTTGATGGCCGGTGCTCTGCAGATCATGCAGGCTGGATCGCGATGACAACCCGCTTCGATCTCGTGATTTTGGGCGGAGGCCCCGGCGGATATGCAGCGGCTCTCTATGGAGCAGCGGCCGGGCTATCGGTAGCACTAGTGGAGGAGCTCCGCGTCGGGGGAACCTGTCTGCACCGAGGCTGCATTCCAGCCAAAGAACTCCTGCAGACCGCTGAGGTGCTCAGGACGGTCAAGGGGGCGAAGGCATTCGGTGTCGGTGTCGATGCCCCCACTCTGGATCTCAACGTAAGTATTGAGCGTCAGCAGAAAATTGTCGACCGCCTTACGAAAGGGCTCGAGACTCTTCTGAGTGGGAGATCGGTCAATGTTTTCTCGGGGAGGGGAGAGGTTCTAGATGCAGGCGCGCATACCGTTCGAGTTGACGACGGAACTCTTCTAGAGGGTGGATCACTGATAATCGCGACAGGGTCTTCGCCGCGTGAGTTCCCAGGTATTCCTTTTGATGGCGTGAAGGTTCTTTCATCTGACCATGTGCTTGCTCTCACAACAGTGCCTGCCAGAACCGCCATCATCGGTGGCGGGGCTATCGGATGCGAGTTTGCGTCGTATCTCGCCGACGTCGGGAGCACTGTAACGGTGCTTGAGTCGATGCCCTCGATCCTCCCGGGAGTCGACACAGAGGTAGCAGAGATCGTCGGCCGGATGTTCAAGCGCAGGCGAATAACAGTGCGTACTGGTGTAACTGTCGAGGGGGCAGAGGTTGATAGCGACTCAGTATCTGTTCGCCTCACGCAGGACAATGCCCAAGTTGCGCTCGAGGTTGATGCAGTTGTTGTGAGTATCGGTAGAACCCCGAACACTGTTGGCTGTGGATTCGAGAATTCAGGGATCGAGATAGACCCTAAGGGATTTATTCAGGTGGACGGAGAGATGCAGACCTCCGTCGCGGGGGTCTACGCAGTTGGGGATGTTGTGGCGACTCCACAGCTCGCTCATGTTGCTTTTGCGGAGGCCATCGTGGCCATCAAGTCAATTCTTGGAGAGAGTCCACGCCCGATTGACTACACCCGAGTTCCTTGGGGGATCTACTGCCATCCGGAGGTCGCGTTCTGTGGCCCCACCGAGGCTGCGGCGCGCGCGGCCGGTCAAGATGTAGTTGTCAGCGTTCATCGATTCGCAGGTAATGCTCGTGCGCAGATCATGGACCAGGCAGATGGCCTTGTGAAAGTAATTGCGAATAGCGATGGCGTAATTCTTGGGGTTCACATAGTTGGACCAATGGCGACTGAGCTGCTTGGCCCTGGTTATTTGGCTGTGAACTGGGAGGCAACTGTTGATGACCTCTCAATTCTCATTCAGCCTCACCCGACTCTCGGGGAACTATTCGGAGAGAGTGTTCTTGCTCTGACCGGCCGATCCCTTCATGCTTGAGGAGATGTAATGGACATCACGATGCCCCAACTCGGCGAGACTGTTACCTCGGCAACGATCACGCGTTGGCTTAAAGCTGTTGGCGAGCATGTGAGCGCTGATGAGCCTTTATATGAAGTCACAACCGACAAAGTAGATACAGAGGTCCCATCCCCGATTGCAGGGGTGATTACAGAGATTCTCGTTACTGAAGGCTCAACTGTCCCCGTTGGAGAACGGGTTGCTGTGGTCACAGAAGATGCAGCCGCCACCGGCGCAACTAAGGGCACTGCGTCGCCGAAGGCGAGTACGCAGAGCGCTGGTGGTGACGAACTCCCGGTGCAAGCCCCCACTCCAGTGAAAGGACTTGTCACCTCTCCTGTAGTGCGGCGACTAATTACACAGCGCGGTTTAGAAGCGAGTGAAATAGTTGGAACAGGTGAAGGCGGTCGCATAACCAGGCACGATGTCGAGGCTGCTTCACCAGCGCCTAAGAAGGTAGTGACCGAGCCTAAGCCTCGAATGGAGCGCGGAGATGAAGTAATCGCGCTCTCAAATGTTCGCCGGATTACCGCGGAGCACACGACTCGATCTAAAGCAACTAGTGCGCATGTGTATACGAGTGTCGAGGTTGACTTCGAGCAGGTAGAGCGCACGCGCAAAGCCCACGGCGCGGAGTTTAGAGAGCAAGAGGGTTTTAGCCTTACCTATCTTCCGTTT
Source organism: Actinomycetes bacterium (assembly GCA_037146835.1). Taxonomy (GTDB): domain Bacteria; phylum Actinomycetota; class Acidimicrobiia; order IMCC26256; family IMCC26256; genus IMCC26256. The sequence goes on along the minus strand of JBAWWI010000022.1, from coordinate 5,379 downwards.
ATTGCTCGTGCAGTTGCAGATGCGCTCCATGAATTTCCGATAGTCAACTCCTCGCTCGATGCGGAGCAGATGGTCGTTCATCACGCTCTACATCTATCTATTGCTGTGGATTTAGATTTCGCCGGGCTAGTAGCGCCGGTTGTGAGAGATGCCGATGGCAAGCGACTCACGCAACTCGCTCGCGAGATTCGCGATCTCGGCTCGCGTGCTCGCGCTAAGCGCCTCAAGCCTGATGAGCTTGTGGGTGGAACCTTCACAATTACGAATATGGGGCCATTCGAGACTTATATGACCCTCCCAATCATCAACCAGCCGCAGGTTGCAATTCTTGCTACTGATGGAATTCGTAAGCGGCCAGTAGTTGTCACAGATGCAGATGGCGGTGACGCAATTGCGATTCACCATGTGGGAATTCTCGCATTGACCTGGGATCACAGGGCATTTGATGGTGCGTACGCTGCTGCGTTTCTCCATGCGGTACGTACCAATATCGAGACGCGCGACTGGGATCCCGAACTCGCATGATTGAACGTCTCAATGTGCGTTGGCTCGGGCGAGTCACCTATGACGAAGCTGATGCACTCGCACGCTCGCTTCACTCTCGATCAGGTAATTACCTTCTGTTACTAGAGCATCCGCATACCTACACTCTTGGTCGCCGTGGAGATGACAAGAATGTTCTCGTGGCTCCAGAGTCAGTGGGGGCTGTGCTTCGCAGTGTCGACCGTGGTGGCGATGTGACCTATCACGGACCCGGGCAACTAGTCATTTACCCCATTATCGACCTGCCGATTTGGCGCGGTGGGCTTGTTGATTCGGTGGCCTATGTTCGTCAATTAGAGCAAGTAGTTGTGCATGCGCTGGCCTCTATCGGCTTTGATGCTTATACAGACCCCGAATACCCTGGGGTGTGGATCGGGGGCGCGAAGGTATGCGCAGTGGGGGTAAAGGTTGAGGGCCGGCGTACCCGCCACGGAGTCGCCATCAATGTCGATACAGATCTCTCGATGTTTGACCACATAGTCCCGTGTGGAATTACAGATCGTGGAGTCACATCACTCGTTAAAATTCTCTCCGATCTCGATGGCCCTGCTGGAGCTGATTCAGGTAGCAACGAGAGCAACAAATCTCTTATGGAGCGGGTTGCTGATGCTTTTGTTGTGGCGTTTAGCAATTCATTCGAGGTTCAAGAGGTTGAACGCCAGAGCGTGGCTTGGCGCGAGCCGTTGGTATTGCAGAGCGATGAGCGTCGAAGGAGCATTGAGGAGCAGTCCGCTGAAGCAGGAGTTCCTGTTCGGTTAGTTACTCGCCTCCAGGCTGCATCTGTAGAGGTACCAGTGGCGGATCCAACTTTTAGGCGCCCAGAGTGGATGAGAGTAAAGGCAGATCTAGGTGCCGAGTATCGAGGCTTGAAACGTCTGGTGCGTGAACTTGATCTACACACTGTCTGCGAGAGCGCCGGCTGCCCCAATATTTATGAGTGCTGGGCCGATGGAACTGCGACCTTCATGGTTCTCGGCGAACGCTGCACACGCGCCTGCGGTTTCTGCCTAATCGATACTCGGCTCCCGAGCGCCCCGGAGGCCGATGAGCCAGAGCGAGTCGCTAGTGCAGTGGTACGTATGGGGCTCAAACATGCTGTCTTGACGATGGTCGCTCGAGACGATCTCGATGATGGCGGTGCTGCGCATGTTGCAGCAACAGTCAACGCAATTCGCTTGGCGTCGCCGGAGACGCGCACTGAGGTACTCATCAGCGATCTGCGGGGCGATTTAGCTTCTTTAGATTTGATCTTGAATGAGAACCCCGACGTTGTGAACCACAACATAGAGACCGTTGCGCGACTCCAGCGCGCTGTTAGGCCATCCGCAGGTTACGCACGCTCCTTAGCGTTGCTTGCCCGAGCAAACGCTGCTGGGCACGTCACAAAGTCGGGGATAATGCTCGGCCTCGGTGAGACGCTCGAGGAAGTAAGCGGTGCACTCAATGATCTTGCTGCCGTCGGCGTGAAGATCGTTACGGTTGGGCAGTATCTTCGGCCCTCGGCGCAGCACCTACCAGTTGTGCGCTGGTGGAGCCCCGAGGAGTTCGCAGAGGTTGCTCGTATTGGCGAGGCAGCAGGGATAAACCATGTTGAGTCTGGGCCACTTGTGCGTTCGTCGTATCACGCGCGTAGTTCAGCCGAGGCGGCAGGATCTTCTGCAGTGTTGGCGACGGGTTTAACTAGGTGAAGCTCGATTTGGCGAGTGTCTTAATGGAGTGGGGGATTGGAATCCTCGCACTTTTATGGGTAACTACGCGTGGCCGGCTCGTGAGTCTTGGGTACGGATGGTTAATTCGCGGTCTCGGTGCAGCAATGCTGGGTGGAGCGATCTGGGCCAGTATCGCTACTGGCGGCGATGGAGCTGCGCGAACAATCGCCCTCACCGCGTCTGCTCTCGCGATGCTCTCTGCACTGTTCGCACTCGCGTCGAGCGTCACGCATCGCTCAGTTGGGGTACGCGTAGCGAGAGAGCGCAAGGTTGCTAAGGCCGAGCGGGTAGACGCAATGCTCGGCGAGAGCCGTAAGAGTGCCCGAGCATCCGGTGCTGAGAGCGAAGCAGGAGCCGGACGAACAGAGGAGCGAGAGTTCAATCCGATATTGGATTTGATCGCACCGGCATTCGGATTGATTGCCTTGGTCGCAGAGTCGGTGACGCTCGGGGGGCCAGCGATACAGAGCGCTTATCGGCTAGTCATCGGAGCAGCATTCCTAGGTGTACTAACAGATGCGATGCTTCTCGGGCATTGGTACCTCACTCAACCTGGATTACCGCGGGCACCGATTGAGGAGTTGGTGAAACTCAGCGCTCCCATTTGGGCGCTTGAAGTGATCGGGCTGCTCTGGCCGATTGGGATGATCTCTGTTCTCTCGGGATCGGTCGATGACGGGTATGGGGGGATTCTCGCGTGGATGTGGGCACTCTCGGCAGCCTCAACCGGTGCGTTGATTGGCGTTACCTGGCTAGCCCTTCGTGAGAGGTCCTATTCGGCGGTTATGGCCGCTACCGGGCTTCTATACCTCGCCATCCTTACGGGCTTTGGCACAGATGTCCTCGCTCGGGCATTACTCGGGTCATGAGACGCACCACTCTGCTCGCTCCGGTCGCTAACCTGACAAACCGATGAACCAGCTACGCGAATACTACGAACGGCGTGAGCTGCTCTCAAACTTGGTCTTGAGGGAGCTGAGGAGTCGTTACAAGCGCTCCGCCCTTGGGTGGACTTGGTCACTACTCAACCCGCTCTCCTCGGTACTTATCTATTGGGTTGTCTTTGGGGTATTTCTAAAGGTCAAGGCGCCTATCGGTGATCCAAGTGGCCAGGGAAACTTCGTCCTCTTCTTGTTATGTGCATTGATCCCATGGAACTTCTTCTCCAACGGAGTGACACAGTCAATTGAGAGCCTTGTTGTCAACGCTGGGCTGATCCGCAAGGTTTACTTTCCAAGGGAACTCTTAGTCGCGTCAACCATCGGCGGACTGCTAGTTACCTTCTTGATCGAGCTCGGCGTAGTGATCGCCATCCTCCTGATCGCGGGCAACATGGTTCTTCCGTGGCTCCCGATTGTCGGTCTGCTAGTCATATTGCAGACGCTGCTAGTACTCGGGATCGGGCTCTTGCTTAGCGGTGCAAATGTTTACTTCCGTGATGTGCGCCACTTTGTGAATCTCTTAATGCCGATGCTTTTCTACTCAACCCCTGTTGTGTATCCGATTAGCTATGTTCCAGTTCATTGGCACGTTGCTGGGCGATCAATCCCGCTTCGAAGCATCTATGAGATGAATCCTCTAGTTCAGTTGGTTAGTGCGTATCGGGCTCTTCTTTATGACCTGCGGTTCCCGTCGATAGGCAGCCTTGCTTATATAGCGGTTTGGTCTATCGGCCTAGTACTAATAGGGCAGTTCGTATTCAATCGCCTCGACCATCGACTAGCCGAGGAGGTATAGATGACCGCCGCAGTAATTATTGACCATGTTTCTAAGCGTTATCGCCTCTATCACGAACGTAACCAATCCATGAAAGCAGCACTTCTGCGCGGCAGGAGGGCTCGCTACGAAGATTTCTTGGCGCTTGATGACGTCTCGTTTGAGATTAAAGAAGGAACCGCTTTCGGACTCATCGGAGAGAATGGCTCGGGAAAATCAACCATGCTCAAGGTCATGGCGCGAATTCTGCGCCCCGATGGCGGGAGCATCACAACTAGAGGCAAGGTATCAGCGCTTCTTGAACTAGGCGCTGGGTTCCATCCAGAGTTGTCTGGGCGTGAAAATGTCTATCTAAACGGTGCAATTCTTGGGCTCTCAAGGCGCGAGATCGATGCACGGTTCGACGAGATTGTCGACTTCTCCGGTATTGAGCAGTTCATCGATGCCCCCGTTAAGAATTACTCATCTGGCATGTACGTTCGCCTTGGATTCGCTGTCGCAATCAATGTTGACCCGGCAGTTCTGCTTATAGATGAGGTGCTCGCCGTCGGCGATCAGGAGTTCCAGAATAAGTGCACAGAGAAGATCAGCCAGTTCCGGCGCGAAGGCCGAACCATTGTTGTTGTCTCACATGCGCTCTCATCGGTGCGCGAACTCTGCGATGAAGTCGCCCTTATCGAGCACGGCCGACTTATTCAGGTCGGTCCAGCGGTAGATACGATCGACCACTACTTGACCGAGATTCTCTCTATTGACCCTGCAACTCTAGGCATTGCACGACGCTCAACCGGCGAGATTCAATTGCAGGGTGTGGAGCTTTTGAGGGAGTCAGGCGCGCCTGCCGGGTCAGTTGCACTCGGAGACTCAGTTACTTTTCGCATCCATTTCAATGCACTCAAGCCTGTGAGCGAGCCGGTATTCGGCATGTCTTTAACGAGCAGCGACGGAGTACTTGTTACCGGCACAAACTCTCGAGATCAAGGTCTGTCTCTAGAGATTTCTACTGGTCCAGGATGGATCGATCTGGCTGTTCCGCGTCTTTTGGTCTCTCCAGGTAAGTACCACGTCACCGGAACGATCTATGAGACAACACAGATGACACCGATCCATGAGGTCGGGGATCTGCATGCATTTGATGTCGTAGAGGGAAATCCGAAGACCTCAGGTATTACCTCTCTCGGCGGCACGTGGCGCACAGGGGCGTGATGAAAGACGTCGTGATGAAAGACGTCGTGATGAAAGACGTCGTGATGAAAGACGGCGTGACGCGTATAGCGGTACTCACCGGTGAAGTCATTGGTGAGCGGCTAGCGGGTCCTGCGATTAGAGCCCTCGCAATAGCTAGAGCCCTCGCGAATGACCCAGGGTTTCAGCACGAGATAATTCTTCTAGCGGCATCCGTGGATGATGG
>JBAWWI010000021.1:0-27671 GCA_037146835.1 Actinomycetes bacterium | reverse complement strand
TGATGTCTCCCCAAATTATCGATGGAGGCTTCTCGCTGCTGCCGCAGCGGGCCTGGTAGGACTAATGGTCGGCGCCTCCGAGAGAGGGCCTCGTCACGAGTACACCTTCGCAGTTCTTGGACTATTTGTTCTATTCCTAGCCACCACTACCTACCGGCGATTCAAAGCAGAGAACTTGATCAACGGAATCTGGTTTGTACCTACGCTGTTCGCTATTGGAATCGCTCCATTAGTGGCGCTCAGTGAAGGCTTCGACATTCTTGGATCCGAGTACGGTGGCGCAATGCGGTTCGCTGCAGCTGGCGTTGCAATTGCTGGTTCGTCACTAGAGCTGCATTTTGCCGCATCTCGCGAAAAATTCGAGGCGATCACCAATGCTGCGGAGCTACGTGACCAAGTTGAGACGCTGCAGACCAGCGAAGCGGCGAGCATGGCCCAAATTCACGAGGTGCGCTCTCGCGTGCTCTCAATCGAGGGCGGCGTTGCAGTTGCCTCAGTCGGAGATGAAAGCGACTTGACGAGAGCAATACGCGACGAGATAGAACGCCTTAGAAACCTGGTCGCTCCACCCGCACCTCCTACTTATGGACCCTTTCAAGTACTCGAAGCGCTTCGTTCAACGCTTCTTGTTGCTGCCTCTTCGCTCCCGGTTGTATTCGATATCGACGAGGACCTTGTTGCTGTCGGTTCGCCAGAGGATCTTGCCCAAGTTGTACACGGCCTAGTCAGCAACGCCACCAAATATGCTCCCGGCTCCCCCATTGACGTGAGCGCAGCTCGAGATGCAGACCACATTCTCGTGTTCGTCGAGGACCGAGGCCCCGGAGTTGCAAGAGGAAAACGAGATCTCATTTTCGAGCGAGGCTGGAGAGCAAGCCTCGAGGACACTGAGGGCTATGGGCTTGGGCTTGCCATCGCTAGAGACCTCATCACCCGCGGCGGTGGCGATCTATGGGTCACGCCGCGCCCCGGTGGAGGTGCAAAGTTCGTAGTGAGCCTCCCCAGATGGCAAGGACTCACTTCGATTGACGGCTCCGTAACTCCCTCAGCAACCTCTGACCTGAATTACAGTGACTCAGAGCGTGCTGATACCGCGACCCTTCAAGAGAAGGAGCGTCGGGAAGGGATTAAGCGATTAGGCGGAGCAACATGACGAGTCAATCCAACACTATTGAACCGGGCGAGAACATCGGTCTAGCGATAGTGGATGACCACGAGCTCCTCGCTCAGGCGCTAGGGCTGGCTTTCGCTCGAGAAGGAATCACCCCAAATATCATTGCGCCCTCGACAGAGGAGCACATTCTCGAGTCTCTAACGGAGCAGCGCCCGGCGATTGTTCTTCTTGATCTAATGCTGGGTCCGATCGGCTCGTCGCTACCGCTAATAGAGCCCATACTCGCGCTAGGCGCAGCAGTGCTCATAATGACTGGCGAACAAGACCCCATTTTTTGGGCCGAGTGTTTCGAGGCAGGCGCAGCCGACGTTCTTAGCAAGTCCATAGCCTTCGAGGATCTAATTGAGCGGGTCACAGCTATCGCCGCCGGAAACTTCTCAAATGCGATCCAGAGACGAAGTGAACTCTTGACCCTTCTGCGGGAGCATCGACGGGCTCAAACAGTTCGGATGGAGGCCTTCGACCGCCTAACAACTCGCGAATCAGAGGTCCTAGGCCTGCTGATTGCAGGGCACTCACCGGAAGTCATCTCAAACGAGACCTTTGTGGCAGTAGCCACTGTGAGGAGCCACATTCGGTCAATCCTCACAAAACTAGGGGTAAATTCGCAGTTAGCCGCTGTAGCAAAGGCCAATTCTGCTGGCTGGAATAACCCCAATATTGGGTTAGAGAGTCAAACTGAAAAGCCTTAATTTATGGGCAGTGTGAGCGGCAGGAGCAGTGAGACCCTCAATAGGTCCACTACTTAGGCCTCCAGCACTAGTACCTTGAGAAAATCTTGAGTTTCGCTCAAGGTATGAAATCCCCGAGCCGAAATACCCAATCCATATTACTTAGATACAGGAGACACAAACCATGGAGACACTTACCCGCCTTTACATTTCCCTCACGAACCTTTCGGTTCGCTCCAACGACGAAGCCGGCGCAACCGCTGTTGAGTATGCACTGCTTGTGGCCCTTATTGCAGCAGTGATCACGGTCGCCGTCATTGCCCTTCAGGGACGAATCTCGACTGCGCTAAACAAGGTGACTCTCTAAAGCCAAGGGACGCTCTTTATCCTTCTTGGGAGGTAGCATTGAAGGACGCCAGCGACTTAATTTTTAAGGCGCTGGCGTCCTATTTGCTTTCCGGCAGCCTTCTCCGCAGCCCTCTACGTTCGGAAACAGAATGAAACCCCCGACACTCGACGAGAGACAACGCGGCGCAGCGGCAGTTGAATTCGCGCTCGTCGTGCCGATGCTTCTGCTTATCCTCTTCTCAATAATTTATTTCTCCCTATATTTCAACGCCAAGCAAGGCGTGCAAGCAGCTGCCAGAGAAGGCGCAAGGGTGGCCTCGCTTCGTGCGAGCAGTTCAGCTAATGCGTGTTTCCAGGCAACCGGCTCACTCGGCGGAATCGCAATTTCCAACACATTTGTGCAGGTTGGATCTGCAGCACCAACAGGCACTGCTACATCCAACTCGTGCTCTAGCACCCAATACTTGTGCTCCACGAGCGGATCGAACGTTTATGTACGAGTCTCCGGAGAGGTAACTATCTCCATTCCCTTCTGGCCCAATAGCGGAGTAAAGAACGTGTCCTCCACCGCTATGTTTCTCTGCGAGTAGGCAGCATGAAGAAAACTTCCTCTAATCCCTATAGGAACTCCAAAGACGAGGGCGGCGCAATAGCGGTGATGGTGGCGGTTGTAGCCACTCTGCTTATCGTCTGCTTGGCCTTCGCTATCGACATGGGCTACGCATGGCAAGTAAAGCGCTCAATGGTGAAATCTACCGATGCCGCTGCTCTGGCTGCAGCCCAGAAGGCCACAGATATCAACAATTTATCCGTGCGCGGAACCTGCCCGACAAGCGTTAAAGACCAAGCTGTCAACTATCTGAATGCAAATACATCGGCACCGACGCTTGATTTCTGCCAAATGGCTGGCATAAGCACAACCCCCTCCAACGCTTCGCAGAGCTCCGGGATAGTAACGGTGCGGGCAAAGCAGACCGCAACGTTCTCGTTCTCCAAACTCTTTGGACTCAACTCTAAAGACGTCTATTCCTCGACGACTGCACGCTGGAACGACGCTCCCTTGCTCCCCATCGTCGGGTGCGCAAATAAATCAAACTCTTCGGATACAAACAACAAGGGAGTCTCCGATTGGGTCGCTAACACCTCCGCAACGAAGTCTCCACTTCAAATAACTTCGAACTGGAGCGGAAGCAACAACGCAACGCTCTGCTCAGCTGGGGCTAGTGGAGGATACGGAATCATTGACCTCGCTAGCAGTCCAAATGGAACTGGATCGTCTGAGTTCAGCAAGTGCAACTCTTCAAATGCCACCTATCAGGCTGCACTAACTAGCAACATCGCAGCATGGATGCTTAGCGGGTATCCGGCAACAGTAGGCGACGGAGATTACAAGTGCGCTGCGGTTGGGCAACTCTATGGGGCGACCATCGATAAGGCGCTCTGCCAGGCTCGAGGAAAAGAAGTGGCAATCCCGATAGTCGACGACCTAAAGGCCAAGAACGGCAGCTCCTCTGGCAAAGAATGGATAGTCCATATCTCGGGTTTTGCGCTCGTAACAATCGACAACTACACAACGGGCACAAACCAAGATAAGTGTTCAGCCCTTGCTTCCGGTCAACCCGCTAAGAAGAAAGCTCAATTTAAGCTTACGGCGACACGGAAAATGGCAACGGTTGGTGACCTCTCGATCTCCACTACCCCAACTTGGCCTTCGTCTGTAGTCATTAATACTCCAACGGTACTGACAATTGAAGCCTTCAATGCCTCATCGATTGCTGTCACGGACGCGAAATTTACGATAACTGTCTCCACTAATAATGGAGCGCCAACGGTACCAATCCCGAGCGCGCCATCTGATTGTAAGTCCTCTGCAAGCGGGGCGAATTCCGTGGTATTCACTTGCAATGTTGTTCCCAAGAGTTGGGCTAGCAATACAACTGCGCAACAGTCATTTACATTTACTGCACTATCTACCAACAATGTTTCGGTTGCGGTGCGTCTGAGCGCAGGTCAGATTAACGACAACAATACCGATAATAACGATCGTGGGGCGACGATCACGGTGACATCGCAACCGACTACTACTACCTCCACAACAACGACCACAACTACGACTGTCCCGCCAACAACTACCACGGCCGCTCCCGTCGGCAGCTTCACTCGCCTGGTGATGACCTACCTACGCACAGCTACTAATGGAAGCACGTGCTGCATCGGGCTCAACGAACTATACAGCTATCGAATCTGCGCCGTGAATATTGCTACGACTGCGGCAGCGCTCTCCCCAGCTGCTTGCCTTGATTACCAGGGGCAGAATTGCACCGACTCCAACGAAGACGACACCTGCGACCAACAAGAAAACGACTCCAACGCGATGAGAGGCTCACCTAGAGACTCAGAGAAGCCACTCAAACTGATTAAATACTCACCGAAGCATCGGCCTGTAACTAAGCATTCTGGCGGTAGGGTTATGCACCGTAGATCCCCCAATAGACAAGTCGAGAGGATTCTCCCGTGAATCGCAAGGTAGGCGGAATCATCGCCGCAGTAATTTTGGCAATTTTTGGAGCCGTCTTGGTACTCGCCTATGCGGGCAATGCCGATTCGCGCGCCCAGGAGGGGCAGAAGCTTGTATCGGTATACGTAGTGCAGAGCGAGATACCTGCTGGAACCTCAGTCAGCGAGTTAGGTGATCGAGTGGCTAAGAAATCGCTCCCGAATAACGCTATTGCTGAAGGGGCTATCACAAACCTTGACCAAGTAAAAGACTTGGTCTCAGGGGCGATATTAGTTACGGGCGAGCAATTAATAAGAGCCCGTTTTACGACCCCATCGGCATTCCAATCAACAGGCTCATCATTATCAATCCCACCCGGGCTTGTAACCACGACGATCTCTCTAAGCGCCGACCGCGCCGTGGGTGGCGTTCTCACACCTGGTTCAACTGTTCTAGTTACCGCTTCCTTCCCCTCCGATGGTTCCATACCAACGCAGACTGGTGTAATTCTCCAGAGAATTCTTGTAACCAATGTGCAGGTGGGAGACCCTTCTGCAGTAGCTGCAGATGGAGCGAAGACTCCCGACGCAAACCTGCCGGGCGTCACACCCCAGGGAGAGATTCTCGTTACGCTCGCTATAGAACCAGCGAGCCTTACAAAACTTATCTACGCAGCAGAGCACGGAACAATCTGGCTCTCCGCTGATCCCAAGACTGCACCGAACGCACCAGGCGGAGCAGCCACACGCAGTTCGGTGTATCAGTGAGCGGAATATTTCTAGCTGGGTCAGACGACTCATGGGAGGAGTCCGTCCGCAAGGCGTTCGGCGGAGCTATTAGCGGCGAACTCAGAGCATGGAACGAGAGCAGCGAGGACGACACGAGCAAGACGCTTGGAGACATCAGATCCATCGAGCCTCTGGTCGTCACCGTAGGCCCTGCGCTCGGGACTGAATCAGCTCTCAAACTCTGCAGCGAGATCGACGAGCGGTTCCCTGAGATATGTGTTGTTCTCGTGGCAGAACATGGCGAGGGAGTATTTGAGCGCGCTCTCCGCTCAGGGGTAAGAGATGTTGTCTCCCCACTTGCTGATGCCTCAGAGATTCGCGAGACCCTTGATAGAGCTAAGGAGACAGCGCTCAAGCGCAGATCGAACCTCTCCTCTGCACCACTGAATACAGAGATCGAATCACGCGTAATTGCAGTTGTCTCTCCAAAAGGGGGTGCTGGCAAGACTGCGATCTCGACAAACCTATCGATCGGATTAGCTCAGCAGCTCCCAGGGCAAGTCGTTGTAATGGACCTTGATGTGCAGTTCGGCGATGTAGGCCACGCACTGCGGCTACTACCCGAGCGAACGCTCAGTGATGTCGTGGCTCAGGGGTCGCGCCTCGATGCAACTGTCGTTAAGGCATGCCTGACCCCACATCCGAGTGGATTATTTGTTCTCTCAGCGCCTGATACCCCCGCCGAGGCAGACGATGTAACTCCAGAGCAGATTACAAAGATCATTGAGATTCTTGCAAAGGAATTCAAGTACGTAATTCTTGATACCGCCGCTGGTCTAGATGAATTCACATTGACCGCTATGGAGAGCGCCACCGACCTCCTGCTTGTCTGCGCAACAGATGTGGCAAGCACTCGAAGCATGCGCAAAGAGATCGAAGCTTTCGATCAGATTGGCCTAACTACCCAGCGACGGCACTTTGCTCTAAACCGTGCGGATGCTCGAGTTGGTCTCGAGATACGAGACATTGAGGGAACAATTGGGATGGAGGTAAACGTTGCTATTCCATCGTCTCGCAACGTTCCCCTCTCCATGAACCAAGGCACCCCAATCCTTGAATCGTCTCCTCGAACGCCAGTTGCCCGCGCATACGGCGAACTCGTGAATCATTTCCTCGCACCGCCCAACGACGCGCCATCCCTTGCAGCGTCTACAGAGGCTGCGGTTTCGCGCTTTAGGCGCAAGCGCGAAATCCGATGAGTCTCAAGGATCGCCTATTAGGCGCGAACGATAACGCCCTTCCACAGGAGCAACACTCCGTCAAATCAACCGCGAATGAGACCACCTTCGATCCCGCCGCTGCACCTATTGCGGATCCTTTTGTTCTAATCAAGCGCAGGGCTCAGGATGCGCTATTTGCTCGGCTCGGCTCACGCCTCTACGACTCGTCTCTAGGCGAGGACCAACTCGACTCCTATGTAGTTCAAGAGCTCTCTCGCGTGATTGATGCCGAGCGCGTACCCTTAACTCCCGCCGAGAGGGCACGCATCGTCGCTGAAATCTGTGACGACGTGCTCGGGTATGGCGCGATTGAACGATTCCTAGCCGACCCGGAGATCACCGAAGTTATGGTGAACTCGCTTGATTCGATCTACGTAGAGCGCGCAGGGCGCCTAGTTAGAACAAATGCTCGCTACGTCTCAGAGGAGCACCTCAGGCAGGTTATTGAGCGCATCGTCTCAAAGGTGGGGCGCAGAATCGATGAATCTTCGCCAATGGTTGACGCCCGTTTACCCGATGGAAGCCGCGTAAACGCAGTCATCCCTCCCCTCGCAATCGACGGACCAGTTCTAACTATTCGAAAGTTCTCGGAGAAGGCCTACTCACTCCACGATCTTGCTGGTATGCGTGCTCTCACAGAGCAGATGATTGACCTCTTAAGAGCCTGTGTTGAGGGGCGCCTAAACATCTTGGTCTCTGGTGGTACCGGCACCGGAAAAACAACGATGCTTAATGCGCTCTCACAGTTCATCCCCAATGGTGACCGTGTTGTAACGATCGAGGACGCTGCAGAGCTTCGTTTGGTGCAGAACCATGTAGTGCGCATGGAGAGCCGGCCACCCAACATTGAGGGCAAAGGCGAGATCTCAATTCGAGATCTAGTGCGTAATGCCCTGCGCATGCGCCCCGACCGCATCATCGTGGGAGAGGTTCGAGGTGCCGAGGCGCTTGACATGCTCCAGGCAATGAACACCGGCCACGAAGGGTCTCTCTCCACCCTGCACGCTAACTCTCCAAGAGATGCACTCTCTAGGCTGGAGACAATGGTGCTCATGGGTGGAGTCGATCTCCCCGTTCGAGCAATCCGAGAGCAGGCAGCCTCAGCTATTGACCTTGTAATTCACGTGAGTCGATTGCGAGATGGAACACGCAGAATTACCCAGGTTGCTGAGGTCAATGGCATGGAGGGCGATCGTCTCCTTCTCACTGACCTATTCGCATTCGACTACGAAGCAGGGATTGATGAAAACGGTTTCTTTATTGGGGATCCGTTTAGCACCGGCCTGCGCCCTAACTTCCTAAACAAACTTCGCGACCAAGGGGTTGAGGTCCCCGACTCAGTCTTTGTTCTCTCGGAGCGAACCAAGAATCAGGGTCGATGATCTCACGGAAGGGATCACTCTTTTCACTAGCCGCTGCTTTTCTATTTACGGCGGCACTCTTTCCCTCTGTCGCCGGCGCCGCAGACTCTGTAGTCGTGAGCGGCGCAGACCTGAGTGCTGCACCAAAAGTGACGCTTACAGTCGCGGTAACGACCGCATCAGGTTCTCCAAATCTAAACTCCTCCGCTTTTACCGTCCTCGAGACCTCATCCAAGAGAAGTGCCAAAGTAATCGGGCTTCCAGGGGACGCATCCCAGGTCGCACTAGTCATTGACACTTCGGGAAGTATGTCTGGAGCTGGGCTTAACGGAGCAAAGGCTGCAGCGGTCGCTCTGCTAACACAGCTTCCCCCCGCAGCATCGGTCTCAGTTACGGGCTTTGGAAATACTCCTTACGTGGCTAGCAACTTCACAACCGATCGCACTGCTACCACCTCGGCGATCAACAATTTGAAGGCCAATGGAGAGACTGCCCTGAACGACGCCGTCTCAATGGGCGCTAAAAGTTTCACCTCCGCGCGCCGAACTCTTGTAGTGCTCACCGATGGGCGGGACACCGTAAGCAGTAACTCAACGCAGCAAGCGACGAAAGATGTCAAGGACTCAAACTCAGTTGTTTACGGAGTAGTACTCGACACGGCAGACTCTGATGTAGTAGCGCCAACCGCGTACGCCGCTGCTTCAGGTGGGCAAGTCGCGCGAGCCACCGATCCAAGTGGTCTTCGAGGCATCTTTACTAAAATCGGCAGCGAATTGGCCTCTCAGTACCAGATCACTTTTATCTCCACAGGAAAAGGCTCAACCGGTTTCACCGTTCGTGTCGCTACCCCAGACGGGACGAAATCCGGAACCATTCGACTGAGCCTGCCTACATCACCTACAGATGCAGGTGCTAAGGAAGCGCTGCCCAGCCCAACTACTCCATCGGGCGACACCAGCAGCTCTAAAGGCGCAGGATCATCTCCCCTGCTCCTCATCCTCGGCCTTGTAGCGATCATGGGTGCTGTCGGAGTAGGGGCATTTGCTTTTCTCTCAAATAGCGCCCCTGAGAGCCAGCTTGCTGGGACCAAGAACTCAATCGGTTCCTCGCAAACCATGCTTAGCGAGATCAGGCGCGGGGCAACCGCTTTAGCGGAGCATTCACTGCGCGCTGCGGAGCGTGGAGATGCGCTAAATAAGGCTTTAGAACGAGCAGGCATCGACATGCGCCCCGCCGAGTACCTAGTCGCTGTTGGTGTCTCAATCTTCATTTCGGGGCTTGTTGGGCTTCTACTAGGACAACTCGTGATGGGGATCATCTTCGCACTAATTGCGTTCTTTGTAGCGCGTTTGCTCCTTACGCGAAAGATTGGTAAACGCCAACTGGCTTTCGCTGACCAACTAGAGCAGACATTACCTCTGCTCGCCGGAAGCCTTCGCGCTGGGTTCAGCGTTACGCAGGCAATTGATGCGGTAGCACGTGAATCTGAGTCGCCCACCGCAGATGAATTTCGAAGAGTGGTCACAGAGACAAGGCTCGGTAAAGATTTGAATGATGCGCTTGCGGCCCTCGCAGAACGTATTGAGAACCCAGATTTCAAGTGGGTTGTACAGGCGATGGAGATCCACCGAGCTGTCGGAGGAGACCTAGCCGAGGTGCTCGATAACGTCTTCTCGACGATTCGTGACCGCAACTCTGTTCGCAGGCAGATTCAAGCGCTTGGTGCTGAGGGTCGACTCTCAGCGACTGTATTGATTGCGCTCCCCTTTGGAGCAGCGATGTTCATTCAATTAATCAACCCTGGGTACCTAGGGTTACTTTTTCAATCTGCTCTTGGTTGGACGCTGCTGATTACCGCACTTATATCGATAGGCATCGGGTCGCTTTGGATTAAGCGGCTCCTAAAGGTCGAGTACTAGGAGCCAATATGTCGATTACTTTGATACTCGGAGCGTTGTGCGTTGGTGCCGCTATACCCGTAACTTGGTGGGCGGTAACAGGGCCTCCAACTCAGAAGCAGGCGGCCAAGAGCAACCTGCAATCCGGTGGATCCAAAGAGGTTGACGTTCGTAGGCAACTCTTAGAGAAGTCTGCCTCTGAGCGCATGCTCTCGCCGTTAATGCAGCGCTTCGCCGAACGCGGTAAACGGATTACGCCGAGCGGTGCGAGGGATAATTTGCAACAGCGGATTCAACTTGCTGGGCTAACCGATACATGGACAATCGAAAAGGCATTTGCCCTTAAAGCCATATTTGGTTTAGGAGGAGCAGTATTAGCGCTTCTCCTGATTCTCTCAAATCCAGCAGGGCTCATGATTGTCGCGTCTATAGGTATCGCTGTAGTCCTATATCTGGCTCCAGATCTATACCTGCGCTCCAAGGCAACAGAGCGACAAAAACGTATCGAGCAGCAATTAGCAGACACGCTTGATCAAATAACAATCTGTGTCGAAGCAGGGCTCTCATTTGATAACGCAGTACTTCGTATAGCGAATGGAGAGGGCCCTCTTCCTGAAGAATTAGGTCGCACTCTCCAGGACGTGCAGCTTGGGGTACCGCGATCACAGGCGCTAGAACGGCTGACAGAGAGAACCGATGTCCCTGACCTGCGAGGCTTTATTCACGCGTTTAACCAAGCAGAGAAATATGGAATTCCAGTAGCGCAGATACTCAGAGTGCAGTCCTCTGAGATTCGACTGAAGCGCAGACAACGCGCTGAAGAGATGGCGATGAAGTTGCCTGTGAAACTCGTCTTCCCCGTGATCCTGTTCATACTCCCAGCACTATTTGTCGTTGTCGCTGGCCCTGCGGTGATCAGACTCTCCCAGACGTCGTTCTAGGAAGCGTTGTGGAATCCTTCAAAGCGACTACCGCAGCGGATCTCCTGAACACCCCTACAGTTAGCCTGCACATTGGTGCGACCCCAGTTGCTACGGGGCTTGCACCTCTCGATGACGCACTCCGCGGAGGCCTTCGAATCGGAGACCTTTCTCTTCTTGTGGGTCGCCCAGGTGTCGGCAAGACGGTGACCGCACTCCAGATTGCTCGCAATGCTGCTCTAGATGGAAGGGCAGTGACCTTTGTCTGTAGTGAGCACTCGACAAGCGCGCTATTAGAGAGACTTCTTGTTCTCGAGGCGCGCTCAATCGCTCGAGAAGATGAATCCCACTTAATCGACACTGCAATTCATGAAGTCATCGACTCCTCTCGAGTCGGATCAAAACGCGGCTCTCTGTCTCCATTAGCCGAAGAGGTATTAGCGAGAGTTTCACAGTATGGATCGAGATTTATCATCATTGGAATCAACTCCTCCGATTTCAGTCTCGATCAAATGGAGGCCTTAGCGCCACCTGCTGATGGCCTGCTGATAGTGGACCGACTCGATGCGAGGAGTTCGAGCAAGGACGGCTTTGAGTCTGTCAGCGCCGCCGATTTTGCCGTAGCCTTAAAGTCAATCGCAACGCGATTAGGTATTTCTGTCCTTGCTACTTGTGGCACGAATCAAGGAGGCATGGATGCTCGTCGGCTCTCCATCTCAGGTATCAAGGATGCAGCATCGCTAGATCCATTCTGCGACTTAATCTTGATACTTAACGAAAAGGCGCGAGCGGTGGCCGACGTCGCAATCGCTTTCAACCCCGCTAAGAGCGACGAGTTCTCTCGTCAAGTCTTGATCACTGTTGAGAAGAACCGCGCAGGAAGAGGCGGCATAAACATTCAGTTTGATAAGGACTTCGAGTTCTATCGATTAAACCCACATGGATCGTTCCTCGTCGAGAAACTCCTAAGTGACGTTCTATCCGATGGGTAACTAACTAATTACCTGAAACTTCTTTCATCGGCTCTGCGTAGAATTGCGAGTACCACTTCCGGAACTTCAAGATCGGTCCGTCAGTATCAGCCAGTGCTGGTACCGGTAGGAAAACCTTGTTCTCCCATATTGGCGTGTCCTCTACCACTTGCTTGTTGATCTCCTTAACAAAGGCAGATGCAACTGTTGAGGTAAGTGCTTCGTCTTCAAATTTGCGTACCGTGAAGTTGAATCGAACAATGCAGGTTTCATCATCAATGGGTGTAGTGGTTGCAATATTGATGGCATCTACAATTCCAGAGAACCAAACCTTTGAGAAACCAGGTCCGTAGTTATAGACGTCAATTCGTCCCCAGGTTGTGCCTCGAGGAGTCACGTAAGACTGCTTTGAGAGCATCACCGAGCACGGGCCATCGGTGTCGTATTTCTCAACCTCGGCAACCGTCTCAGTTCCATGCACATAGAGAAAATGGGCAGGATCTGCGCTGTTCTCCATCATTTCTTGGGGGACAGTCTTGATTACATACTCGGAGCTGTAGTACTCGCTCCATCCTGCATCGCCGATCTCCTCGATCTCCTCGACCTCCCACATAGGGGCGATCTCGGGATCAGGGTGGCGCCAGGCGAGAACAAAGCCGTTGCGAACTACGACTGGATAGGTACGCAGTCGCGCCTTGCGATTGACTTTCTCTGAGTAGGGAATCTCAAGGCATGTGCCACCGCCATCAAAACGCCACCCATGGAACGGACACGTAATCGCACCATCAGAGACGTGACCACCCTTGCCTAGGTGCGCCCCAAGGTGGGGGCAGAAAGCATCCTGTAGGTGATACTCCCCTGCTTCATCGCGCCACAGAACTAGGTCAGCACTCCAGTACTGAAGTGCTTTGACCCCTCCGGGCTCCAAATCATCTGGGTACGCAACCTGAAACCAGCCATAAGGGTGCGGAAAGGGGAATCTGCTCATCTACTACTCCAGGGTCACTAATTAAAGGGGCGCTCAACTAAGTGAAACGTGGCTGTACTCTCTCACTTATGTTGAGAGTATGCATCCCGGAGCACCTAGTTTTTATCTGAACCCTTGGACTTAAATTTCGACCCAAATCGGCCGATCCCGACCTTGATTGCTACAAATCCAGCTGCGAACATCCCAGCGATAGCGGATATGACCACGCTACCTGTCCCTGCGTCTAGATAACCAAAATTCATAATTCCAACCCTCTCATATTGCGGTCCCTTCGATAGCACTCCACCCGAATCCTGCTCATATCCGCGCCAGTCGCGAAGGGTTGGAAGAACAGTCTGACGGAAAAACGTTGACCGACAGAGCAGAACGCTACTCCGAAATTGGAGCCCCGAGGACAGCCAAGAGGACAGCCCGAGGAATAAGTAAATCTTTAAGTACCCCAACTTAGATTAAAGGGATTTGGCCATACATTTACCCGCTAGCGTTTCGCCCGTGGCGTCAGCAGAATCAGCACCCCGAGGCCCAGCAGCAATCATTCTGGGAGCTGGCCGAGGATCCCGGGGTGGATCGCCGACTGCACTCGTCAGCATCGATAAAGATTCTCGTGTACTTGACTGGATACTTCAAGGATTTAGCTTCCTAGAGAACCTTGATGTGACATTTGTTGCTGGTTATCGTGCGGAGGAGATCGCGGCCAAGTACCCAGAGATTCGAACGTCTATCAATACCAATTGGCGTCGAACCGGACCTGCCGCTTCCCTACGATCAGCCCCACTCGAACGGGGGCGAACTACTTGGATCGCCTACTCAGACATCGTATTCAGGCCTGATGCTGTCGCTCGGCTCAACACGATCGAGGCTGGAATTGCAGTAGCCGTCGACTCGAAGTGGCGCTTCAGGTATGACGGCCGCTCAAGGGAGGCGATGCTCCGCGCTGAACGCGTAGTCGTAGATGGCGATCGCGTAATAGCGATCGGACCAGAGGTCACGGAGACGAATGCTACGGCCGAGTTTGCAGGCCTCGTAAAATTGAGTGGCGTTGCCATCGATTTACTTGACGACTCTCTGAACTCAGGAGCACTCGCTCCTACCGCAACGCTCCCAGCAATTATCGCTCATCTCTTGGCCTCGGGCCTAAGAGCTAATGCTGTTGATCTTGAGGGTGACTGGGCAGAGTTAGATGCGAAGCAAGACCTTGCGCGTTTCATCCTGGGCACAAAAGCAGAGTCTCTTGAGCGCCTCTCCCCCATGTCCCACGGCGGGTCCATCGGAGACATAAAGCGCATCTCAGTCAGTGATTGGGATTTGAACCCAGAGGACTGCATCGATCAGGCTCTACAGGCTATTCCAGCCGAACTCCTAATTGTGAGGAGCAGCGCCGAGACAGAGGACAGCTGGATTGATTCGGCGGCGGGAGTCCACACCAGTGTCTTAAATGTTGCAGGCGAGCGCGAGCCCCTCAAGAGTGCGATTAATGAGGTATTCGCGTCGTACAGAATACGGAGTCCAGATGACCACGTATTTGTTCAGAAAATGCTCACCGATGTCAATATGAGTGGAGTAGTAATGACACGCACCCACTCCATCGGGGCCCCCTATTACGTTGTTAATTACGACGATGTGTCAAACCGCACTGATGCTGCCACTGCGGGCACAGAGGTAAAGACCCTATGGGTACACAGGGCCTCTGTACAGAACATCGGCGATCCAGAACTTCGTCGAGTAATTGACGTCGTCTCGAAGATTGAAGGGCTCGTAGGGCACGACTCTCTAGACATCGAGTTTGCGGTCTCCGGGACAACTGTGCATATTCTCCAAGTACGACCGATTGTTCTCAGAGACATCCCCGCTACAGTCGATGATGACGAGGTTGCTCAATTTCTTCTCGAGGCCGAGTCTGAACTGCTGCAACTAGATGCTTGCCCTAGCAATTTGTTGGGGGCACACCTGCATCTCAGCGTTATGACTGATTGGAATCCTGCGGAGATCATCGGTGTAACTCCTAAGCGGCTAGCGAGCAGCATGTACCGCTTCCTAGTGATGGATGACGTATGGGCCCAGCAGCGCTTTGAGTACGGGTACCGCGATGTGCGGCCGCAGTCCTTGATGGTCGAGATTGCAGGCCATCCTTATGTTGACGTGAGGGCGAGCTTCACCTCATTTATTCCGGATGCACTACAAGATGACCTCGGAGAGAAGCTCGTAAACGCATACCTTGGACGCTTATCCTTATTCCCCGCGTTACACGATAAGGCTGAATTCGAGATTCTTTTCACCTGCTTGACGACTGATTTTGCGTCTAGAACATTGTGGCTAAAGGCGGCTGGAATCTCCGAGGAGGAGACGGCGCTCCTACAAGCAGCCTTATCTGAGATCACGGCTAAAGGGATAGCAAGGCTTGAACCAGACTTGGCGGAGATGGAGGATTTTGAGGCCAAGACGGATCAGATCCTAGGTCTCGCTAATGAAGGACTCGATTCCGCAATTTCACTTCTCAATCATGCCAGGCAGTCGGGCACCCCTATCTTCGCTCACCTAGCAAGATCGGCCTTCGTGGCAACAGCGATTCTTGATTCACTCGTACGATCAATGGCCATTACAGCCGATCAGCGCGATCAATTCCTGGGATCGATAGCAACTGTTCTCACGGATTTGAAGACAGATGCTTGGCGCGTGCGCATCGGTGAAATCGATTTTGAGACTCTTGTTGCGAAATACGGGCACCTTCGCCCTGGGACCTACGACATCACCGCACCCTGCTATGCAAGCGCTCCTGATCTGTACTTCGGGCCGATAGTTCAGAATTCGCTGGAACCCTCGACGGAATCTGATTTTGCTTGGGATAGCGCCACCGAAGAGCGCGTGGAGAGAGCCCTATTGACATCTGGGATCAATTTGACAGCGCGAGGGTTTCTAAAATTTGCTGTCGGCGCCATAGCCGGGCGGGAACGTAGCAAGTTTGCCTTCACCAAAGCACTAAGTAACGCACTCGAGGGATTCGCAGATTACGGAGACCGCATCGGACTCAATCGCGACGACCTTGCACACATCGATTTATCCGACCTCATGAATATTGGTGAACATAAACAGGATCCGTTTGATTATTTATTAAGACGGTCCGGCGAGGGGCAAGATGCACATATATTCGCACGTTCGATATGCCTCCCCTCCCAAATATCATCTTCAGCACAAATTCGATGTTTCACTCAGGATGCAGCAGAGCCCAACTTTGTGACTACAAAGAAGGTCCAAGGACGCGTAGTCGTTGCTCCCGACGATCCCTCGGTAGATATTCGAGGTGTCATCGTGCTAATTGCGAATGCAGACCCTGGTTTTGATTGGATGCTCGCGCGCGGCATCGGGGGGCTAGTGACATGTTATGGAGGCTCGAATTCTCACATGGCGGTGCGAGCTGCTGAATTAGGAATTCCTGCTGCGATTGGGGTTGGTAGCGCTAAATTCGAGGCCCTACTAGAGGCTTCGGCGATACAACTTGATTGCGAATCTCGTTCGATTGATCGGATAATGAGTTGAGTTCGAATCGAATAGTTCCAGTCGTAGCGATTTCTCAGCGAGTTGTCGAGGAGATTTCCCGCCCTGAGACGCGCGATGCTCTCGACCAAGGCTGGGCAGCTCTACTCGAGTCCTTCGGAGCGATAGTGGTTCCAGTTCCAAATTTGCTAGTGGACTTAGAGCGATGGTTGAGCACCATAGAACCGAGTCTTATCATCTTGAGCGGAGGCAACGACCTCGCACACCTAGGCACCTCAGATGCTTCCCTCGCTCGTGACTCAACCGAGGATGGCCTTGTGTCATATGCGACTAAGAATAGAACACCGCTTCTTGGCGTGTGTCGAGGAATGCAGTTTCTCGTGCACTCTTCAGGAGGCACTCTGACATCGGTCACTGGGCACGTTGGCTCAAGCCATGTGGTGTCGTCCGTTGACGGCGATCGCCTCTGGTCGTGGTCTGGCGTGCGCACTGTCAACTCTTTCCACAACTGGGGAGTAGCCCCAGATGGCCTCCCATCTACGTGGAGGGCTTTAGCAGTAGCCCCCGATGGAAGCATCGAGTCAATCGAGCATAAAACCCTTCCTCAGTTCGGGATTATGTGGCACCCTGAGCGCGGTGAGTGCGACTCGAGAGACACCATATTGATTGAGTCACTTCTTAAGATGAGCCAATGACAAGCGCGGTCATCCTTGCTGCAGGAGAAGGTCAGCGCCTTCGGCCGTATACACAAGGCACCCCCAAATGCCTTGTGCTTTTCAACGGACGCCCACTCATTGCATACCAAATTGAAGCGCTCAAAAGTGCTGGCATCAAAGAGATCGCAATCGTTACGGGGTTTGAGCATCATCAGCTTGAAGCATATGGAGACATTCGCATTTGGAATCAGGATTTCAGCGAGACGAACATGGTCGCTAGCCTCATGGAGGCGCGAAATTTCTTAGAGTCCTGCGATGATGTCGTGGTCGCGTACGGAGACATCCTCTACGAAACTCGCATCATCGAGTCCTTACTCAAATCAGATGCACAAATTGCAGTAACAGTTGACAGAGGCTGGAGAAGTCTCTGGGAGGCCCGCATGACGGACCCCTTGAGCGACGCTGAAACACTTAAAATCAATGGAGAATCAATACTCACTGAGATCGGCCACAAACCGAGCAGTTATGAAGATGTTCAAGCGCAATACATGGGATTAATCAAGATGCGCAAACAAGGCATCCGAGAAATGACCGCTACCTGGGACTCGTTTACAGACCAGACTCGGTTCATGGGCCGCAGCGCGAAGATGATGTACATGACTGATCTGCTTGAAGCGCTAATCGTATCCGGTGAACAAATCCACGCAGTTCCAATTGAGCACGGCTGGCTTGAGGTCGACACGGTCAAGGACCTTGAGCAGTATGAGGCAATGATCAAAGCGAAATCCTTAGGCCGCCT
This sequence comes from Actinomycetes bacterium, assembly GCA_037146835.1. GTDB lineage: Bacteria > Actinomycetota > Acidimicrobiia > IMCC26256 > IMCC26256 > IMCC26256. Next base: position 9,888 of record JBAWWI010000021.1, on the reverse strand, counting down.
CTTTAACCTCCCTGATAGTGAAAGCAAATGAGAGACCAATAATGGCGTTTCTCCGGCGCCGCGAGCCTCAGCCCAAATTTTCTCAGCTGCCCCTCGAGCAGCGAGCCATAACCTTCTACTCAGAAGGCGGCCAATACTGGACACACTTTGAGGAGATCGTTCTTCAAATTACAGAGGCCCACAATCTTCCAGTTTGTTACCTAACTTCGAGCAAAATCGACCCGGTACTAAACGATCCGCCCCCGGGGGTACTCCCATTCTTCATTGGAGAAGGATTCAAACGCTCCTACGCATTTCAAACAATGGAGGCTGGCGTTGTTGTCGCAACTGTCCCTCAGATTGGAACAAAACTTCTGCCAAAAAGCTTGAGGACTGAGGACCTTGGGATGAAATATCTCTACGTATTTCACTCGATGGTAAGCACCCACATGGCGTACGAACCTGACGCCTTCGATCATTTCGACACGGTCTTCTGCACTGGCCCATATATGGAGACCGAGATCCGCAAGCGCGAGATGATGTATGGGCTTCCTAAGAAAGAGTTAGTGCTCCACGGATACGGCCGCCTTGATGCGATCATTCGAAATCGTAGTGAGGCGACCACCAAGAACTCTCCCCCCGTCGTACTGGTAGCCCCCTCGTGGGGACCATCCTGCATTTTTGAGTCGTGTGGGCTGGAGGTCATTGCAGAGTTACTAACGACAGGGGCTGAAGTAATTGCAAGGCCCCATCCGATGACACTGAAGAAGAACAAATCAGCTATTGAGGAAATCTCCAAACGCTTTCAGGAGCATCCGAGATTCTCTCTAGATCAAGATGTCTCTTCGCAGGATTCTCTACTGAAATCAGATGTAATGGTTAGCGACTGGTCTGGTGCAGCGCTTGAGTACGCCTTCGGGACTCTCAAGCCCGTCTTATTCATCGACGTAGAACGTAAGGTGAATAACCGGCTCTACGCTGAACTTGATATCGAACCGTTTGAAGCATCCATTAGAGAGCAGATTGGCGAGGTTGTCAGCCCGAATAATCTCACCGGATTAGCACCCACCCTGCTCTCCCTTCTTCAGACCTCAGAACAGAGGAGGGAGTCGATCTCTGCGGTTCGCGACGCAAGTATCTCGAATCTCGGGAACAGCGCATCAATTGCAGCAGAACTAATCGTAGAGAAGGCACTTACTTTTATTCGCGAGCAGGGAGCACCATGAACCCCGAGGACCCAGATCTTCTACTCGCGATCGAACAACAGATAGCAGAGAGCGATGATTTTACAGACGATGTAATCGATCTGCGCGCTCTCGTAAAGGCTGGGCTCCAATCTGCTGATCTAACTGACGCTGACGTCATGGATCACATTTGTCGATGCATTGATGTCTCGAGAGCACTACGCACTGAGTATACGAAGGAGTGGAAGCGTCACGAAGGTTCGATCGCAGCACCCATTGAATTATGGATCGGCACTATTGCACTCTTGCTGAGTTCTTGTGAGAGCGCTCTTGAGGAGCACAAAGGAGATGGCCGAGCACTTAAATACTTAAACTCCGCTCTTAAAGCTTTAGCTCTAGCCCTCAATGTCGAGGCAGGCACAGAGCAACCTTTGCAAGTAATGCAGATTGCTCGCCTGCAACGCTGGGCTAACACGCTGTTAGCTGCCGCTATTACAGAGAAGGCTTCATCTTGATGAAACGCATTCCCTTAAGTGTGCTGGCTTGGGAAGGTCCGCAGGCTCGTGCATACCTAGTCGCATTGCGACGCGCTCAGCTTGTGCCGGCGAAGATTGTGCTCCTAGTTCGAGACCCTCGCCCGGAGCCGATTCCTCACCTACCGATTATCGGTTCGAAGAAGTTCGGAGCGAGAGCGCAGAACAAGTCCCACAACCACCATCCAATTGCCATTCGAAAAAATAACACGGGATTAATCAAGGCTATTGAAGTTGGGCTAGGTACCCATGTTCAGAGCCCAGGAGATTTAATCCATGAGATGTACGACGGCTTTGATTTCCAAGATTTTGGATGCGTCGTTGAACTCGTTCGAGTCTCCTCTTACCGTGACCCGAGATTTTTATCCGTAATAAATTCTTTGGACGCTGGCTGGGCACTCTTCACCGGCGGCGGAATTCTCCCATCGGCTTCCTTTGGGCGCTCTGACCTTCGCATTCTGCACATTCATACGGGATTTCTCCCGCATGTTAGAGGCGCTGATGTTTTACTCTGGTCTCTTTTAGTGAGAGGTCGCCCGGGAGTCTCAGCGTTTGAGATGACGCCTAACCTTGATGACGGCGACATGCTGGCAGCTGAGGAACTCGCTCCGTTAGAGATTACAGTTCAGGGCACTCTCCGCCCAGATGACGAGACTCTTTATCGCTCATTATTTTCATTTGTCGACCCTCTCATCAGAGCGGAGTTTCTCACCAATACGATCATGAAGGTCTCCGATGACCTAAGCGCTGTGGTTACGCTTCCACAGGATATTGCGGTCGGTACGACATTTCATTTCATGGATCCCGCCATTCGCAGGGCAGCTCTTGCACGCCTATTTCCGGTTGATCGAATGGCAAGCCTCTCCTCGACGGCAGTTCAACCCGGAGGGCCAGGTGACGCTCGGCGTTATTCAAAGGCCTACGAAAAGCCTTCAATGCTGGCCCCCCTTAAGTTCGCAATCGATGCGTCGCGAGCGGGTGGTGGACTCCGATCAATCGGGCTCCGTAATCGACAGGCCGACTACGGAGCTATAACGCGTAATAAGAAACTGCTCGCACTCCACTCAGAATTGAACTCCCATCTCGAGGCTCAAGCACGTGAATGGCCAACCTACGACTACGGCGAGGGTTACTTCTACCAATCCTCAATGACAATCAACATCACGGGGCTTCGCGATACATCTGCCCGTGTCGAGGCCATGGGATTGATCGAGAGGCTAAAGGATCGGCGTGTCCTCGAGATCGGTTGTAATACAGGATTCCTAACTGCAGAGATTGCCGCAAGCGCATCCGAGGTACATGCGTTCGAATTGAATCCTCACCTCGTCGCCATCGCTAATTTGTCAGCCCAGTACCGAAACATTGAGAACATAAGTTTCAGCATTAACTCCTTCGAGGAGTTCGAGGAAGAGGGCGCTTTCGATGATGTCCTTTCTTTCGCCAACCACCACACCTATGACGGCAATACGAGCCAAGCTCTAGATGACTACTTTGCTCGCTGCCACCGATTAACAAAACCAGGGGGGAGGCTCCTCTTTGAGTCTCATCCCCCAGAACTTGAGGGTGGGGACTTCCCGGAGACTGTGGCAATTATCAAGCGGTACTTCGAGATCGATACGCACGAAGTACCTGAGTATGGAACCTTTTTAGACCGAGGACGCCACTTCATAATTGGCTATCGTCTCTAGCCGCTAGGCCTAAGTTGGCCCAAAGTTTGAGCCGAATGATCGCGCTCGATCGCGCTTAAAAATGCAGAGTTCCGCTACTCCAGGTAGCTATTTCTGGTTGCTATTTCTGGTTGCTAAATGAGAGCGGACGACGGGATTCGAACCCGCGACCCTCACCTTGGCAAGGTGATGCTCTACCGCTGAGCCACGTCCGCGTAACGGGGCAACTCTAGCAAGCGCTGACCTGCCCCCGGTCACTGCAACGATGGGTTTCTCCGCGTAGTCTGTTTAGGAGGCCGATCCCCGGCCCACCTGATCGGAGCGAAAATGAAAATCGGAATCTTTGGAGGAGCGGCAGTAGAGCAGGGGCTTGGTGCGGTAAGGCGTGCGGCAGCTACGGCAGAGGCCGAGGGGTTTGCTGCCTTCTGGCTACCGCAGATTTTTGGGCTTGACGCCCTAGCCGCACTCACTCTCGTAGGCGCTGAGACGCCGAGGATCGAGCTAGGCACTGCTGTAGTACCCACCTACCCTCGTCATCCCATTACTCTCGCCGCTCAGGCCCTCACTGTTCAGGCAGCATCAGGGGATCGCCTAACGCTAGGTATTGGCCTCTCGCACCAGTTCGTCATTGAAGAGATGTTCGGGTATTCATTTGAGAAGCCAGCGCGCCACATGGATGAGTACCTAAAGGCTCTCATACCGCTGCTTAATGGCCAGCCAGCCGATATCGATGGAGAGACCCTCAAGGTTCATGCCTCGATTGCTGTCCCTGAGGCAGCCGCTCCGTCGCTTCTCATCGCAGCACTCGGGCCGATCATGCTTCGCCTCGCAGGGGAGCAGTGCGACGGAACCATCACTTGGATGACCGGCCCCAAAACAGTGGAGTCGTTTACCGTGCCGGCGATCTCTGCGGCAGCTATCAGCGCCGGGCGACCCTCACCTCGAGTCGCTGTTGGGCTACCCATCTGCGTAACAGACGACACTGCCGGTGCGCGTTCAAGAGCCGCTGAGATCTTCTCTGTCTACGGTTTTCTTCCTTCTTACAGGGCGATGCTCGACCGTGAGGGCGCCGAGGGACCTGCAGATGTTGCCATTGTCGGTAATGAAGCAGAGGTAGCTGCCCAGATTGGGCGACTAGCGGATGCAGGGGTTACAGATTTCGCGGCTGCTGAGTTCGGAGGCAGTGCTGACGAAGTACGCCGCACTCGTGACACGCTTAGGAGCCTTCTCTAGAAGCCGCTGGTCCTAGGACGCCGCCACTATGACGCCGCCACTATGACGCCGCCACTAGGACGCCGCCACTAGGACCCTGCGAGCCTTGCTACGACTGGGGCGAGTAGTTCAAAGTTGTCGTTACCAAATACAACATTCGAGACTCCCCATACTTCGCGTCGCTCGATAAGCGTTTCGCATATCTCCTCGATGGTTCCGGCAAGAACAACGCCTGCGCCAAGCGCCTCTTCGGCATCGATTCCGAACATCGGAGCCATCGCCTCTGCGTAACCCTGCCGGTCATCAGTAACAGCAGCAACGAAGTATCGAATCTGCAACTCTAAGGAATCGAACCTCTCCCCTGCGCCCTCTCTGATCCACTCGATCTTCTGTGCTGTCATTGAAGCGATCGAATCCTTCGCAGCATCTTGAGTAATAGCGCCTGCTCTGAGGTTTGGATTAATACCGATGATGTCTGCGTAACGCCCTGCTAGACGCAGCACGCGCGGACCTCCCCCGCCAATGAGGATGGGGGGACCAGGCTTCTGCGTGGGTAGCGGCGTCGCAGTGTGATTTGTCACTGTGTAATGGTCGCCGGAGAAGGAAAACTCCTCGCCGCTCCAACATTTGCGAATAATTTGCAGAGCCTCTTCAAGGCGCTCAATACGCAGCCCAGGGCGGTCATATGGAATGCCGAGCTGCTCATAATCGACCTGCATCCAACCTGCGCCGATACCGAGGTCCACACGACCATTTGAGAGAACATCGAGAGTCGCGATCTCTTTCGCGAGGATTGCTGGGTGCTTGTAGTCATTTGCAAAGACAAGAGCGCTAACCCGAAGATCCGTAGTGACGGCTGCTGCCATGCTGAGCACGACCATCGGCGCAAGGTCTGTGTCGACGAAGTGGTCGGGAGCGTAGAGAGTTGTGTACCCAAGCGACTCGATCTTGAGGGCTAAGGCCTTGAACTCGCCAGACGAGAGATTGCCGCCGATTTGAACACCGAACTTAAAGGGGTGGGTCATTAGCTGCTCCTGTTTGTAATAAATTTTGCTTGATTCGAGTAGTCACTCATCGCCCGGTCGATCCCCATCCTTCAAGACTGCGTTCGCTCTCGTCAAGGTTGGAGACCTCGTTCCATTCGATCCGCTCAAAGCGTTGAATCACTAACTGAGCAATCCTGTCCCCGACCTCAACTACGTAATCAACAATTGGGTCGGTATTTACTAGCAGTACTTTAATTTCATCTCTATAACCAGAATCAATTAAACCGGGAGTATTAAGACAAGTCACCCCATGACGCAGCGCCAGACCTGACCGAGGCTGAATAAAGCCTGCGAAGCCATCAGGGATACCAATCGCTATCCCTGTACCGACAAGCGCTCGTCCGCCTCCAGCGGAGAGCGAGATCTTCTCGCGGGAGCAGAGGTCATACCCGGCATCTCCACTGTGCTGAGCAGCAGGGAGCGAAGACTCTGGAGAGAGGCGTTGAATATTGATCTGCACCTGCAGAACATTATTCCAAAACTCTGCGTAATCCGGGAGCCCGGCGAAATGTGGCAGGCTTGCGCATCACCCACGCACGCAGTCGCCAAGAGGCGCAACCTGCTCTCGTGGCCATCTCAGGAGAGATCAGAGTGGAGCAGACGATCTGGTGGTTTCTTGGGCTTCTTGGGATCCTCTTTTTAGTGGTCGCGGCTGTAGCGATATATGACCTCTTTCAGAGAAAGCATGCGATCCTGCGCAACTTCCCTGTAGTGGGGCATCTGCGGTTTGCTCTCGAGAGTGTTGGGCCAGAACTTCGCCAGTACATCGTTACCGATAACGACTCCGAGCGCCCTTTCAGTCGAGATGACCGGCGTTGGGTCTACGAGGCGGCGAATGCTCAAGAAGGCATCTTTGGCTTCGGGACGGATAACGACCTTGAGTCAACACCGAACTACATATTTATCAAGCAATCCACTTTCCCCGTCAATGCGGACCCAGTTGTAGATACAGATAAGTGGCGCGCTCCCATGGGAAAGACCATTGGAGCTGCGCGCAATCGGCATCTCGCGTTTCGGCCGGAGTCAATCGTTAACATCTCGTCGATGTCATTTGGCTCGCTAGGCGGGCGGGCAGTTGAGTCGTTGAACCTTGGAGCGAGCATTGCGGGGTGCCTACAAGGGACCGGAGAAGGAGGCATTAGCGAATCTCACAGGTCTGGGGGCGACCTGATACTCCAGATTGGTACCGGATATTTCGGAGCTCGTGATGAGCACGGAAAATTCAACCTTGATCGCCTCATTGAAACAATTGCTTCAGCCCCGATACGCGGAATAGAGATAAAACTCTCCCAAGGTGCGAAGCCTGGATTGGGAGGGGTCCTCCCAGCCGCGAAAGTCACCCAGGAGATTGCTCAACTGCGAGGCATTCCGGTCGGCGAGACCTGCCACAGTCCGGCTCGCCATTCGGCGTTCTCCGATGTTGACTCCATGCTCGACTTTATTGAAATGATCGCGGAAGAGACAGGGCTCCCAGTTGGGATCAAAAGTGCTGTAGGGGAAGCCTCCTTCTGGAACGAACTCGCTCAAATCATGAGCAGAAAACTGCGCGGTGTTGATTGGATCACTATCGACGGCGGAGAGGGCGGCACTGGGGCTGCCCCACTCCCCTTCGCAGACAATGTGGCGCTGCCGTTCTTTGACGCATTCCCACGCGTTTACCGTTCGTTCGCCGAGCAAGGACTAGCTGACGATGTTGTCTTTCTCGGTGCAGGGCGCCTTGGCCTCCCGACGCGCGCTCTAGCTGGCTTCTCCCTGGGACTCGATGGGGTAAACGTTGGGAGAGAGGCGATGCTCTCAATTGGCTGCATCCAAGCCCAGCGCTGTCATACAGGCCAATGCCCGACAGGTGTAGCCACGTCATCCGCGTGGCTTCAACGCGGATTAGACCCGACCCTTAAATCGGTGCGCTGCGCGAATTACATCATCGGCCTAAGGCGTGAACTTATGAGATTATCGAGAGCATGCGGAGTGAATCACCCTTCTCTCGTATCTCCAAATATGGTTGAGTTCCGCAGAGGAGACGGCGGTCTAATGACACTCGCCGAGATACACAACTACGAAGATGGCTGGGGAGTCCGCAGAGAGTCTTTACCGAACTAGCTCTAGTTCCTCTACCCCAGTTCGCTCCGCAGTCGCAGCGCGCCGCGAAATCGTAATAACTGCTATTACCGAGATGGCTACGCAGACGAGCAGCAACGCGTTGGATCCCCCGATAAGTTTGATTCCGGACAAGAGCAACACAGACATCAATGCTGGGCGCACGAATGAATTTGATGCTCTCGATGACAGATGAGCACCAAACCAAACCCCTGGAATACCGCCGGCTAGTAGAGCAAAAGTAAGTCCGAACTCAACACTGCCGAAGAGCAAATGCCCAAGGGCTGCGGCACCTACCAACGGGATCGCCTGCACAAGGTCAGTACCAACCAGCTCAGAGGTTGTAAGCCCTGGATACAGGAGCATCAGCCCGACGATCATCAACGATCCAGATCCAACACTCGTAAGGCCGACTATGAGCCCTCCAAACACCCCGATGCAGAGAGTCGGGAGCGGTCGAACCCGAGCACGCAGAGCCATAGGAATTGAAGTATCGATTACAGTCTGCTCTCGACGCCGACCGATTAACGCTCGAAGCGCCATAGCCGAACTTGCGACAATGAGCGTTGCGCCTAAGAAAATCTTCATTCGTTCAGCAAAATCTGGCCCAGCCATGACGTCGAGAATCACTGCTCCAAGGAATGCTGAAGGAACAGACCCGATTACTAGCCATCTGACCACAGGTGTATGGACCGTACCCTTGCGGATATGCACTCCGCCGCCGATCGGCTTCATCACAAGGGCTGCGAGTAGATCACTAGAGACCGCCGTCAGAGGGGTAACCCCGAATATCAAAACAAGAATTGGGGTCATCAAGGCGCCCCCACCCATTCCTGTGAGACCGACTACAAACCCAACTAACGCCCCTGCCACAACGACCCAAATGTCCATTCTCGGGACTCCTGTTCTCTCGATCTGAGCAATGTGGGCAGACCCCCGAGAGCGCCAAAAGGCCACTTAAAGCACTTACAGTTCCGGGGTTGAGGTAATCTCTGAACTAAACCGATAAATTCTATAAATTCTACCGATTTAGTTGGGAATGAGTTCAGTAAACACTGAACTCTGGTGGATGTCAACCCCTATCTCTCTAATTTCTCAGGAGCACAGATTGAAGATCTCGGCAAAAACTGATTACGCCGTTAGGGCTGCGTGCGAACTCGCCGGCGCCGAGCCAGCAAAGCCGATCAAGGCGGAGACGCTTGCTCAGTTACAGGCCATCCCCGCAAACTTCCTTGAGAATATTTTGAGCGCCCTTCGGAACAGCGGAATAGTTCGCTCTCAGCGCGGTGCTGTCGGTGGCTACTTTCTTGCTCGCCCAGCAGAGACAATCTCCCTCGCCGACATTATTCGTGCGGTCGATGGCCCGCTCGCCGCAGTTCGGGGTGAGGCTCCAGAGGACCAAAGTTACTCTGGAGCTGCAAGCAAGGTCGCAGATATTTGGGTCGCAGTGCGGGCATCTCTGCGCCTTGTTTTGGAGGAGACCACCCTTGCTGATTTAGTTGCTCAGAAACTACCTGAGCACGTGCAGGCACTAATTGACTCCCCCGATGCTTGGAGTAGGCGATGAATGATCACGAACTAGCAGTAAAGATTGCCGACGAGGCTGGAGCGCTTCTCCTTAAGACGCGCGCCACATTTGCCGGCGATGCTGGAGATAAGGCGCTAGGCGACCAGGGAGATCGAGACGCCAATCTCTTTATCCTTGAAGCACTCCGAGCCGCGCGCCCTGACGATGCCATCCTCTCCGAAGAGTCTGAGGATGATCACGCTCGCTTACGTTCGAGTCGCGTCTGGATAGTTGATCCACTGGATGGAACCAGGGAGTACCGCGAGGGCCGGGATGACTGGGCTGTCCACATCGCTCTCAGTATCGACGGAGAACCAACTCTCGGAGCTGTTGCCCTTCCATCTCTAGGGCTAGTCATGTCAACACTGGACCCGCCTGTCCTCCCAGTTCTGAACACCAGTCAGATTCGAATGGTCGTCAGCCGAACCCGTCCATCCGCTATGACTCTGCACATCTGCGAAGTCATGGGGGGCGAACTCGTGGAAATGGGCTCTGCCGGCGCTAAGGCGATGGCTGTGGTGAGAGGCGAGGCCGAGATGTATGCACACTCTGGGGGTCAGTATCAATGGGATAACTGCGCTCCAGTAGCCGTAGCCGCTGCTG
>JBAWWI010000020.1:0-28066 GCA_037146835.1 Actinomycetes bacterium | reverse complement strand
ACATATGCCGCTACAGGAACATGCACTGCTGAATCAGGAAAGGTCGCTACCAGCAGATTCTTGTGGGAATCCGAGTCTGGAAACAGCTCCCCGCTGGCGGAGAGCCTCTCGCCGTGGATCAAGCCGTAGCAATCTGGCTCAATCCGTAAATGGCGCAGCCGAAAGAAGCTTTGGTCGTCGCCGCTCGGACGCTAATTAATCGCTACGGGAAGTGCGTCTAATCCACGCAGGACAACTCGCCCATTTCGTGTGACCGGAGCAGCGAGGCTCAGGGTTGGGAAACGCGATGTAATGGTGGTGAGAGCGACACGACCCTCTAGGCGAGCAAGTGCTGCGCCGAGGCAGTGATGTACTCCGCTACCAAACGAGAGATGCGCCCCTGCACCTTCGCGGGCAAGGTCGAGCACTCCAGCAGTTGGCCCCCAACGCTTCGGGTCATGGTTCGCGGAGCCAAGGCATGTGAGCACAAACTCGCCACTCTTGACCGACTTATCTGCAATCTCAAAATCTGTGATTGCGATCCTGCGCGAGTATTGAACTGGGCTGTCCCAACGTAGCAACTCCTCCGTCGCATTCGCCCCCATCTCAGGGTTCGCTCCAAGCAGAGCCATCTGATCTGGGTGATTCAATAAGGCGAGAGTCGCGTTACCGATCAGGTTCACAGTCGTCTCGTGCCCAGCGATATAAAGCAGAATTATTTGGTCAAGGAGTTCCTGCTCATCAAGCATGTCACCGTCATCCTCGGCAGTAATGAGGCGTGAGAGAAGCAAATCATCTGGATTTGAGCGCTTATCAACAATGCGTTCACGTACATACTCGACCATCAAATCACTTGAGGTGATTGCTGTTAGAAGCTCCTCCTCACTCAGGATCGGATCGAGAGTCTTTACAATCGCATGCGACCACTCCCGGACTATCTCGGAGTCTTCTTTCGGCATTCCAAGCATCTCAGAGATCACAAGAAACGGAAGAGGGAAGGCGATATCGGAGATTATGTCTCCCCCACCCGCAGCATCGATTGCGTCAAGGTAGTGATGAACCATCTCCTGAATTCGCGGTTCAAGCGCTGCAACAGTTCTAGGGGTAAAAGCCTTCGAGACCAATCTGCGTAGCCGGTCATGATCAGGCGGGTCGATATTTAGAATTGCCCTCGAACCGCCGCGACGATCTGCGCGCAATTGATCTATCGCTGAGAGTGGTCCAGATGGGGCGACGTTCGCATCCTCAACGCTATGGCGCGGATCGCGCAGTAACGCCTGCGCATCCGCATAGTTAAAGAGTGTCCATCCCCCAAATAGGTTCAGATGCACAGGGTCTACATCACGCATCATCGCGTACGTTGGGAGCGGGTTGTCCTGCACCTCGACGTCATACGGGTTGAAAACCAATTGATCCATGATGAACCCCTCTCTACGAATTTGAGTTATCGCAAGAGTAACGACTGCGAAGCTAAAAGCTCCTTCGCTGCGACCAACTGGAGCGCAACTGGTTTGGGACCCGCCCCACCTGGCGAGGTTCGACGTGCAACAGCAGCACCCGGAGCGAGTAGTGGAACAGCGCTCTCGCCTAACGTTGGCTCAGCAGCAACCAATGCAGCAAGGCTCTCCTCACCCTCTAGCGACCTACGCACTAGCGCACCGACAATCGCATGAGCCTCTCGAAAGGGAGTTCCCTTAACTACCAAATACTCTGCAAGGTCAGTCGCGGAGGATGCAGGAGAGTCAGCAGCGCTCTTCATACGAGCTTCGTCAAACTCAATTGCCGAGATCAAACCGGTTAGTGCCGAGAGTGTCAGGACGCAGGTATCCACAGCGTCGAATAGTGGCTCCTTATCCTCCTGAAGATCTCGGTTGTATGCGAGTGGAAGACCTTTAAGCGTTGCGAGAAAACCGGTTAGATCGCCAAGCACCCTCCCAGCCTTCCCGCGCGCTAGCTCAGCAATATCTGGGTTCTTCTTCTGGGGAAGCATCGAAGAACCTGTGGAGTAGGCGTCGGGTAGCCGAACGAAACCAAACTCTTCGCTCGCCCAGAGCACTATCTCTTCGCCGAGGCGAGAGAGATGAACCTGCAGAAGCGTTGCGGCGAATAGCGCCTCCGCTACAAAGTCGCGATCCGATACTGCATCGAGGGAGTTCTCAAAACGTTTTGAGAACCCGAGAGCATCAGCTGTGAAGTCAGGGTCGATCGGCAGGCTTGACCCTGCGAGCGCCCCAGCCCCGAGTGGCGATACATCTGCGCTCGCGTATGTGCTCAGCCATCTCTCAACATCTCGCCCAAGAGCCCAGACATGAGCAAGTAGGTGGTGTGAGAGTAATACCGGCTGGGCGCGCTGCAGGTGCGTATAGCCAGGCAGGTAAGCCCCGCCAGCGCCCTCAGCGCGAGACACCAGTGCTTCTTGGAGCGCACCGATGCGCCTAGCAACAGCTTTGCTCTCGCGCTTGACCCAGAGCCGTAGATCCGTTGCAACTTGGTCGTTACGGCTTCGACCGGTATGCAGCTTTGCTCCAGCTGGCCCTGCGATCTCGGTGACCCGACGCTCTACTGCAGTGTGGATATCTTCATCCGTCGGCGCGAAAGTGAAAACACCGCCTGCTAACTCTGCTTCGACAGTATTGAGCGCACCTTGGACTGCACTTACCTCATCGGAGGTGAGTAACCCAACAGAACCGAGCATGGCAACATGAGCGCGCGAGCCAGCAATGTCATCCATTGCGAGGCGCTGGTCATAGGAGAGGCTTACGGTAAAGGCTAGGAGTTCGTCTGAAGGCCCATCGCCGAATCGTCCGTGCCATAACGGCTGGCCAGCGGGTATTGGCAAATCTGTGTTACTCAAACGACACCACCAGGGCGCTGCCTGCGTGACCACGTCTCAGCCGAGAGCCCCCAGAGACGAACGAACCCAGCGGCATCTTCATGCCGGAAAGTATCGGTTGCTTCGTAGGTAGCGAGTCCGTAGTCGTAGAGGCCTGATGGCGAGCGACGACCATTAGGAGCGCAACGCCCCGGCTCCAATAGGAGACGCACCTCGCCGGTGACATGCTCTTGGGTCGAGTCAATAAACGCATCAAGGGCCTCACGTAGCGGAGAGAACCAAAGTCCGTCATAAACAAGCTCTGCATAACGCGACTCAAGGCGTGCTTTCTCGCGCATGACATCACGCTCAAGAGTGATCCCTTCGAGGTCTTGGTGGGCAACAATTAGAGCGAGAGAGCCTGGGCATTCGTATGTCTCACGGCTCTTGATTCCAACCCTGCGGTTCTCGACCATGTCGATACGCCCATATCCATACGAGCCTGCGATCTCACCCATTAGAGGGACAAGGCGCTCCATAGGCATCAGTTCTCCATCAAGGCTGATCGGCATTCCGCGTTCGAATCCGATGACGACTTCGCGAGGAACACTCGGTGCATCAGAGACGTGGCTAGTGAGGTCATAAATATCTGACGGCGGAGCGGCCCAAGGGTCCTCCATCTCGCCGCACTCAATAGCGCGCCCAACTAGGTTCTCATCGATTGAGTAGGGCTTCTGCTTGCTCACATTGATGGGGATTCCAAACCTCTCGGCGTACTCAATGGAGTCTTCTCGGGTAAAGCCCCAGACGCGAGTAGGTGCGAGAACTTCGAGGGATGGGTTGAGGGTACGTACGCCGACCTCAAAACGAACCTGATCGTTACCCTTGCCCGTACACCCATGCGCAACAGCATCGCCTTTATAGCGACGCGCTGCATCTACTAAGTGCTTAACAATTACAGGGCGAGAGAGAGCGGAGACAAGCGGGTACTTACCTTCGTATAGAGCATTGGCCTTGAGCGCACGCCCGAAGTACTCGGAGGCAAACTCTGCCTTGGCGTCAATTACCTCTGCCTCTACGGCACCCGCTGCTTTAGCGCGCTCAAGGATCGCATCCCAATATTGGGCGTCAGCATCAGGGACCTGACCCACATCAACGGCGAGAGCGATTACCTCTGCATTCCACTCTTCTTGAATCCACTTAACGGCCACCGATGTATCAAGGCCTCCGGAGTATGCCAACACAACACGCTTTGCACTCACGATCTATCTCCTGTTTTTTAGTGAAACTTCTCGAGTATTTACAGACCGGCTAGCTCAGAGAGCCTGGCCGCTATCAAAGAACTTGGCGCTGATTCAGCGCAGATAACCATAACGGTATCGTCGCCACTTACATTTCCAATTACATCCGCCAGACCAGAGCGATCGAGAGCGGAGCCCACAACATGCGCCGATCCGGGCGGGGTACGCAGCACCACAATATTGCCGCTGCTCGCAATCTCAACGACGAACTCGCCCATCACGCGTCGTAAGTGGTCGTCGGGGGCCACACGTTCCTGAGCAAGCTCAGGGACCGCATAGACCAAACCGCCCTTAGTGCGCACCTTTACCGCGCCGAGATCCTCTAGGTCACGACTTACGGTTGCCTGAGTTGCAATGATCCCTTCAGATGCCAGCAGCTCCACTAACTGCAACTGGCTTCCAACACCTTGCTCCTCGAGGAGCTTGGCGATCCGGTGCTGGCGTTGAGGTTTACTTAGTGTCGACATCAATCAGCTCCAGCTCCGGCAACCACCAGAGCAAATAGCGCCCTCGCGGTATGCATGCGGTTTGCAGCCTGGGACCATACTGCCGAGCGATCGCCGTCAATAACGGAGGCGGTCACTTCTTCGCCACGATGGGCAGGGAGACAGTGCAGAAACCAAGCGTCTTTCGAGGCGGCTGACATAACTCGATCATCAACCTGCCAACCGGCGAATGCGACCCGGCGCTCCTCGGCCTCAGCCTCCTCACCCATTGATGCCCAGACATCGGTATAGACAGCATCCACACCCTGAGCTGCCTCGATTGGGTCCTGGATCAACGTAATAGAGCCGCCAAGATTGCGAGCGTTCTCTACAACCTCAGGATCCAACTCGTAGCCAGGGGGTGACGAGACGATTAGTTCTAACCCAGTAAGCGCAGCAGCGAATGCAAGCGAAGCCGTGACATTGTTGCCATCGCCTATGTATGCAATACGTCGCCCCTCGACAGAGCCAAATAGTTCTCTAATCGTCAGCACATCCGCGAGTCCCTGGCAAGGATGAGAACGATCTGAGAGCAAGTTAATAACAGGGACATTCGAGACTGCGCTCATCTGCTCAAGCACTGCGTGGTCAAATACACGCGCCGCAATAATCGCGCAGTACGAACCGAGGGTGCGCGCTACATCCTCTGCGGTCTCGCGCGTTCCGATCCCTAGCTCCTCGGGCCGAATGTAGATCGGATGCCCCGCGAGGGTAGCTACAGCCATCTCAGATGAGAGGCGTGTTCGGGCGGACGGCTTCTCAAATACAAGTGCCACACCCTTTCCTTTTAGAGCCTGTGGAATCCCCGCGGGGTCGCGCTTCCACTGTGCAGCATTATCAAGGACGCTCGCTACCTGAATAGCGGTCAGGTCATCTAGTTCTAAAACATTTAGAGTCATGCCCTACCTCCCATCTCACTCAATACCGAGCGAAGAATCGCTACGGCCTCGTCAATTTCAGTGTCGCTAACTAAGAGCGGCGGTGCTAGGCGCAGCGCTGTAGCAGTAACCGCATTAACTACAAGTCCATTCGAGAGACAGGCAACTGCTGCCTCTTTAGCGCTGATGCCATTACCGAGTTCGCAAGCAAGCAGCAGCCCCATTCCCCGGACCTCAGTTACACCTGGGAGCGCAGCGAGCAGCGTTGCTAGCCGCTTACCCTTCTCCTCAGCTCTCTTAGGGACGTCCTCTGCCTCCATCACGTCAAGAACTGCGAGTGCAGCTCGCGCTGCTAGAGGCTGCCCACCGAATGTTGTGCCGTGATCCCCGGGGCCAAAAGCAGCGGCCACCTCGCCACGCGCCCAACAAGCTCCAATCGGCATTCCGTTACCCAAAGCCTTGGCCATCGTGACGATATCGGGGCGAGCATCGTTCGAGTGCTCGAATCCGAACCACTTTCCAGTGCGCCCTAAGCCAGTCTGGACCTCATCACATATGAGGAGCACCTCTCGCTCATCACATAGTGCACGAAGAGCCTCCAAGTAGCCCGATGGTGCTGGAACAACGCCACCCTCTGCTTGAATCGACTCGATAATTACCGCGCAGACCCGCTCATCCATCGCATTCGCTAGGCCCGAGATATCACCAAACTCGACGTGCCTAAATGTCGCTGGCATTGGCTGAAAGGTCTCCTGCTTCTCAGGCTGACCAGTAGCAGCGAGAGAGGCAAGGGTGCGCCCGTGAAAAGAGTTGAACGCGCTCAAAATGTGAAAACGCTCTGGACCGCCATTTAGTTGCCCATAGCGACGCGCAAGTTTGATAGCGCATTCATTTGCTTCAGCTCCAGAGTTTGTGAAGAACAACTTTCCAGATGTGCCAGTTGCCGAGGTCAGTAGAAGATCCAACCTCTCAGCAAGCCTTGGCTGAATATCGTTGTAGAAAAGATTCGATACATGCACAAGTGTGCGCGCCTGATCCGCGATCGCAGCAGCAACAACAGGGTGAGCGTGACCAAGAGAAGTAACCGCTAGGCCACAGAGAAAATCTAGGTAGACCCGGCCTTCACTATCCCAGAGGCGCGTCCCCTCTCCGCGCACGAATGCGACTGGCTGGCGGGCGTAGGTAGAGAACACGTGCTCGGCGTCGAGTTGTGACAGCTCATTCTGTGTGAGGTGATTCATGATCCAACCTCTACCATCGTGCCGATGCCCTCGCTCGTAAAGAACTCGAGCAGTAGAGCATGTGGGAGACGACCATCAAGTATGTGAGCGCGTTTGACTCCGTTGCGCAACGCATGAGCGCATGACTCGAGCTTCGGAATCATCCCCTCGCCTGCCTTCCCAGCGGAGAGAAGTGCCTCTAGACCAGCGAGATCTAATTGCGAGATGAGAGAGCTCTCATCGGGCCACTCGCCATAGACCCCAGCGACATCGGTTAGATAGACAAGTTTCTCGGCACCTAGCGCCTCAGCAATTGCGCCGGCGACTGTATCGGCGTTGATGTTGTAGGCCTGGCCATCGACGTCGACCCCAACCGTTGCGATAACAGGGATCAACTCTTCGCGGATCAAACGCTCGATGATTCCAGCCTCAATGTGCTCTACATCGCCGACAAAACCAAGGGCTGGGTCGCGTTGGGTAACGGTGATCAGCCCTGCGTCTTCGCCTGATAGTCCAACCGCGTAGGAGCCGTGCCTATTTATCGAGGCAACTACCTCGCGATTTACCTTTCCAACTAGCGCCATGCGAACAATGTCGATCGTCTCAGCGTCGGTTACTCGCCTGCCATCAACAAACTCAGGCTCCTTACCGAGCCTGCGCATTAAATCTGTGATCTGGGGACCTCCACCGTGAACAACCACCGGATTAATCCCGACAAGCCTCATCAGCACAATGTCACGCGCAAATAAGTCGGCAAGTTCAGGGCTCTCCATAGCGTTGCCGCCATATTTGACAACAACAGTGCGCCCCGAGAACTCGCGAATATATGGAAGAGCATCTGCGAGGATTGCTGCCTTCTCCCCCGCAGTAGCAATGCGATCCGTGGTCATGAAGTGCCTCTGTTCTCATCGATGTAGGCATACGAGAGGTCGGTACAGATCATCTCTGCCTCTCCAGAGCCCAATGCCAAATCACAAGTGATCAAGATCTCGCGCTCTCCCATCAACTTGGCTACCGCAGCAGCATCGTGCTCCGCAGCAATGCCCTCAGCACAGAGCACATGGTCGCCATACGAGATTGTGACGCTCTCCTGGTCCATGAAAGCCCCACTAGCGCCAAGCTCCGAGAGGATCCGACCCCAGTATGGGTCTTCACCATTTAGCGAGCATTGAACTAATTGGCTTGATGCGACCGATCGAGCAGCGAGCGACGCATCCCTATCCGTGCGTGCACCCGTAATTCGGATCGTCGCAACCTTCGTCGCTCCCTCGGCGTCATTCGCCATCTGGCGAGCAAGGGATCCGCATACATCAGTGACAGCATCTAGAAGCGCGTAGTAATCGCTACCGTGAGTCGTCGTGATTGCAGGGCCATTGGCCGCTCCGCTCGCAAGTATTAAGACCGTATCGTTCGTACTTGTGCAGGCATCGACACAGAGTTGATTAAAAGTCTTGGCGACTGCATCGGTAAGCGCACGCTGCAGCACCTCGTGAGTTGCATCTGCATCGGTTGTAAGTACTGCGAGCATGGTCGCCATAGCGGGTGCCAGCATCGCTGCACCTTTTGCCATTCCGCCGACCACTGCCCCACTATCCCCTACTGCAGCGACTGCCTCTTTGCGAACAGTGTCGGTCGTAAGTAAGGCATCTGCTGCGGCGGTTCCACCATTTAGATTCGCAGCCACCAACGGGATGCCCTTCTCAATTACCTCCATCGGCATTGAGTATCCAATTAGCCCGGTTGAGCAGACAAGAAAATCACTCGCCTCAAGACCAAACGCACTCCCGGCGAGTTCGCACATACGCTGAGCATCTGCTCTCCCCGCAGGCCCAGTTGCTGCGTTTGCATTCCCCGAAGAGAGCACTACACCTGCCGCTGCTCCGTCGAGTAGGTGACTCTTGCTGACTAGCACTGGAGCAGCGGTCGCAAGATTCGTAGTGAAGACGCCAGCCGCTGGCACAGGCTTACGACTACTGGTTACGAGTATGGCAACATCGGGCTTGCCGCTCGGCTTAATACCGATTGCGCCTCCCCCTGCTTCGAAACCTTTGGCTGCAGTAATGCTCATGGCATCAATCCTGTAATCGGGAGGCCAGTCGCCTCGGGGATACCTAAGAGAATGTTTGCGTTCTGTATCGCTTGACCAGAAGCACCTTTTACGAGGTTGTCTATTACTCCAAGCGCGAGAACTGAATCAGTTCGAGCGTCGTAACGAACCGTTATATGGAGCGTATTTGCCCCCATGCAGGCCTTAGTTGTCGGCGGTGAATCGGTAACAACCACGAAGGGCTCATCCGCGTAGTACTCGCGATACATGGCGAGAAGAAGTTCAGTTGAGAGCCCAGACTGAATCGGTCGAGCGTGCGCAGTTGCATGTATGCCTCGCACCATCGGAACAAGGTGAGGGGTGAACAGGACTGAGACGGGTACACCAGCAACATGCGAGAGCACCAACTCAATCTCTGCAGTATGGCGGTGATTCAATAAGCCGTATGCGGCGATGGTTCCATCGACCTCGCTGAATAACGATGTGACCTTTGCGGAGCGACCGGCTCCTGACACGCCAGACATTGCATCCACCAAGATGCCGTCGGGCGCCACTACTCCGTTAGCGAGGAGCGGTGCGAGCGTTAAAGATGAGACTGTCGGGTAGCAACCAGGTGAAGCTACGTGCGCACTGCTACCGATGTTTGAGCGAAATATCTCTGGCAGTCCAAAAGCGAAACTCCCCTGCAGATCTGGGGCAGTGTGCTCTTCGCCGTACCACTCCTTATAGAGCGCAGGAGGGAGTCGAAAGTCTGCTCCAAGGTCGACAACGTGGGGAACGCTCGAGAGCACGCCGGGCATAATCGCCTGCGAGGCCCCATGTGGAAGTGCCACGAAGACCAAGTCGAGCCCGTCTAAAGAAGCGGCCTCAACGGAGCTATACGCGAGGTGCGGATAGGCAGCCTGGAGCGACGGGTAGAGCTCGCCCACCATTGCGCCTGCGTTCGAGTCGGCAGTGGTGACTGCTACCTCAGCCTCGGGGTGTGAGTGGAGGATCCGCAGCAGTTCAACCCCGGTATAGCCGGAACCGCCGATAACCCCTATTCGATATGCCATGCGCGTACTATACAGCCCAGTGCATACTCTTGCGTGGATTTAGCGGAGTTCCGCCCCATGCGCAGCGAGTACTGCCTCAATGCAGCGTGCCCGAGCCTCGCCAACCTCAATATCCGTAAGGGTTTTCTCACTACTACGGAACCTGAGGGAGAAGGCAATGCTCCGCACTCCAGCACCGAGAGCCTCTGAGCGAAACACGTCGAAGACCCGGATCTCCTCAAGGAGATCAGCCCCGGCAGCCTTGAGGGTCGCAAGTACGTCAGCCCCTGCGATGCCATCCGCTACGACAAAGGCAAGGTCGACACCACTTGCTGGGAATCGTGATGGTGGCGAGTAGCGGCGCTCTAGTCGGGTCGCACTCAGGAGCGCTCCTAGATCGAGCTCAAATGAAACGACCGGAGCAGACAGCGAGTGAACCCCTAGGGCTAACTCATCGACCTCCCCAACGTGACCGACCGGCGAACCGTCTACAAACACGATCGCAGTTCTACCTGGGTGGAGGCCATCAACCTCTCCGGCAACAAGGCGCACATCACTCAGTCTCAAAGCATCGGTGAGAGCATTCATCGCTGTAATGGCATCGTAAACATCAACCGGCCGATCAGCATCGTGAGGGCGACCGCTGCGAGTACCAGCGAATACACCAGCAACATGATCGCGCTCATCGGGTTGTATCGCATCGCCTACTGGCCTGCGGAAAACATGCCCGGTCTCGAAGAGTGCTACATCGGGATTCCCCTGCGCTGCGTTGAAAGCAACAGCTCCGAGTAGCCCGGGCAGAATTGCCGGACGTAGTAAAGACTCCTCAGCCCGCAACGGATTCGTAAGACTCACCGATGTTGAGGCGTCAAAGCCAAATGGCTCAAGGGCCTTCTCAGATAGGAGCGAGAGCGTGTAAGCCTCTGAGCAGCCTGCGCCGACAAGCGCATCGGCGACCAAGCGCCTCTCCTGCTGTGGACGACTAAAACCGCCAACATGATCTGGATTGCTAGGGAGTGTTCGAGGAATTGCATCTAGACCAAGCCTGCGCGCAGTCTCTTCAATTAGGTCTATCTCGCGAGTGATATCCGGTCTAAATGTAGGGACCGTGGCCATTGTGTTCTCGCTGCCCTGAGATATGCAAGCAATTCCGAGCGGCACCAGAAGCGCAGAGATTTGATCCAGGCTGAGCGCTGTTCCAAGAACCGCATTTACACGCGCTGAACGAAGCAAAATCTCAGGCGATGTAATGGGCTCTAGATATTGATCGGTCGTCTCTGAGATGACGTAAGCGTTAGCGAAAGCCTCTAATAATTCAACAGCACGATCCGAGCCAGCGATCACCGCGTTGGGGTCAATGCCGCGTTCGAAGCGAGCGCTTGATTCGCTCCGCAGTCCGAGGCGCTTAGAAGATTTTGAGATCCCCATTGGATCGAAGTATGCGGCCTCAAGGATGACCTCTGTCGTATCCTCCCCTACCTCTGCAGCGGCGCACCCCATGATCCCGGCAATAGATTGCGGCGAATCATCTCCGCTACATACCAACAGGTCTGCGGATGTAAGGGAGCGTGATACGCCATCTAGCGTTGTAACGGTCTCTCCATCGGCTGCGGGCCGCACTCTTAGCGTTGAGCTCGCAAGACGAGTCGCGTCGAAAGCATGCAGAGGCTGGCCGCGCTCGAGCAGCACGTAGTTTGTAATGTCGACGACATTCGAGATGGGTCGCATGCCAGCCAAAGAAAGGCGGCGCTGCATCCAGTCTGGAGAGGCGCCGATTGTGACGCTGAGCCTACGAGCCGTAAATCGCGGGCAGCGCTGCGCATCAAGAACCTCGACCGTCACACCCTGACCACCTGCGCCGGCAGCACCGGTTACGGGGGCCGGGAGGGTGAACTCGAGTTCGAAGTGGGCAGCTAAGTCTCTAGCTATCCCGATAATGCTCATCGCATCAGGCCTGTTAGGCGTAATTGAGACATCGAATACGACATCATCTAGGCCCATCGCCTCGCAGATATCCGTGCCTGATTCAAACTCTTGGCTCAGGTCGAGAATCCCATCGTGATCCTCGCCGAGACCTAACTCACGCGAAGAGCAGAGCATGCCGTCGGAGAGAACCCCTCGAATCTTGCGTGGCTCGAGTGTGAAGCCACCTGGGAGAGTTGCACCAGATCCGGCGTATGCGACGACCATTCCAACAACCACATTCGGCGCACCGCAGACGACCTGGGTCTCGCCAACACCAAACTCAATATCTACAAGCCTCAGTTTGTCTGCGTCAGGGTGAGGGTGCAGACCAAGCACTCGCGCTATCACAACGCCGTTGATCTCGCGCCCCGGCTCCTCTACAGCCTCTACCTCGAGACCTAGTTGATTTAGAGCATCGGTAATTGCACCGACATCATCGGGGAGTGGAGTGAACTCTTTGAGCCAAGACAACGGAGCGCGCACGTCTACCTCAGAACTGCTTCAGGAAGCGGATGTCGTCATCGAAGAATGCTTTAACGTGGTCAACGCCGAATCGAATCTGCGCCATACGCTCAAGGCCGAAGCCGAACGCAAAACCAGAGACGGTTTCAGGGTCGTAACCAACCGACTTGAATACATTTGGGTCGACCATGCCGCACCCGCCTAGCTCGATCCAGCCGGTACGAGAGCAGACCGTGCAGCCCGAGCCTTCGCAGAAGATACAGGTGACTGAGAACTCTGCAGACGGCTCCGTGAACGGAAAATACGAAGGCAAGAACCGTGCCTTTATGGATGATCCGAAATACGAACGCGTAAACGCGTCGATTGTTCCGAATAGGTCTCCGAGGGTAATTCCCTCGTCGACGACTAGCCCCTCAATCTGATGGAAAACAGGTGAGTGACGGGCATCTAGCGTGTCGCGTCTGTAGACGCGCCCAGGCATGATCGTGTAGATCGGAGGCTTGCGGCTCTCCATCACGCGCACCTGCACTGGTGAGGTATGGGTGCGGAGCAGCACTTGCTCCTGCTCCCCGAGGTCTACATAGAGAGTGTCCTGCATCGCTCTTGCGGGATGGCCGGGAGGGAAATTGAGCGCCTCAAAGTTGTACCAATCAGTCTCAACCTCAGGACCCTCGGCAATCTGGAAACCAAGCCCAACGAAGACATCCTCTAGCTCTCTCTGAACCTGCGTAATTAGGTGCAGATGTCCACGCTCTTGCGGTCGGCCACCGATCGTTAGGTCAAGGCGCTCGCGCTCAATGCGAGCGGCTGCCTCTCCCGCCGACATTCCGTCACGTGCAGCAGCAATCGCGGCTCCAACCTCTGCTCGATACGCACCGATTGCTTTCCCTGCGGCAGGGCGATCCTCTGGCGCGAAATCCTTAATGGCTTCATTGACGCTAACTAGCACCGAACGCTTGCCGAGGAAGTCGCGCTCTATCTCCTCAACCCCTGCGAGGTTCGTGACTGCAGCAAGCAATTCGCTCGCCGCCGCTGATGCGGATTGAAGACTCGAGATTGCCTCTGAGAGATTCATACTGCAGATGCCCGCTGTCGCGCAGACTCGAATAAGAGAATGCTCCCTGCAACACCGACATTTAGAGACTCCGAGACTCCAGCCATAGGAATCGTGACGGCGCCATCAAGGAGATCTGCTACTTCCTCTGGGAGGCCATGGGCTTCATTACCGAGAACTAGAGCGACTCCGGTCGCGAGATTCAAAGCGTCTGGCGCTTCTCCGCCTCTGGCAATAGTGCCGAGGGCGCGCACTCCTCGGCTCAAGAGCATCTCTAATACCTCCAAGGGATCGCCATCCTCAACCAAAGGAACTCCAAATATCGCGCCTGCAGATGCTCGAACCACCTTCGGGTTCCAGGGATCAACTCCGCCGCCGCAGGAGATTACCCCTTGCGCACCGGCAGCCTCAGCGCTTCTAAGCAGCGTCCCGAAATTCCCTGGATCCGAGACTCCACAGAGCACGAGAATGCATCCATCGGTCTGGAGATCTGAGACGGCTACAGGAGCCGGTAGGTCAATTAGGCCGAGTAGCGGCTGAGGAGAGCGAGTGGTTCCTATCTTCTCGAGCACACCCTCACGGAGCAGTTCAAGCCGAACACCTGCATCAGCCAGACGATCGAGGAGATTCGAGAATGCCCGCGTTGCTCCATCGGCTACGTAGACAGCCTCAATCATGGCGCCCCTATCTAGGGCTGCACTGATTACGCGCGGCCCCTCGGCCACGCACTGGTTACCGTCGAGACGCGTTGCGCGATCGCGCAGCAGGTCACGCAGATACCTAACCTCTGGATGCCGAGCGGCGAGCCCGGCGTGGACGCCGCCCGCCTCTGACATAGAAATCAGGCGGCTGCGAGAGCCTCACGTGCGGTCGCTACTAGCGCACCGAACGCGGCTTCGTCACGGACTGCGAGGTCAGCTAAGACCTTACGGTCAACCTCAACCTCGGCTGCCTTCAAACCAGCAATAAATTGCGAGTAGGACATGTCGTGAAGGCGGCAGGCTGCGTTGATGCGAACAATCCATAGTTTACGGAAGTCGCCTTTACGCACGCGTCGGTCACGAAATGCATACTGGCCTGAGCGCATAACCTGCTCATTGGCCTTACGGAAGTGACGGCTCTTAGAACCGCGATACCCCTCAGCCTTCTCCAGAATCGCGCGACGGTGCTTCTTACCATTGACTGCGCGTTTTACTCTTGCCATATCAGTGCTCCTTACGCCCGGCCGAGCAAGCGCTCGACGTGCTTCTTATCGCCACCGGTTACCTCAGCCCCACGGGCTAAGCGACGGGTGCGCTTTGACGGCTTCGACTCAAGTAGGTGAGCGCGGTTGGCTTTACGGCGACGGATCTTTCCCGTTCCGGTCAACTTGAAACGCTTCGCTGCACCCCTGTGGGTTTTTACTTTCGGCATTACTTTTTCTCCTACTCAACTTCACTAACTACGACTTCATTAACTATTGCTGCACTATCTAGCGCTGCACCCTCAACAACGGGCACTATCGCTTCTGGCACTTCCGTCGCTACTGGCGCCGCAGCAGAAGGCGCCGGTGTTGCTGGCGCTTCGCCTGTAGGAGCCTTCGAAGAGCCTCGCTCGCCTTTTCCAGCAACCTTTGGCTTGGCCTTACCTGCCTTCTTCACCGGGTGCAGCACCATTGTCATGTTGCGTCCGTCCTGACGCGGTGCCGACTCGACTATTGCGTAATCAACTACGTCTGTAGCGATCTGGTCCAGGATCTTGCGCCCCAGCTCTGGGTGAGCCATCTCGCGTCCTCTGAACATGATCGTTAGCTTGACTTTATTTCCGTCCCCCAAGAATTTCTGGACATGTCGCATCTTGGTTGTGTAGTCGTGAATATCAATTTTTGGCCGGAACTTCATCTCTTTGATGACGACATTTGTCGCCTTCTTACGAGACTCTTTACGGCGCTGTTCCTGTTCGTACTGCCAACGACCGAAGTCCATGATTTTGCAGACCGGAGGCACGTTGTTAGGGGCGACCTCGACTAAATCGAGCTCGGCCTCGCGTGCGATGCGGAGTGCATCTGGGAGAGCGACCGTGCCGAGTTGTTCGCCTTCAGCGCCGATTAGGCGCACCTCGCGAGCTCGAATGCGATCGTTTATCCTGGCTTCGTCCGTTGCGATGAGCATCACCTCTGTGAGTAGTGAACGCCCCCGGACGCGCCGGCGGCGGACACAGAGAAGCATCCGCCGCTCGGCCGTTGGGTACGGCCGTTCGTGAACTACCTGAGCACGAGCCTTAGAGGAGAAATCTCCGCCATCTCGGTCAGGTGGGAGAGCTAAATCTCGATGAGAGCCCTAGAGCGCCCCAAAAGAAATTTGGCCTTCCACTTCCCATATCGGTTGTAAGCCTGAAACACTACACGACCATGAGCATCTGGACCCCTGCTGGAGAACACACACCTGAGCCCGAGTCGGACTCCCCTACCCAAAATGGCCTCGAGTCGAGTGCCGCGCCTGGGGGATTCGATGAGGAGCCTATGACCGAGGCCGAGATGGCCGAGATGCGAGAGATGCTCGCCGAGGTCGTTGCTACCCCTGTAGTGGCCTTCCTAGCGCAGCACGCTGCCCAGATCCACGAGTTGGCCCTCGTTCACCTCTCGACGGCCTCAGAGCGCGGACATGTAGCGATCTCGCAGGCTGAGTTGGCGATAGACGCTTTAGGAGGGATCGTCGAGGCACTAGGAGATCGACTCGGCGCAGCCTCGGTTCCACTGCGTGAGGCACTCGCTCAGGTGCGTGTTGCATTCGTGCAGATCGCCGGCGAGGTAGAGGCACAGAGCGCCGCCGATGCAGAGAACGGCTAAGCCTGCTCAACCGCAGTAATTGCGTTGGCCTCCCACCGACCCTCAGGGCCGGCGATGATGCTGAACTCAACACGCGCACCAACAGAAATGCGGCGCGTTCCATCTGCAATACGCGTCGAGTGAAACAGGTAGTGCTCTGGTTCCGCTTCATCATCAGAGCCAGCCTCAACTCTTATCGCCCCGAGCCCGCGCCCCTCATCAAACTCCACTACTTCCCCAGCGCGACGCCGCGGCATGGGGTGAAATACTGCATTCGGCGAATTCGATGAATCGTTCAACTCAGGTTTCATCGCAGACGGCATCTCGGAGCAGACTCTATTTACGGGACGATCTTGGAGATAGGCAGCTCAATGATTCCGGTTGCACCAAGATCGCTTAGAGCAGGAATCAAAGTGTTTATCTCTGATTTAGCAACAACGGTCTCAATTGCAAAACCCTCTTCTCCATAGAGTTTTGAGACTGTTGGCGAGCGAAGCGCGGGAAGCAGCCCGATTACCGAAGCGAGATTTGCCTCCTCTACGTTCATCTTCACAAGAACCCTGCCACGCGCCTCAAGCGCACCGGAGAGAAGGATTTGAAGCTGCTCCATGGCCTTGCGCTTGGAGGGGTCGGCGTATGAGTCTCTGTTAGCGATCAGTTCGGTGTGAGAGACAAGGATCGTGTCGAGCACTCGAAGCCCTGCAGCACGAAGCGCTCTGCCTGTCTCTGTGATCTCGACAACACAATCGGCAATCTCTGGAATCTTCGCCTCGGTAGCGCCATACGAAAGCGTTACCTCTGCATCGATTCCGTTATCAGCAAAATACCTGCGAGTGATCTCCGGGTACTCAGTGTGAACTCGCACACCAGCTGGAAGGTCCTTCACGCTCGTTGCTATCGAGTCTCCTGCGACCGCTACAACCATGCGGATCGGTCGCGCTGTTGCCTTCGAGTAGTGAAGCTGGGTTAGCGGGTGCACCAATGCACCAGTCTCCTCGATCCAATCACGCCCGGTAATGCCGATGTCAAAGAGCCCATCGGCGACGTACCTTGGAATCTCCTGCGGCCTAAGGATCGTTACGTCGATTACTCGCGGGTCATCTATGACTCCGCGATAATCGACATCTGATCCGCGGCTAACCGTCAGATCTGCATCATCAAAGAGTTGGAGAGTGGCCCTCTCTAGGGAGCCTTTTGGGAGCACAAGTCGAAGCACGTTGGTGAGTCTTACAGGTTGAGGCGTCTAGGCCTTGTTTGTTATCCGCTTTATGAGATTTGCCATCTCTATCGCAGTGGCTGCGGCCTCCTCACCTTTGTGCCCTTCGCTCCCTCCAACTCGGTCAATCGCCTGGCTGTGGGTATCAACGGTGAGCACCCCGAAGATGATGGGGATCCCGGTATAGAGCGAGGCATCCATCAAACCAGCCGCCGCTTCACCCGCTACATAATCGAAGTGAGGGGTATCGCCGCGAATCACCGCTCCGAGGCAGATGACCGCATCACAATCACCGCGCGACGCCAAGGCCTTCGCAGTTACCGGGAGCTCGAAGGCCCCGGGGACCGAGACGAGCGTAAGGGCCTCTTCTGGGAGGCCAGCCTCGCGCAGAGTGGACAGAGCTCCATCTAGGAGTGCGCCCGTGATGTCATCGTTGAAGCGGCTCACTACAACTGCAATCCGCAGACTGCTCGCATCGAGCGCCTCGACCGGGAACGAGTAACTGCCCATCTACTTGTCGCCACTCTGATCAAGGTCAAGAATGTGCCCCATCTTCTCCTGCTTGGCACGCAGGTATGCGATGTTCTCAGGCGTGGGCGTTACCTCTAGAGGCACGCGCTCCACAATCTCGAGGCCATAGCCCTCGAGGCCTCCGTACTTAGATGGATTGTTAGTCATGACACGCATCTTGGTAACACCGAGGTCGACAAGAATCTGCGAACCGATTCCGTACTCGCGCGAGTCGATCGGCAGACCCAACTCAACGTTTGCCTCAACCGTGTCGCGCCCTTGGTCCTGAAGCGTGTAAGCACGAAGTTTGTGGCCAAGCCCAATCCCTCGCCCCTCATGACCGCGTAGGTACACAAGTACACCAGCACCCTCTGCAGCGATGCGCTCGAGTGCGTTATCTAGCTGCACTCCACAGTCGCAGCGCATGGATCCAAAGATGTCACCCGTGAGGCACTCAGAGTGCACCCTCACGAGAGTGCTCTCTGCTTTAGATATATCTCCCTTAACGAACGCAACATGCTCTGTGCCGTCGAGCAGGCTCTCAAATACATAGGCAGTGAAATCCCCATGTTTTGTCGGGATTCGTGCCTCTGAGACACGCCTAACCAGCTTCTCCGAGTGTCGACGATACCGAATCAAATCAGCGATGGTTATGAGGTGCAGCGAGTGCTCGGCTGCGAATTTCTCGAGCTGGGGCATGCGCGCCATTGTGCCGTCGTCATTAACGACCTCGGCAAGCACTCCGGCGGGCTCAAGGCCTGCGAGGCGGGCAAGGTCTACGCCTGCCTCAGTGTGGCCCGCGCGTTTCAGCACTCCGCCCTCGCGATACCGCAGCGGAAAGATATGCCCTGGTCGCACGACATCGTTTGGCCTCGCAAGCGGATTGACCAGCGTGCGCACAGTCTGAGCGCGATCTGCCGCAGAGATACCGGTTGAGACCCCCTCGGCTGCATCTACTGAGACCGTAAACGCTGTGCGTTGTGCCTCGGTGTTATCGATCACCATCAGAGGAATCTGCAGAGCATCAAGGCGCTCACCCATCATCGGCATACAGATCACACCACTCGTGTGGCGAACCATGAATCCCATTGCCTCTGCCGTGATCTTCTCGGCAGCCATGATGAGATCGCCCTCATTCTCGCGATCCTCGTCATCAACAACTACGACTATCTCACCGCGTGCGACGGCTGCAATTGCAGCCTCAATGTGTGAAAACGACATCACTCTTCTCCTAATTTTTGCGAACTCTTCTCTGCACTATCTAAACCTTCTGAATTCCCTGCGCTTCCTGCGCCGTTCACACCGAGCAAACGCTCGACATACTTCGCGAGAACATCTACCTCAATGTTCACAGCGCCACCTATTTCTCTCGACCCGAGACTCGTGACGCTTAGCGTGTGCGGGATTACTGCAATCTCGAAACCCTCATCTGTAAGCGATGCAACGGTGAGGCTTATCCCATCGACAGTGATCGAGCCTTTCTCCACGATGTAACGAAGCAACTGCGTAGGCACGGTGAAGCGCATGCGTGTGGAACCATCTGCAAGCTCATCTCGATTCTCAAGGGTTCCAACCCCATCCACATGCCCCTGCACGATGTGGCCTCCGAGGCGATCCTCTAGACGAACGGGGCGCTCGAGATTGACTCTCGAACCTGCCTCTAGGGCACCGAGAGATGTGCGCTCAAGCGTCTCTGTTACACAGTCGGCAGCCCACATTGCATCTGTGTACTCAACCACCGTTAGGCAGCAGCCGTTTACAGCGATCGATGCGCCGAGGCTTACGTCACTTAGAACTCTGGAGCAATCAATCTCGATGCGCGCTCCGCCATCGTGCTTCACAATCGACGCAATAGTGCCGAGCTCCTCGACGATCCCTGTGAACATCTAGCTCAACTCCTCAGCGGCAACTATTGGCTCAAGTGTTATTCGAATATCGGAGCCAACAAGCATTGTGTTGGTTATTCGCCACTTTGATGCATCCATCACCGTGGAGGGTCCATCTAGATCGAAGGCGAGGCGACCATCCCTGCCTAGAAAAGTTGGCGCTACATAAGCAACTACGCGATCTACTAGCGATGCCTCAATGAAGGCTGCATGCATCGCCGCTCCACCCTCCACCATCGCCTGCAGAACTCCGTACTTTTCAGAGAGCACTTGGAGTACCTGCTTTAGGTGCACGCCGGATCCTTGAGGCTCAACAATCTCGACACCTGCCCCAGCCGCGCGCCAAGCCTTCAAAGCTTCGGAGTCTGCAGAGTCGGTTGTGAAGACAATGGTCGCTGCGATGCTCTGATCGAAGAGCGGTCCTGTTGCAGGTACTCGACCTCTTGCATCTAGCAGGACCCGATTGGGTTGTCTCGTTGCAGGCGGGGTTGCGTCTCTAGCGTTAAGGCTCGGAGAGTCGGCGAGTGCAGTCCCCGCTCCAATGACCACCGCTTGAGAATCTGCGCGCAGATTATGAGCATCAGCTCGCGCCTCTGGCCCAGTAATCCACTGGCTCGTTCCGTCTCGTGCGACGCTGCGAGCATCAAGGCTCATCGCAGTCTTCACAACACAGAACGCTCGACCTGTCAGCCGTTGATGGAGGTATGGAGCAAGTTGATCGCACACCTCAGCAGCGCGAGTGCCGAGCGAAACCTGAAGACCTGCAGAACGAAGGCGCTCTATGCCAGAGCCGGACACCAGCGGGTCAGGATCTTGAATGGCTACAACAACGCGCGAAATACCAGCCGCAATTATTTGCTCTGTGCACGCAGGAGTGCGCCCCTGGTGATTACATGGCTCGAGCGTTACAACGAGCACTCCATCGCGTGCTAGCTCACCGGCCTCGAGTAGCGCAGCAACCTCTGCATGTGATCCACCTGGCGCCTGCGTAGACCCGCTGCCAACTACTTCACCAGAGGCGCTGAGCACCACTGCTCCGACCCATGGGTTTGGCGGCGAGAGGCGGCGAGAACGCGACGCGGTAGCGATGGCAAGGCCCATCGCCTGATCCATCATCTGTGAATCGATCACCTGCTCGTCGACGAACTTCTCGTTCACCAAAATCTCCACAATCGCTGACATGTCTTGAGACACCAATAACGCTCTTAACCCTCAGGGAGCGCGTCAACGAAGGAGAAAATGAGGCCAGAAGCGCAAAAATTGCGCGCACCTAGACCCGAGCTCTCCGTCGCCCCCATTTCATCCGGACTTTGACCGTCGGCCTAGGAGTCTCACCTAGTCGGCCCGCCGCAGGCTGCGGCAGGTTCGCGGGCTACCAGCCACACAAATGTGGGGCAAGGATCACCGCCGGTCGGGACTTACACCCGATCCCCGAGGGCTATCTATGAACTATCTAATTACCTACTAGTAACCGTAACACAGGCAATTTATTGGCAAGAACGCGTGTTTATGGAGCCAATTCACACGTAAACAGGTCATTCGCCGAATTTTCCCGAGAGCAATCCGAGATGCGTCATCAGCTCAGAGTCAGTGGGGTGAGCCACCAGATAAGAGCTCGAGAGCATGTGGGATTGACGGCAGAATCGTCTCCAAGGCCTCAATGGATCCTTTAAGAGAGCCAGGCGTATTGATGATCAGTGCAGCGCCTGTTGCCCCGGCCACGCCACGGGAGAGCACCCCAAAGCCTCGACCACCTTCATCAGATGCGCGCCTGATGGCCTCCATGAACCCTGGCGCTTCTCTCTCAATAACAAGCCGTGTGCCCTCGGGCGTTAAGTCGCGCGGCCCGAATCCTGTACCGCCGGTTGTGATCACGACACCGGCAAAGTCCCGAACAAGTTCGCGCAACGCTGCAGCGACCTCCTCGATGCCGTCACTTACAACTTCTGGTGCTGCGACATCGAAGCCCGCAGCCTTCAGGCGCTCGCAGAGGGCTGGGCCCGAGAGATCTTCACGCTCCCCTGCTGTAACTCCGTCAGAGACGGTGAGGACTCTTGCGCGCTGCATCAGTCGTCAGGTGGGCCATGCTGCTGCGCGGATTGCGTGCGCGGCAGCGAGTGAATCTGGCGCACGGAATACAGCGCTACCCGCGACGAGAATGTCGGCACCTGCCTGAGCGGCGATGAAAGCGTTCTCCGCGGTAATTCCACCATCAATCTCAAGTTCGAGATCGAGTCCGCGCTCGTCAACAATCGCACGGGCGCGGGCAACCTTCTCAAGAACTTCAGGTATGAATGCCTGCCCGCCGAATCCTGGGTTAACACTCATAAATAGCAGCACGTCAATCTCTTCAAGATACGGAATCACTGCATCGAGCGGCGTCTCTGGATTGAGCACAAGCCCAACCCCGACTTTGAGTCTGCGCATCTCCTCGAACATTGGGCGCGGATCGCCAAGCTCAACATGAACTGTGATGTTGTCAGCCCCAGCGTTGGCAAAAGGCGTGATGAACTCTGCAGGATTATCAATCATGAGATGTACATCGAGATGCAGATCAGTGACTCGTCGCAACGACTCCACAACTGCAGGGCCGAGCGAGAGGTTTGGAACAAAGTGCCCGTCCATGACATCTACATGCAGCAGATCACAACCAGCACGAACTGCCTCTACCTCTGCACCGAGTCGGGCAAAGTCTGCAGCAAGGATTGAGGGAGCAATTTTTTGACTCATCGTGTGGTGAGGCTATCCGCGACATGTGCGGTTGCTTGTGGGCTGGGCTCCAAGTTCTCTCACACTCCTGGGCTCTCCAAAGTCTCGATTGAAGAAATGCCAGACGGCTGATGCCTGAGGGATCAAGCGTGTCACACCCCCACTTTATAATCGAACATATGTTCGATGAACTTATCGCAGCCCATTCCCACCTAGTTGAGGTCGCTTCGCGTATCGAGGTTGATGCTCTCGACGGCAAGGCGTCTGCCCGATTGGTAGGGATCGGCGACGAAATACGCCGCACTGGAGACTCGCTCCGAACCGTCGGCGTGGGCCAGGTTGAGCGCACCAACGGTTGGAAGGGCGAGGGCGCGAAGAGTATTTCAGAGTGGCTTAGCTCGGAGACAGACTGCCCTCAGTATGAAGCCCAGTCAGTGGTCGTGCTTGCTAATCAACTTCAGCACCTTCCGGTTACTCAGGCTGCGTTAAGAAACGGCACTCTCTCCAACGCACAGGCTGTCGAGGTAGCGCGCGGTGCAATCGTTGCACCTAATACGGAGACTCAACTCTTAAACCTCGCAAAACATGACACGGTGCGCGATCTTCGTGATGCATCATCTCGCGTAGTTGCAGCCGCCACCGATGAGGCAGAGAGACACCGTCAGGTACACAAGAGTCGCTACTTCAAGTCGTGGACTGATCTTGATGGTTCGTTCAATGTTAAAGGGCGTATGACTGCTGCTAACGGTGCGCTAGTAATGGCCGCGCTCAAGCCAATACAAGACGAAATCTTTAAGGAAGCTCGCAAGAGTGGTGAACATGAAAGACCAGAGGCCTACACCGCTGACGCATCCCTGCACCATTGCGAACAGCTGTTGAGGAACGCGACCGTGTCTGCCAAGTACCAACCTGCGATATGAGCGTCGGTCTAGAGATAGATCACATCAAGCCCTTCGCGGAGGGAGGGCCTGCGAGTTTTGAGAATCTAGTGAGACTCTGCAGACGCCATCACCACCAAAAAACACATGAGGGCTTCCGTCTCGAGCGAGTAGATGCTCACCAGTACAGCGATGCGAGCACGCTATGTAAGGGAGCAGAACAGGCTAGATGGGCGTGGAGAGGCCCGCCGGATACCGGTTGAGGAGTTGGGTCTACTCCGGAGCCTTTAGAAGAAGTAAATACATTCCATCAGTGCCTGCGGCATCGGGGGTGAGCAATGCCCCACGCCCATGGGCGATCCACGGTGCTGCCGGAGTTGGTTGCGCCTCGAAATTTGGTAGAGCACTCTGGGCCCACTTATCTACTTCAATCGTCTCATCACTACTAAGCGTGCAGACTGAGTAGGCAAGAAGCCCGCCTGGCTTAACCAAACGCGATGCCTCAAGAAGCATCTCTTGTTGAAGTTTTCCGAGCACCTCAGGATCGTCAGGTGAAATGCGCCAGCGCGCCTCGGCACGGCGGCGAAGCACTCCGAGACCAGAGCACGGGGCATCTAGCAATACACGGTCGAAGGAGGCAGGAGCGATCGGCACATCACGTGCATCACCAACGAATGTGTGGATTGAGACGAGTCCGAGACGCTCGGCACCATCCATCACCAACCGCACTCGCCCTGCGTATCGGTCACCAGCGAGGATAAAGCCGTTATCCCCCATCGCCTCTGCAATCGCAGTCGTCTTTCCACCTGGGGCTGAGCAGATATCAAGAATCCTCTCCCCGGGTAGCGCGCCGATTGCCATCGCTACTGCCTGGCTCGCCTCATCCTGTGGAGTTGCTCGGCCCTCGCTTACAGCAGGGAGCGTTCGTGGATCGCCAGTGCCACTTACAACCAAGGCGTTCGGCATTAGGCGGCCACGCTCAACGGTCACGCCTGCGTCCTCTAGGTCGTCGATCAACTCATCGAGAGTTGAGAAACGCGGATTGAGCCGAAGAGTTACCCCGGGCACCGTGTCATTGGCATCCAATACGCTGGCAGCAAGTTCGTGGCCTAGATCGGCGCGCAGACGCGCCACTAGCCACTCGGGGTGCGAGGTACGAATCGCAACCGCAGCATCGGAGTCGCCCTCTGGCCATGGCCACTCCGGGCCGAGTCGACTCACAGAACGCAGCACTCCATTTGCAAAACCCTTAGCCATCGGACGGCGACGACCAATTGACTCCACTGTCTCACCGACCGCAGCGTGTGGTGCAACTCCATTTAGTAGTTCCTGCACACCGAGACGAAGCCCTGCGACTACCGGCTGCTCAATCGCGTCGAGAGGCCGATCGAGAACCTTGGAGAGTAAGTAATCGACACGCCCGCGCCCGCGCAGTGTGCTGTAGACAAGATTTGTTACCTGCGCACGATCGATTGGGGCGAGAGTTGAGGTTCGAAGCATCGAGGGCATGAGCACATGTGAAAAAGCTCCATTCTCAACGCGCAGCATCGCCTCAAGCGCTAGATCGCGGGCATTGCGCTCGGGGGCCTTCTTCTGGTTACCGCGCGCGCCACCCCCACTAGCGCTGCTGCCTCTACTCGACCCGCTGCCGCCCTGCCCGCTTCTACCGTCTTGCCCTCTACCACCGTCAGCACTAGCGCCTCCGCCGTAGCCGCCGCGTTTGCCTTGGCTGCGCCTGCTCTGACTACCTGCACCCTGACTAACTGCACTCTGACTGTCATCGCGCTCTACCACGGTGGCGTTCCTTTGTATCCAGCGCACCAGGCTGCATACGACATTCGTGCGCGCCCCTCTGGTTGAACCTCAACCGGTACAAATCTCAAACTGTCTTTCGTTGCATTCTCTCCATCAATCCCAGAGAAATCCGCATCACTCACCAGAGCGCCACTCCATACCTTGAGTCGCGCCCCCTCATGCATTAGCCAAGCACCCGGGCGCGGGTTACCTGCTCGCACTAGTAGGTCAATCTCTTGAGCAGTGCGGGAGAGATCAATCTCAAACTCCTCGACTTTTAGTTTCGCCGCGTAAGTGCTCTCCCCTTCCTGTGGAGAGGGCGTAGTTGTCGGGACAATAGGCAGCGTCTTCACAACTAACTCGGCGCCCATCGCCACTAGACGCTCGCGAAGATCTCCGGCAGTCTCTGTGGAGCCGATAGGGGTTCTCTCTGATGCGTAGATACCGCCAGCATCTAATGCCGAGACGACCTCCATTACCTGCACTCCCGTTTCAGAATCGCCGGCGAGCATGGCGCGCTCAACAGGCGCCGCCCCTCTCCAACGCGGCAGAAGCGAGAAGTGGATATTGATAAAACCGCTACCTGCAGATGCAAGCACCGCATCCGAGAGAATCTCTCCATACGCGACTACGACCCCAACCTCGGCACCGATAGCGCGCAAGTCGTCAATAATCTCATCGGGCTTCTCAGGGGTTGCCACCGTTAGCCCTAACTCCGCCGCAGCCTGCTTAACAGGGCTAGGAGTTAACTCTGATCCTCGACCGCGTCGGCGATCCGGCTGAGTTACAACTAAAGCCACATCATTGCCAGAGGCAACTAGCGCCTGAAGGGCTGGTACGGCATCACTTGGGGTTCCGAAATAGACGATACGCACCGAGTCCGGCTCTCAGCCGAACGGATTCGCCGGCGCAGGAGAAACCAAATCGCGCTCATGAAGTAACCGCATTATGTGTTTACGCTGCTCTTTATCAACTCGGTCAATTGCGAGAACACCATTGAGGTGATCGAGTTCGTGCTGGAACATACGCCCCATGTAGTCGTCAGCCTCGATGAAGAACTCATTGCCGTCGATATCAAGCGCTTTGAGAGTTACAAACTCGGGGCGCACGATCGTGAATCCAATATCGGGGATGGAGAGGCACCCCTCGGTCCACTCACACTCGCCGCGCTCCTCGACAATCTCAGGATTGATCGCTACGAGCGCCGTCTCTGAGTCGTCATCATGAAAAACGAAGTAGCGCTTTGTGATTCCAACCTGAGGTGCAGCGAGACCGCCGCCAGGAGCGTCATACATTGTCTTGACCATTACCTCGACGCTTGATGCAAGTGCACCGTCAATATCGGTTACATCATCGGAGCGTTCGCGCAGTACTGGGTCGCCGATCTGACGAATTGAGAAGGTGGTCATATCCCCAAGGATACCAGCGAGCCCATCCAAGCTCGGCACAGCAATTCATCAGACTCGTGCGGGGTCAACCTCAACGCGCATGCGCCCTAGGGCACGCGCCGCTGCAACCACAGCCAGGAGCGCTCCAGATAAGGCCTCAGAATCGGAGCATCGAACAAGGCACTCAAACGATGCCCCACTTGGAACCGGGCCAAGGACAGTGACTCCAGCGGAGGTTCGGAGCGTGTTAGCTGCATAGGTCACCGCCTCCTCCACGCCGCGCAGCTGCGCCAATGCTCCAAAAGGAGGATAACTAAGAGACCCGCGCCGTTTTGTCTCTGAAACCCAAGCAATCGATGGATCGGCTTCACTCACGGCCCGAATTACATCATGCTCTGGGAGCCGAGTCTGCAGCAGCAATCGCCTTGCCTCAGACCGCGGACCCAAGAGACGTGCGGAGCGCGCAAGCAATGTCGCAGACTGCTCGGCGGCCCTGTGACGCGGCGCCAATAACTCTTGATCGAGATCTAGAAACGCAACTAGCCCTACCGGTCGATCATGTGGTGCACGATGCAACACTGCCTCCGTGCCGACGAGCACATCTGCGTCTCTAAGTGCAGCTAGGTCGACCTCGGTTGATGCATCGACATCCAACACGGTTGCGCGTGGAAGAAGCGCCGCTAGATCATCGCGTATCCGACTAACACCGCTACGTAGAACGCGCAATCGCGTGCTCCCACATCCAGCGCAGAGCCAAGGGCGCGAAGTCGAGCAGACTGGGCATTGAAGTGACCTTGAAACTTCGCTACTAGAGACCTCAGAAGTCGCAACTTCATTCGAAAGCGGAACAACGGTCAGCTCAGACTGCACCTCTACAACTGCAGCTCCGCAACCTTCACATCGTGCCAATTCGCTACATGCACCGCATGCGAGCAATCGAGCCCTTCCCTTGCGATTCATTACTAGAAGTGCCCGCTCGCCAGCATCTACGCATCTATGCAGAGCCTTAGCGAGCGCATCGGTGAGGAGTCCCTGCCCTGGCGCCTCATCGCGGAGATCCACAACCTCCACGCGAGCCCACCCAGCAAGTTCATCTGAGTGATCTGGGCGCTCCACGGACCCAACTAACGAGACTGCGATAGCGCTTGGGATAGCCGCTACGAGCGTGCAAGCGACACCGGAGCGTCGAGCCCGTTCAATCGCTACATCTCGGGCATGCCAAGTTGGCGATCTCTCCTCCTGCAAAGCGTCATCAGACTCGTCGAGAACAATCATCGCTGCAAGATCTGGAACCGGAGCCCATACCGCCCCCCTACCCCCGACGATCACGCAGTTACCGTTTCGAGCCTCTGACCATGCGAGTGTGCGCTCAGCCGCTGACCGAGTTGCGTGCATCACATGCACCACGCGCCCTGCGCGCGTTAAGTATTTGATGAGGCTATTGAGACGTCCAACATCTGGAACTATCACGATGCTCGATCCCGATTCAGGGAGCAGCCCATCTATGAGCGGACGCCGGTCCATCGAAGGGGGCCACGCGATTACACGAAGCCTCTCCTCGGCCTCCCCGCCGCTCACCAATCCTGCTTCGCCAATGGAGGATGCAGGTACAGCATTAGGAACTACAGCATTAGGAACTACA
>JBAWWI010000019.1:0-28580 GCA_037146835.1 Actinomycetes bacterium | reverse complement strand
GTC
Source organism: Actinomycetes bacterium (assembly GCA_037146835.1). Taxonomy (GTDB): domain Bacteria; phylum Actinomycetota; class Acidimicrobiia; order IMCC26256; family IMCC26256; genus IMCC26256. The sequence continues at coordinate 28,577 of JBAWWI010000019.1, read as the reverse complement.
GAGATGCTCTATGCCCGCATCACCGAGTCGAACCTCGCAGCAACAGGGCTACCGTCTGCAGAGCCAATCTCTGCTTGGCTGCGCGACGACTCTGGCGAGATCGAGGCTGGAATTTATGGCTGGTCGTGGGGAGGCACTGCAGAGGTTGATCTTCTCTGGGTCACAGAGTCAAGAAGACGCAGCGGCGCTGCAAGCGCACTACTTGCTGCATTCGAGGCTGAAGCAGTACGTCGAGCCTGCACTCAGATCGTGCTCTCTACTTTTGACTTTCAGGCACCAGAGTTTTACGAGCGCCGCGGTTACATATCGCTCGGTCGCGTTGATAACTATCCCGCAGGCGGTTGGCACACGACCATGCGCAAGTTGATCTAACAAGCGAATACGAAGCCACCGCTGAGCTCGATCTCGCTAGTTATTGATCTGCCTCTAGCGGAATAAGTATCACTCGTCGTGGGCCTGCCACATACTCGGTTACATGTCCGCGCCCTATCGTGTCCTCAACTAGAACCACGCTCCCAGGCGGCAGGTCGCGCACCTCTCCATCACTTACCTCAATGCGCACTCCCCCGTCGAGCACGACAACAAATTGGCGTCGAGGCGCTGTATGCCAATCGGGGGCCTGTGCATCACCTGGGAGCGAGACGAAGATCGCACGATCAACCGCTACCGGATCGCTAAGGGTCAGCTCGGCAACGCCCTGCTCGGGCGGAGAGACAACCTCAGCGAGGTGGACATCCTCGAAATGGCTCTCTCCGGCTTCATCGTTAAAGATTCGTACGTAATGCATTCTCCTAGCATCGCACCTATGAGAGCCCTGCGCCCTAACCTGCAGCAGACCGCATATTTGGAGGAACCAATGCCCGAGACCACCATCCAGAACCCGGCTAAGTCAACAAGCAGCGAATCAGCTGCCGTTGATACGCGGAACGTCGCGTATACGAGCACCCACAGGCGCGCCCGCATTGGAACTCGCGCTATTGCCGGGGCGAGCGCGTTGCTACTTATCGCAGCTCTAGCAGCCTGTGGCGGCGACACAAAGATCTCAAACGCATCCAAGGCAGCCGCTAAGTCAGACGCCAAAGCCGCTGGGCCCGCACCCGATCAGCCGGGCCCCTTCGCCGTCGGTCGTGAGACCGTAACCGTGAAGGACCCCCAACGACCCGAGCGCGACCTCACCGTAGATGTCTGGTACCCAGCGGATAAGTCACGCGTTGAGGGCGCAACTCCAGTCAATTACCTCGTCATACCTGGTGTAGAGGTTCCGTCACGCACTGCATTCTCTGGGTTGCCAGTATCCACTCAAGGCCCATTCCCGCTCGTCATGTACTCACACGGATACGGCGGTCTTCGCTTCATCTCTAGCTTCCTTACAGAGAACCTTGCGAGCCACGGCTTTGTAGTAGTTGCACCTGACCACACAGGTAATACCGCGATTGATGCTGTAACTGGCCAGATCGCCAAGCGCACTCAGAATGAGCTGAACCGCGTCGGCGATGTGCGAGCGACTCTTGATGACGCGCTTGCGCGCAACGCGAATAGTGGAGACCTGCTCTACCAATCGATTAACCCTGAGAAGATCGGCATCATGGGGCACTCCCTTGGTGGCATGACAGCCATCATCGGGACTGTTGGCCACGGCGGTCTCCCGGGCTACCCCAAGATCAAAGCAATCGTTGGTCTCGCTGCCTATACAAAAGAAATTCCTCTCGATGAGTTGAAGAAGGTAAAAGTGCCTACGATGCTCATAAGCGGAACGCTTGATCAAACTGCGAAACTCAAGCCAAATACCGTGCGCACCTGGAATGCGATTCCAGCACGCCCTCTCTACCGTGTTGACCTTGTTAAGGGCGCGCACCAGTCGTTCAGCGACATCTGCTACTACCTAGAGATTGCCCCGACGATCAAGAATGTCCCTCAGGTCATTATCGACACTGTTACTAAGAGCGGAAAGGGCGGCTGCCAGCCAGGCCAACTCGCATGGAAGAAGGCCAATAGCCTTACCGAGACCTACACAATCTCATTCTTCCTAGATCAACTAGCGGGGAAGAGCGCGTACACCGCATACCTCACACCTGAGTATGCATCTACTGAGCCAAGTGTCGAGTTCTCTGTAAAGACCGCAACAAAGTAGTTACTTAAAACAATAGATCGGACCTCGTTCGATGCTGCTACATGAAATTGTTGAGCGCAGCGCGCTAAATAACCCAGACGCGCCCGCTGTAATTGTCGAGGGCCGTGTAGTTACCTTCAGCGAACTCGAGCAACGCGTCAAGCGTTTAGCGAATGCAGTTGCATCAATTACTGAGCGGCATGAGCGCGTCGCATTTCTCTCGGAGAACACACTTGAGTTTGCCGATGCGTACTACGCGATCGCTCGAGCAAGACGCATCATGGTTCCCCTTAACTACCGACTCAACCCGCGCGAGTGGGTCGAGATACTTCATGCCACACAGACGCGAGTAATCATCGGTGAACGTGCGCTACTCGACGCACTAGAGCCTCACCTGCCAAGAGCCGACGGGGGCAGCACCGATAACAACTCGGCGGCGGCGCCTGGCGAGCAGACTTTTGTTCTCATCGAGATCGGGGGCGACTGCGCTCCCGGGAGAATCGCGTACGACGATTTTGCGGATGGATCTCATCATGAGTTTGAGAGCGAGATTGCAACAGACCCCGAGGAGACCGCTTGGATTCTCTTCACAAGCGGAACCACTGGAATGCCTAAGGGGGCGATGCTTCCTCACCGAGCTCTCATCGCGGCAGCGGAGAACACTGCACTCGGCAGACGGGTAGCAGAGGATGATGTCTATTTTCTAGCGTTCGCGCTCTGCCACGTTGCTGGATACAACCTTCTGATCATGCACAGTCGGGCGCGCCCAGTTGTGTTGGTGAAGCGTTTCGAGGCGGATGAATTTCTCACGCTCACAAAGAGACATGGCGTAACTAACACTTCCCTTGCTCCCACGATGGTCTCGACGCTTCTTGAGCACCCCGAGGCTGACGACCAAGCTCTCGCAAGCCTGCGCCAGATCGCTTATGGATCCTCGTCGGTGCCGGCCGAGATTCTTCGACGCGCAATGCAGCGATGGGGCTGCGATTTTGCGCAGGGCTACGGGATGACAGAGCTAGGCGGCAACGCTGTCTTCATGGATGGCGATGCTCATCGTCGCGGAGTTACCACTGACCCGCACTTACTCACCGCGGCGGGAAAGCCTGGGCCGCTCGCCGAGGCACGGATAGTCGATGATGCAATGGTTGATCTACCGACGGGAGAGGTCGGCGAGATAGTGATCCGCGGAGCGCAGGTCTTCTCTGGATACTGGAACGACCCTGCATCTACAGCCGAGACAATCATCGATGGATGGCTGCGCACCGGCGACCTTGGGTTCATTGACTCCGAGGGATTTATCTCTGTAGTGGATCGCAAGAAAGACATAATCGTCACCGGTGGAGAGAACGTCGCCTCTCGAGAGGTCGAGGAAGTACTTCACCGCCACCCTGGCGTGCTTGAGGTTGCGGTTATTGGAGTACCCGATGAACATTGGGGCGAGGCAGTATGCGCAGCGATTGTTCCCCGCCCGGGGATCGCTGTAACCAGCGAAGAGATAGTGGCGCTCGCTAAGGATTACCTCGCCTCCTACAAGAAACCGCGGCACGTGGTCTTGGTCGAGTCGCTGCCCCGCAATACCTCTGGCAAGGTAATGAAGCATGTTCTGCGAGATCAGGTCGCAGAGATTCTCGCTAGTAGATAACGTAAAGACATGATGAAGCCCGCCGCTGAGTTTGAGGCTAACTAATGACTGCCACCACCCCAGAGACTTTCAATGCTGACGCGACCATCGCAGAGATCTTTGGCTCGCCAGAGGGTCGCAAAGACCCGTACTCGCGCTACAAAGCACTACGTGAGAACATGCCGATACATGGAAACGCCGAGGGCGCGCTTTGGTACCTAAGCAACTTTGAAGACTGCCGCACAGCGCTTCGCGATCCACGCCTTGGCAAGACCCCGCAAGATGTCGTGCGCCCATCTCTTGACGGAGCACCCGAGTCATTGCGTGCACAACGCTCAGAGGATGCACCCGCACCCTCAATGCTCTTTCTCAACCCGCCTGACCACACGCGCCTACGAAGTCTTGTGAGCCGCGAGTTCACACCCAAGCGCATAGATGATCTGCGCCCACGCATGGATGCACTCGCTGCTCCGATGCTCGACGGCATGGCAGCAGCCGGCACCGCTGATGTGATGGAGGAACTCGCATGGCGACTCCCAGTAGCGGTAATTGGCGAACTCGTTGGGGTACCAGAGCAAGACCGAGAGGCATTCCGCGGAACTGTGCGAGATTTGGTGGTTCTTCTTGAGGTGGGGGCTACCCCTGAGGAGACGGAGCGCGGTGTCGCTGCAGGGGCACGCCTGCGCATTTACTTCCGGGAGCTCATAGCCAAGAAGCGCCTAAACCCGACAGAGGACCTGCTCACCGCATTGATTGCCGTCGAGGAGGAGGGCGACCGCTTAAGTGAAGAAGAGTTGATCACCACAATGATCCTGCTCTTCGCTGCAGGCTTTGAGACCACAACAAATCTCATAGGCAACGGGCTTTGGTTACTCATGCGCCACCCTGAGCAATTTCAACTCCTGCGCGAGCAACCGGATCTGATGGGTGGATTCATCGAGGAGGTGCTTCGCTACGAGTCTCCCGTGCAACTCAATGCGCGCTGGACCTTCGACGAGGTTGAGATTGGCGGATTTACGATCCCAGCAGGGCGCACTGTCGTCACGTTCCTAGGTGGAGCCAACAGAGACCCGGAGCGGTTCCCTAACCCTGAGGTATTCGATATTGCTCGAACTGATAACCAGCCGCTCTCATTCGGTTTCGGAATCCACCACTGCCTCGGCGCACACCTTGCTCGAGCAGAGGGCAGAGCAGTCTTCGAGGCTCTCCTAGATCGCTTCTCAGTAATCGAGCCGACTGAGATTGACCCGCCTTGGCATGGATTTACGCTCCGCGGACTCGAGCGCCTACCGGTGCGGCTTCAGTAATACGTAGACGCTCTAAAACCCGTCTCAACTAAAGACCGTTAAAAAGAAGAGGGCTCGCCGAACATCATGAGGGTCTGGGTATAGGCCGTCAACGTGTTGTTATCGACGTAAACATGCTGAGTACTCGCGGATATATCCCTGAAACAGCGCCCGATAATGCTCGGCTCGCGAAGTCCATCGGATCCAGCCCATGTGTAAGCAAAGCGGCACGCATCTGCAGCGATCCTGGTCCCGTATGTAGTGGCCTGGCGCATGCGCTGAGCCTCAACAGGGGTCGGCGCTCCCTCCGCGATTGCTGTGAACTCTGCCTGCTCAAATGCTTCATAGGTAAATGCTCTTGCCGACCGCATCGCAGCGTCGTGCATTGCAAACTCGTGAAGAAACATCTGCTGATCGGCAATTGGGGCTCCACCGAGTCGGTGCTTGGTCTTTGCAACCTCAAGTACCTCATCAAGGGCACGGCGACCAACGCCTAATGCAAACCCAGCGTGCCCGATTGCAACAAGACCAAACATTCCGATTTGGTAAGTAGCCCCGCCACGATGCTGCACCGGCTCAAGAAGAGGAAACGTGAAAGCCTCATCAACGTGTACGGACTCCACGTCGTAGTCAAAGGAGCCTGTGCCCTTAAGCCCAAGCACATTCCAACCGTCGCGCTTTGTTATCTGCTCGGCCGGGATAAAGGCGATGCGCATAGCGGGCATGCCCGACTCGAGCGCCGCGTTCTCACCGTTCTCCTGCTCGATAAACCCAGCGGCGAACCAATCCGCGTGCCCAGTTCCGCTCCCGAAGTGATACGAGCCATCTACTAGGAAACCATTCTCATCGCGGGTGGCCTTACCAACAGGCCCGAACATGCCTCCATGAATACCAGCTACGCCTGACGGGAACAGCGCGGCTGTCGGCTCGTCGTCTAGGTAGATGCTCGCGAAGCAAGATGTAGATGCGTTAGCCATAAGCGACCAGCCAATTGACCCATCGGCGTAGGCCAACTCCTCAAAGACCTCGAGCGATGTTCGCGTATCGGCCTCAGAACCCCCGAGGGAAGTTGGGACCATGAGCCCAAACAAGCCTGATTCTGAGAAGGCCTTCACGAGATCAGTGGTCAATGTTCGCTGCGACTCCGTGCGCCCTGCCTCTCCCTCTATCAATCCGCGCAGGGCCCGGGCCTGGTCAAGTGGGCCTGATTCCTGCCCTGAGAAGCGAGTGTCTGTGGAGGATGTTGTCGTCATGCTGCGAGACTAAGGCGCGGGGATGTACCTTCGCACTAATGAACGACAATTTTTCACCTCGTACCTACCCAGATTTTGCAGGAACAGTCGGTAGGACCTTCGCTGGTTCCAAGGGATCCGGGGCTGATCGCAAGACCCCTCGGGGCGGCGCCCCCAACACTGTTGTGATGCTTGCCGACGACCTCGGCTTCTCCGATCTCGGCTGCTATGGCTCGGAGATCCGCACCCCTAATCTTGATGCCCTCGCCGCTCGCGGGATGCGCATGACCAATTTTCACGCCGCACCGATGTGCTCTCCGACACGTGCGTCCCTCCTCACAGGACTCAGCCCACACCGTGCTGGCTTCGGGAGCGTCGCGCATTTTGACCCTGGCTTCCCTGGGTATGCAATGGAGCTACCGCCACAAGTAGATACCCTCGCCGAGCAGCTCAGGGATCGCGGATACGCAACGCTGATGGTTGGCAAATGGCACCTATGTAAAGACTCCGATGCATCCGCGGCAGGACCTCAGCACTCTTGGCCGATTCAGCGCGGCTTCGACCGGTTCTACGGATTCCTCGATGCGTTTACGAATCTTCACCAACCACACCGGCTGACGCAAGACAACAGCACGGTAGAGGTTGACGAATATCCAGAGGGTTACTACCTGACTGATGACCTAACTACGCGATCAATCTCGATGATCCGAGAGCGTAAGAGCTCCAACCCCGAGCAGCCGTTCTTCCTATATTTTGCACACGGCGCTGTCCACGCTCCCCTGCACGCTAAGGCTGAAGACATTGAGCGTTATAAGGATCGTTATACCGAAGGGTGGGATTCACTTCGCGAAGAGCGATTCGCTCGTCAAAAAGCCCTAGGGATTGTCCCTGCGGATACCAAATTACCAGCGCGCAATAGCGAGCCCAACCATGATGTTGAGGCATGGGATTCACTAGACGAAATGCAGCGCGAACTATTCGCTAAGCACATGGCCGTCTACGCAGGGATGGTCGACAACATCGACCAAAACGTAGGTCGCCTTATTGCTGCGCTAGAACAACTAGACGAGCTCGACAACACAATCTTTATCTTCACCTCCGATAACGGAGCATCGCGTGAGGGCGAAGAGGTAGGTACCACCTCTTATTACGTTCACCTAATGCAGGGCAATGACGTTGAGGCAGACCACGCACGCCTTGATCTAATCGGCGGGCCACAGACCACACCTCACTACCCGCGCGGATGGGCCATGGCATCGAATACGCCATTTCGTCTTTACAAAATCAACACGCATCAGGGCGGCCACTCAGTTCCGTTCATTGTCTCCTGGCCCGATGGCCTCCCGAGCGATGGTTCAATGCGCGATCAGTGGGGGCACGTATCCGACCTGCTACCAACGCTTATAGATGTAGTCGATGGAGTTGCGCCAACAACACAGGCTGACGGTTCAGCTCTAGATGGCAAGAGTCTTCTAGAGGTAATGCGTGACCCGAGTGCGGTCTCACTCCACACTGAGCAGGCTGTTGAGGTAAACGGCCACAGAGGTTTCTATCGCGATGGTTGGGAGGCAGTGACCCTTCACCAATCGCTAACTCCTTTCGCTGACGAGTCTTGGGAGCTCTATGACCTAACCGTCGATCGCACTGAGATGAACAACCTCGCCGATGTCGATCCGGACCGATTAGAGGAACTCAAGTCTGCTTGGGAGGAGGCCGCGTGGGAGCAACAGATCTATCCACTTGATGAAGGTACCTCGCTTAAATATCTAATCCGACCAGAGCGCTCCTCCGTCTACTCACTCCCCGTCACGATTGCTGCGGGGACCCCAACGCTTGAGCGTTGGCGCTCGGTGCAGTTGATCTGGTTCAGGTCATGTGCGATCGAGATTGCGGTGAGTCTCGACTCCACAGACCGTGGGCACCTAGTTGCACATGGCGACCAAGGGGGCGGGTACGCGATCTATGTCCTCGACTCCCACATTTGGTTCTGTCACAACGATGGGCGCGGGAACCTGCGCAGACTTGACGGCGGCCCAATTACGCCCGGCGCTCACAAGATCGAGTGTCTGCTGAGTGCAGCGGGATCAAACCGCTGGGATGTCTCGCTCTCGATAGACGGCGCAGTTACAGCATCCCTTGCTGGAGTCCCGATGCTCTACGGAATTGCCCCATTCGAGGGGATCGACATTGGAATCGATCGGCGCTCCCCTGTCTCGTGGGAGCTATTCGAGAGATTCGGCGCATTTGCATTTACCGGAGAGATCGAGACCGTCAGCTTTACTCCAGGGGAGTTGGCTCCAGGTGCTCCGGATACCCTCATTGGGATGCTTACCGATATGGGGCTTCGCTTCGAGTGACGTCTCGACCTGAGCCTTGCTACCTAGTAACCCTGTGAAGGTCAGGACAGACGTCAAGGAATAGGTGAAGACACAGGTAGAGTCTGAGGAGTTGCGTATCTACGTAGCGAAAATCTATGAGTAGGTGCGCCGGGAAGTCTGGTCGGCAAGAGGATCAATGCCCCACGCCCAACTCGATAGGCCACGAAACTTCCTTGAGCGCTTCGTACGCGTCGAGACACGCGCCGCTGGACTGATTCTTGGTGCCGCTGCACTTGGAGTCTTCATTGCCTCCATGCCATTTGGTGCCGACTTCACTCACCGCTTAGAGACCTCACATCTGCGATCCATTATCTCCGACGTTGCTGTTACCGGTTTCTTCCTGCTCGTAGGCCTCGAACTGCGCAGAGAGGCTGCACACGGAGCTTTGTCCGGAGCAATCGCTCGAGTATTGGCATTCGCTGCAGTTGCAGGGATGGCTGCCCCAGCAGCCATCTATCTGCTCCTCGTACGTTCACCCTCGACCTCAGGCGCGAGCAGCGGATGGGTTGCGGCAGTGGCTACAGACATAGCGGTGGCAACCGCGATTGTTGCGATCTCTGGAGGCGGAGCAAGGTCGCGCACAGCACACTTAAGGACTCTGCTTCTTACGATTGCAATCTTCGACGACATAGGCGCTGTATTCGCACTTGCAGTCTTTGGGAGCGATGCTCCCACCCTCTGGGTTGTACCTGTGATTCTCGGAGTAATTGCTGCTTACGCGGCACTCGCCAAGCGACGTCATCTCGGGGGCTGGGCTGTAGCGGCGGTAGCGGCGGCTGTATGCATCCTCTCCATTCAGGCAGGCATACATCCATCGCTAGCTGCATTCGCCGTTGGGTGCGCGGTACCTCGAGTCAAAGCCCAGGGAACCAAGGAGCCGATTGATGAGCGCATAGAGCGCGGTTGGCACCCCTGGATTGCAGGGATCCTCCTCCCCCTCTTCGTCTTCGTTAACACGCTCGTTCCACTCACACTCAGAGCTGGCTCCCCGGCGATACTCATAGCGTTTACAGCCGCTGCGATTCTCGTAGGGAAGGTTATGGGGGTTGGCGGAGTGCTCCTAGTGGCGCGCAAGAGTATTGATATTTCGATAGGCGAAGCGATAACCCTTGGGATTGCAGCAGCCGCAGCATTAACTGTCGCAATAATCGGGGTAGAGGCTACGGTCGCTGGAACGATCAACGCTCAGCCTGTCAGCCTTGGAATTTTATTGGCGACGCTCATTGCTGTGATCGCCGGAGTTGCAGTTGGTCGAGCCACAAACCGCAAGCAGATCTCTAGTTCGACCTCGCGCGAATTGTAAGCAGTCGAATAGATCTCCACCCTGCTGTACCAAAGAGTATGAATATCGAGAAGACGATGTTGAAGACCGAGAACATCGTGTGGCTTGTAAATCCTCTAAGGAGTCCACCCAAAATCGCCGTGGCGATAATCGTTCCAATAAGTCGCAGCCAAGTTCGATCAACGCTCGTGTAGAGACGCATCGTGACTCCGGAGATTATCCAGGCAAGTGCGAAAGGCCAGAGCACTGTTAGGAACCACACGGGCCCAGTCGAGTTGAGCCCATGCCTATTTCGCCCGACCGCGATGAAAATCACAATTACTAGAAGGTCCGCAATCGGGGCCCATCGAGTTGGATGCTTTAAGGACATAAGCAGCAGGCTAACTAGGTCACTTGGGAGCAGAGGAATAACCAAGTATTCCGAGTGAGGTTGGCCGCTTAGCCTCCCGTATCCTCTGCACTATGAGCGAACTCAACTATCCGGCCCTTGACTATTCGGCCTTCGACGCAGACAACCACTACTACGAGGCGCTAGATGCCTTTACCCGCCACCTCCCGGCAGGGGCTGGTCCTCGTACCGTGCAGTGGGCACAAATTGATGGGCGCATGTACCCGGTAGTCGGCGGAAAAGTGAGCCGAGTCGTAACCAATGCAACCTTCGACCCAATCGCTAAGGCCGGAGCGCTCCACGATTATTTCCGCGGCAACCCCGAGCAGAAGTTCCCACTCGATTTCCTAAAAGAACGCGAGCCGATTCGCCCCGAGTACCGCGACCGCGATGCTCGCTTAGATGTTTTGACAGAGCAAGGTGTCGGCGAGTGCTGGATGTTCCCAACTCTTGGGATGCTCTACGAGCAGCTCCTCAAGCACGACACGGCGGCAGTTGAGATCGCGTTCCGTTCGTTCAACCGCTGGGTCGAGGAGGATTGGGGTTTCAACTACAAGAACCGCATCTTCGCTGCTCCGTACATTTCGCTGTGTAGCCCCGAGTTCGCAGTAGCCGAGCTTGAATATGCACTCGCAAACGGTGCGCGCACTGTTGTGATGCGACCAGCCGCAGCGTTTACAGCTAACGGCCCTCGTACACCCGCTGACCCAATCTTCGATCCGTTCTGGGCACGCGTCAACGAGTCCGGGATCACAGTCGTTGTGCACGCCGCAGACTCCGGTTACGTCGCAAACGGCTATGCAGCCGAGGGTTTCGCTGCGACATTTGAGGGCGCCGACCGACCAAGTATCAACATGCTCACTATGGAGCGAGCCATTTACGACTTCTTGGCCTCGCTCATCTTCGACCGCCTCTTCACCCGCTTTCCAAATATTCGAATCGCATCTGTCGAGAATGGCTCGGAGTTCCTCCCTGACCTATTCCGTAAATTGACCTCTACCCATAAGCGCATCCCGGGATTCTTCCCCGAGGACCCGATAGAGACATTCCGCCGCAATATATGGATCAACCCGTTCTGGGAAGACAACCCATACGAAATCGCATCCCTAGTCGGCGAGGATCGTGTGATTTTTGGCTCCGACTGGCCACATATCGAGGGCATGCCTACGCCGCTTAACTACGCGGCTGAGCTCTCGGAGTTCCCAGAGGCTACGCGCAGATTAATTATGCGTGATAACGCCGTTGCGCTGACTGAACTGCGCCCTTCCGTCTAACGTCTAACCCCATGACGAAGACACAAAACGCCTCAGCCTCCACAAGCGACGTTCAGAAGCCCCAGACCCCAAAGCGCAGGTGGCGCACAATGGTCGCCTGGGTTCTGCTCATCCTCGGGATCATCCTTACCCCAATCACAGTGATCGGCGTATGGACTCGCAACCAGCTCCTTGACACCGATCGGTATGTCGCGACGATCACGCCTCTTGCCTCAGACCCGGCCATCCAAAAGGCCATCGCAACATCGGTGAGCACAAATATCTTTGCGGACAATCGCGTCACAGATGCGCTTCAAGAGAAGCTCCCCGACTCCCTCGACTTCCTTGCGAGCCCAGCGTCTACCGCTCTTCAGCAGGCCACTTACAAGATCACCTTGAAGGCAGTCGAGGACAAGAAGTTTGAGACTGTCTGGATTCAGGCAAACCGCGTCGCGCACAAGAGCCTTAACAACGTTCTAACCGGCGACGGGAAAATTACAATCCGAACTAAGCAAGGCGAGATTGCGCTTGATCTGACGCCTCTATACGAAGAGGTCTCTAAGAAGTTAGAGAAGACATCATTTGGAGTAACGAGCAAACTCCCCTTCAGTCTCCTCCCAACAGACTTCATACTCGCTCGCTCAGATGGCCTTGTAACTGCGCAGGGAGCAACCAAGGCCCTGGACTCGGCAGCGACTATCTTGCCGTGGTTAGTCCTCGCACTATTCGCAGGCTCAATCGCAGCCGCGAAAGACCGCCGCAAGGGAGCCTTTCGAGTGGGGCTCGGCCTTGTGGTGGTCTCGCTCCTGCTCGCCGCGGCACTGAGCCTCGGCCGAAGTGGTTATGTCAACTCTGCAGCCACCACACCAACTGGTCAGGCAGCGCAGACATCGGTATACAACATCACGCTGCGTTTCCTCTTCATGATTAATCGCATCGTGATGCTCTTCGGGCTCGTGGTCGCGATAACTGCGGGGGCCCTCGGCGATTCTCGTGCTGCCGTGAAGATTCGCGCCGTTATCGGTGGGCTGACGAACCGAGCAGGATCTGCTGGATCAGAGCATGGAGTCCTCGGCGGTCCGATTAGCAACTTCGTCGCAGGCAACTTGGTACTCCTGCAATCAATCGTTGTAGTCACGGCGTTTGCGGCATTCGTATTTATCTCGACACCGAGCCCCATGACCGTTGTATGGCTCGCACTTCTTACGGGAGTCGTTGAGATTGTTCTGCTCATCGTTGCAAGGGCTGGCAGTAAATCTCCTGTCGAGTCTGCGGCAATAGAAACAGCAATAGAAGCAGCAATAGAGGCTAAGTGACTTACCGAGTCATCCAGTGGGCCACGGGGTACGTGGGGCAAGAATCCATCAAGGGAATTCTTTCGCACCCTGAGCTCGAGCTAGTTGGAGTCTTTGTTTATAGCGATTCTAAGAACGGGCTCGATGCTGGCGAGATATGCGGGATCGACCCGACAGGGGTAATTGCGACCTCGAGTATCGATGAGATTCTCGCGCTAGACGCCGACTGCGTTGTCTACACGCCGATGCTCTCCGACCAAACAGAGCTAATTCGAATTCTCGAGTCAGGCAAGAACGTGGTCACCCCGGTTGGCTACATCTTTCCCTCTGGTCGTTTCGCAGAGATTGAGGCAGCGTGTCGCGCTGGCGGGGTCTCGCTACACGGCACAGGAATCAACCCGGGCGGGATCACGGAACGATTCCCACTCATGCTCTCTGCCTTATGTCGAGACATACGCCATGTGCGCTGTGAAGAGTTCTCGGACATTAGAAACTACGGAGCCGAGTTAGTCGTGCGGGAGGTAATGCTCTTCGGCAAGACACTCGAGGTTGCATCGAATAGTCCGATGCTCAAAATTCTTGGCGACGGGTTTGGCCAGTCAATACGAATGATCGCAAGCGAACTGGGCTGGAGCCTCGATGATGAGCTCCGAACCACTCACGCAATGGCGATCACAAAGGTTGATATAGAGACTCTCGTTGGAAGAATTGATGCCGGCACAGTTGCTGCTCAGCGCTTCACTTGGGAGGGCACCGTCAATGACGAGGCAGTGATAACCGTGACCGTCAACTGGCTAATGGGCGAGGAGAATCTCGAGCCCGCGTGGAGCCTCGGCGAAGAGCGTTTCGAGATCGCCTTTGATGCCGACCCGCCGATTAGCGCAACCTTCCACGGCCTTCACCCAGAGGAGGTTGGAGAAGAGGTAAACGTTGGATTGATCGCACCCGCTATGCACTGCGTAAACGCAATCCCCTATGTAGTACCTGCAGCCCCAGGCTTTGTTACCTACCTAGACCTGCCTCTAATTGCAGGGCGAGCGACTCAGCGCTCTAAATGATTCATCGTCGCTAAATAAAGCGGCGGAGTAGAACCTTGAGTTAAGACTCGGGAGTCAGACGCCGCGATTCTCAATCACGTTCGGGCGCTCAAAACCATTCGAGTCGCAGAGCGCGTAATAAAGATCACGCACTGTGCCGGCATCGATAACAAAGTTGACGGTGCCATCGGGGTCGAGGTTGAGGTTTGCGCCATAGATGGCAAACCACACATCGGTCATCCCCTCGTTCTCCTCAGGCACAACGAGTGTGTGCACTGAACCTGCAGGCTCAAATAGGTAAGACCCTGCAGTATTTACCTCTGGGTACTCTGCATACTTCCAAGATCCCGAGATCGTGAATGCGAATACCTGTCCTGTGTGGCGATGAGTCGGCACAACAACGCCAGGCTCAAACCGTGTACGGATAACCCAGAGGCCCTGCTCTACATCAACGTGGAGCAACTGAAGGTGGGTCCCATCTCCAAGAGCTACGAAGGGGATCTCATCCTCGCCGCGGTGTATCGCCATTGGGATTGTGGGTGGTGTATTCGCTTGAGTCATGGGCAAACGATACCCCCGCCCGCGTGCGACCGCCTAAACCAGCGAGACGTCTATGGGCTTCCTAAGAAGGAGCGTGCTACACAGGGCGCTTGAAGGAGGTCCAGCCTCGGTCGCATGTGATTAGCGCTCCGTTCAGGCTGCGTGATGCGTCGCTTGCGAGGAAGACCACTAGGTCGCCAATCTCCTCAGAGGTCTGCAGATTCCCATCGGCATGCCCGGCCGCAAATGCTGCAGCGAGGTCCTCGTTCCCAAAAATGATCTCATTCATTGGAGTATCCACGTAGCCCGGGCCAATTGCATTCACACGAATACCGAGCGGCCCGCAACCTGCTGCCATTGATTTTGTGAGCATCGCCACGCCACCCTTGGAGGCTGCATAGCCATCAAGGCCGCCTAGCGGAAGTGTCGCCATCGAGGAGGCAGTATTGATAATTGATCCGCCACCGGCAGCAATCATCGCGGGAATTGCATAGTGGGCGCAGTAAAAAACACCCGAGAGATTTACCTTGATAACTCGATCCCAAGCGGCAGGGTCAATATCTGGAGCAAAACCATCACCGCGAAAAGGAAGCGCAATCCCGGCATTGGCATGGAGAATATGTAGAGCACCAAACTCATCTACTGCGCGCTTGACGAGCGCTGCACACTCTTCGTGCTCGGTTACATCGGTGCGAAACGCAATTGCACGCCCACCCTCGGCCTCAATCGAATCAACTACCGATCGACTCTTGACCTCATCAATGTCAGCTACCACGACCGATGCGCCGGCACGGGCGAGTGCCTCTGCGGATGCGCGTCCAATCCCCGATGCTGCGCCGGTTACAACCGCTACACGCCCACTAAGCACAGGAACTACTTAGATGCGGTCTTGAACGTCTAGACAAGCCTTGAGTATGCGCTTCCCAAACTCGGGGCTAGTACATGCAAGGTGGGTCTCGTCCATGCGCATAATTCGCGCTCCAGGAATCGCATGAGCAAGTTGCTCCTGATTCTCTGCGTTTACCGCTCGGTCATTGGTGGTAACCAATACCGTTGTCGGCACATCAATACGCCCAATCCAGCGCCCTGAAGAGAACGCGCTCACAGCACGCCCAGCCTCGGTAACAAGACGCAGGTCATGGCGGCGAAACTCATCACGTACCCATCCCGCAAAGGATGAAGGGCGGGTAGGCGCTCGTCCTCCAAAAATACGCTTGCCTATCGCATGCGGTACAAAATTCATGTGCCCGCCGATTCGCAATCCGCGCGAGGCAATCGTCATCGCAGCTGCAAAGGTTGCGCGAGCTGGATAACCAGATACAAACTCAGATCCCGTAGCGCAGAGAACTAATCCAGAGACGAGATGCGGGTGGCGCTTCCAGAGCAACTGAGCGACTGGTCCACCCATCGAGTAGCCGACCGCGATCACAGGTCCGCACTTCTCTGACTCAATGAGCGCAGCTAAGTCATCAGCGCAGTCGCGGAGTCGGAACCGCTCCGGTGTGCGCATTCCTCGTCCGTGCCCGCGAAGATCAGGGGCCAGGATTGAGAATCGCTCCCCTACTGCATCGAAGGCCTGGAACCAATTGAGCCCACCGCTAGCGCACCAACCATGGATCAAGAGAACTGTAGGTGCGCCTGCCGGTCCCTTGACTCTGCGCACAAAAGTGGTTCCTCGACCCTCGAGAAGTACGCGCTCGCCTAAGGGCAAGGCTGGTCCCGGTACCTCGTCGGCATCGAGCCATGCAATCTCTGTGGGGAGGGCAACCATGGATCTCTATCGTAGGCCCGTTAGAACACCGAGATGCACCACTAAACCTGCGAAGATGCACAGGTGACGAATCTTGAGACAAGCACCCCTAACCCAGCCAATAACGCAGCCAGTAACGCAGGCAATAACGCAGGCAAATCTGAGCCCGCCATAGTCGTTAAGAATTTGGTGCGGACCTTCGATGACTTCACCGCTGTAGACGACGTCTCGTTCCAAGTTGAGGCCGGTGAACTCTTTGGATTCCTAGGCCCCAACGGTGCGGGCAAGACCACCACCATCTCAATTCTCTGCACCCTGCTTGGCCTCTCAGGCGGCTCCGCACGGGTCGCTGGCTACGACGTCACTACTCAGCGAGACGACGTGAGGCGAAACATTGGGCTCGTGTTTCAAGAGATCACCCTCGACGACTACTTAACCGCCGCCGAGAATCTGCGTTTTCACGGCATCCTCTACGGAATCGCCCCGAGCGAGGTAAAAGCACGTATGGATCCGCTCCTCGAGATGGTTGGGCTTAGCGATCGCGCCGATCAACAGGTTCGCTTCTTCTCTGGCGGTATGAAGCGCCGCCTTGAGATTGCGCGCGGCCTCCTGCACATGCCGAGAGTTCTTTTCTTAGACGAGCCGACCATCGGGCTCGACCCCCAGACTCGAATCCATATCTGGGACTACGTCGACGAACTTCGAGCTCGCGAGAACGTAACGATGTTCTTGACAACCCACTACATGGATGAAGCCGAGCGCTGCGACCGCATCGGGATCATTGACCAAGGCAAGATAGTTGCAATCGATACCCCGACTGCCCTAAAGGCATCGGTAGGGGCCGACATCATCACCCTCATAACTGCAGATGACCCTGCAGCACGCGCCGAGCTCGAGGCAGGCCTCGGTATCGATGTGGAGGAGACACCCGACGGCTTGGTGATTCGGGTCGTTGATGGAGAGGCCTTTGTGCCGCGCATCTTCTCGACCCTCGAGGTAGGGGTGCGCAGCATCAACGTGCGCCGCCCGAGCCTTGATGACGTATTCCTCAAATACACAGGTCGCGCTCTTCGGGATGCGGATAGCTCTGGCGGACTAGCGGCAAACCCAATGGTTCGAGCTTTCAGGAGATAACGATGACTGCATTGGCAAACCCAATCCCCGCAGCTGCACCCACAGGGCGCATAAAGCCTCCAGCAGGAAAGCTGCTCCGCAACGTACGCACCATCCGCATGATCTGGTTTCGCGAGCTAATTCGCCTGCGACGCATGCCTACACGCATCATCTCGAGCATCGCTCAGCCGATCATCTTCCTTCTAGTCATGGGTGCAGGTATCGGCAGCCTTGTCGGCAATAAGGGTGCAGGTGGAGTCTCTTATCAGGTCTACATTTTCCCTGGCATCCTCGCAATGTCAATCATTACATCCTCGCTTTTCTCGGCGATGTCGATTGTGTGGGACCGCGAGTTTGGGTTCCTCCGCGAGATGCTTGTTGCTCCGGTCTCGCGCGGATCGCTTGTGCTCGGTAAGGCAATCGGAAGTGGGAGCGTCTCAGTAGCGCAGGGATTGCTACTGATCGTCTTTGCACCGTTCGTTGGCGTTCACCTCACGGTGCCACGAGTGCTCGGGTTGATAATCGCATTACTGCTACTCGCGTTCGCCCTCTCCTCCCTAGGCATCGTGATATCAAGTCGGATTCAGCGCATGGAGTCTTTCCAGATGGTCATGGCGCTTGTAATGCAGCCCATGATCTTCTTATCGGGAGCGGTCTTTCCGCTCACATCGCTACCCACTTGGCTTGCCGTGCTGACTCGACTCAACCCCGCTACCTACGGCGTGGATCTCTGCAGGCGAATCCTCATCCCGCAGGCGGCACCGCTGACACTCTTCGGCAACCCAGTACCAATGTGGGCCGATGCGGCGATCATTCTTTTTCTAGGCGCAGCAATGCTCGGCTTAGGAATACGACTCTTCGCGAACGCCGAGTAACTACTACTGCCAGAGTAGCGAGGTCGGGGTTAGACCAGACTCGGTTTAGACCTGAGCAGCGAGAATCTCAGCAGAGATCGCGACTAACTCTGCCTGCTCTGCATCACTAAGGGTCGCGAGAGCAGCACGCGCAAAGGCAGCATCAGTAGCGGCCTCGGCTGTCACCATGCGAGCATCTGCTGCATCAACAACCGGGTGCGGCTCGGGCCAACCAAAAATACCTGCCATGTAAGGCGTGGTGACCATTACAGCCTCGAGTGGCTCAAAACCTGCTGCGATTATCGCACTGGCGTGGAGCGCTCCGCGTAGTTCGCGAAGACCATTTAGGCGGTGGATAACAAGTGCCTTCTCGTCATCTGGCTCGTCAAGCGCGCGCCATGCTGCGAATAACGGAGCACCTGCAGGGCTCGCATCGTTGACGACCTTGCCGATCAACTCCGCAGCTCGCGCGTAGTCCGGACCATCGGAGAGGTGATCTCTGCCCCACTGGTCACAGCACTCAGCAAACTCTGCTGCTGCCTGCTCGCGCGACATAACAGTTCCTGCGAGTTCCCATCCGGAGCGCACCGACTCTGGCTCGAAGTAAACAAAGGCAGCAGTTACGACATCAGCATCAACATCACCGAGGACAGCACCGCGGCCACCAACATAGAAAGACATTCCCTCAAAACCAAGCGTCGCACCCTTTGCATAGGTGGGTCCGTCGGTCATGAAGTTCGCCGGGAGTCCGTTGACGACTGGCTTGAGTGCTGCTGCGGTCTCTACTGCTGGCATCGGTGCTCCTGTGTTTTAGGTGATGGTGCTCTTTAGTGATGTTGTCTGGTGATGTTGTTTTGGTGAAATTAGCCCATACAAGGCATCACGCGCCTCGCTGCATCTCCATTTATTGAAGACATATATGAGGCGCGCCTATCAAACTCAGACGGTAAAAGGCTCGCCGCCCCAGCGATCGATCTGTGTGAACTCCTCAACTGATCTGCGCTTGAGTCGCGTAATCGCCTCAACCGGTTCGCCTAGAGCGATCATGGAGGCAATCCCTATGTGCTCTGGAAACCCAAGTAGTGAGCGCGCCTGGGTCTCTCGCCTGCAGAGAAATGTTGTCATTACTCCTCCGAGGCCTTCAGAGCGTGCGGCAAGCATGATGTTGTGTGCGAAGGGATAGACAGATCCCCCACCAACGATGCTCTGTCGATCGAGGCCCGCATCAAGCACTGCCAACTTGGTTAGGTCAGCGAGAATAATCAATAGAGCAGGGGCGCTTACGATCCCGTCTATTAGAGAGTTGGGCGAATGCGTTGCTGCAGCGGCATCTAGATCAACTCGTGGCCCTGGCCAACGCCCATGCTCATCTCCGCCGAATGGCACGAGACCATCGCGTATATACGCGGCGTATTCATTCCAACCCTGCTGCGCTAGCTCTGCAATCTGATTTCGAAGGCTTGCGTCGCGCACAACCAAGACACTCCACGGCTGGCGATTTCCACCACTTGGAGCAAAGCGTGCTGAGTCAAGCACTCGATAGAGAGTGGCGTCATCAACCTGTGCATCTGTAAACGCACGACTAGAGGGCATCGTCCGCATTGCATCGGTGACACTCACTACTTCACGCGCCACGCTGGGGCCTGCTACTCAGACTAGGTAACGGCTAACAGTGTCAACAATCGCGCAGGGCTTCTCAGAGCCTTCACGCTCGATCGTCACTCTGATAACCGCCTGCACTCCGCCGGGCACCTCAATCGCTGAGATCATTGTGCCTTTACCGCGAAGTCGAGAACCGACGGGCACCGGTGATGGAAAGCGAACCTTGTCGACTCCATAGTTGAGGCCCATTGAGAGTCCGTGTACGAGAACAATCTGCGGGAGAAAAAGACTCGCAAGTGACATCGTGAGATATCCGTGTGCGATTGGTGTGCCGAAGGGGCCAGCCTTTGCCTTCTCTACATCAACGTGGATCCACTGGTGATCACCAGTTGCATCAGCGAAGAGATTGATCTGCTCCTGGGTCACCGTGTGCCACTCGCTTATTCCGAGTTCTTGACCAACTGCGCCGAGTAATGCTTGAGGACTCTCAAATTCAACATATGTCATGGCGGGAGTCTGACAGATCAGGCGTGTGCTCGCAGATCTGAGTTATTCGGCTGTGACCCAGTCGTAACTCAGGCGTTACTCAGGCGTTACTCAGGTGCTACTCAGGTGCTACTCAGGTGGTACTCGGCTGCTACTCAGGTGCGGGGAGGCTGCTTCGCCCACCGGTTCCCCACCAAGACGCGGTGAGTTGAGTATCAGGCGAACGCGGCTCTAGCTCCTCGAAGACCCGCTTGTACCCAGTCTTCTTGAACTTCCATGAGCCATCCACCTTCACATAATCGTCCTCATAGAAAGAGGCGCCTGTGATGCGGAGGTTCCAGAGCGTATCCACCACGGTGTCCTCGAGCGCCCAGGTGGCCCGCGCTGTCGTGGCGCTGGTCAACTCGATCTCAGGGTGGTGAACCTTGTGGCTTGAGAGAAAGGTCTCACGATCCATTGCCTTGCGGAAGAAGCCAACAATCGCATCTCGACCTTGGTAGGAGTAAGCACCCGCGCTATACGCGCACTCTGCATCCTCTACAAACAGGGTCTCGATCTCATCCCAGAGTTTGAGATCTATGCATCGAAAATATGCATACTTCAAACGCTTGATCTGCTCATACTCAACTAGGTCATCAGGAGTCATGGGCGTGAGCATACGCCTTGATGACGGCGGTCAGCGAAGGCGCTCCAACAGATTGCTACGGCAATTGACAGGACCGTTCACAGGATTACAGCGAGCAACCGTTCCTCCTGGAATGGATGCGAAATAGCCGGTACCAAATCTGGCTCCGTCTGCGGGGGTTGGGTAATCGGTGCTGACCCACTGTGCTCCGCTGCTCAACGCTAGATCCCGCTGGGTCGTATCTCCTGTGCGAGCTTGCTCAGTATCAGCATCTGAACGAGTCCTAACCACATAACCACGCTGAACTAAATCTTGGATCTTTGCCGTGTTGGCACCGGTCGGATCATTCTCCTTAATGAAAGCGGCATCAGGGCGACCGGGTGAGGAGGACGTAAATATCGCACGCCCTGCGAGGTTCTTGTGACCCTTCAGATAAAGGTCGCGAACACCGCTCTCGTTATCCATCAGGAACATAACTTTTCCACGCGACGCCTCGAGCGTTGGCCACCCATCTTTGGTCACTGCGACATCAAGAGTCTTACGTTTGCCTCTAACAAGGTCCGGTGTGATCAATTTATTACTTGGAAATACGGAGCGGATGAGAGCGTCTAAAGCGTCTAAGTCGCGCCCTGTAAATGCGAGCGGTTGAACAAAATCCAGGTTTAGCGGATCAGGAGTCGCATCGTCTTTAAGTTCAAGAAGAATTGCGATAGGGGCATGACCAGGATTGTTCTCAGACCAACTCTTTACCTGAGTCAAGCATTTACGCAGCGTCGAGCAGGTTGTCTCCCAGTCAATCTCTGGGACATGCAGCACCTTAAAACCAGGTTTAAGAAGTGACTTATCGGTAGATGCAGTTGGAAGATTTACAACCTTCAATATTTTGTGCTCGGCGAACCGTCCACCTTTTGGATCCGTGACTACATCAAGTTCAATCTGGCGAACACTCTGCTCACTAAATTGCTTTGCAAGAGCTGGGTGCGTGTAATCGAGAGTTCTAGCAATGTCGGGTACGAAGGCCTCGAAGGCGCTCCAGAACGGGTCCTGCCCTCGGAGGTGGTAGGAGTTGTGGCTCCCGATTACCTGGACCTGATTCAGATGAATACATCTTTGAGCAGCGGCGTAAGTGTTGAGATTCTTACAGGTCTTCGAGGAGGCTTTAGATGCCTCTCGAGCGGAGCCCGCAGCACCGGCAACAGCAGCGGTAGGCGCCCCAAGAGACAGCATCACAACGACCCAGAAGGTCAAACTTTTCTTGAGCACAACATTCCCCCGTTTGTTGAGTATTGGAAGTGAGCATAAGCGAATAGGGACGCTCGCGACGTAGGATGTGCTCCGTTCACCCGGCTACTAGGGCACCGAAAAACGATTAGGAGAACACCATGGCAGATGCATCGAAGATGGAGTACCGCCGACTCGGGCGATCAGGGTTAAAAGTCAGCAAGCTCTCCTTTGGTTCTTGGGTCTCCTTCGGTACGCAGATGGGTCTCGACATCGCAGTCGCATGCATGGACGCCGCTCACAGTTATGGAGTGAACTTCTGGGACAACGCTGAGGCTTATGCAGGCGGACAGTCCGAGCAGATCATGGGCGATGCCGTCAAAGAACTCGGTTGGAAGCGCCACGAGTATGTGATGTCGACCAAGGTTTACTGGGGCATCCACGGTGGCGTAAATATGTCCAACACGCTCAACCGCAAGTACCTCATGCAGGCAATCGACGGATCTCTTGAGCGCATGAGCCTCGACTTCGTCGACATCCTCTACTGCCACCGCGCAGATGCTGAGACCCCAATCGAGGAGACCGTCTGGGCGATGTCAGACATCATCTCGCAGGGCAAGGCCCTCTACTGGGGAACCTCAATGTGGAACGCGGATGACATTCGCGCCGCATACGAGATCGCAGAGCGTCACCACCTACATAAGCCAATCGTCGAGCAGCCTCAGTATCACTTGCTCGACCGAATGAAGGTCGAGCTCGAGTACGCACGCCTCTATGAGGACATCGGTCTCGGACTCACAACGTGGAGCCCACTCGCATCTGGTCTGCTTACCGGTAAGTACCTCGACGGCGTGCCCGAGGACAGCCGTGGCGCACTCCCTGGTTATGAGTGGCTACGAGGAATGCTCACCAACGAGAAGGCAAGCGCAAAGGTTCGCAGCCTCGCCGAGATTGCTACCGAACTCGACTGCACACTCGCACAGTTGGCGATCGCATGGTGCTCCAAGAATGAGCGTGTATCGACTGTAATCACAGGGGCAAGCCGACCAGAGCAGGTACATGACAACATGGGCGCTCTCGACGTAGTCGAGCTCCTAGATGAAGAGATCATGGCTCGTATCGATGCAGCAACCGGTTGGGGAACAGGCGGCTAAGCAGCTCCTCAGGCTGGGTCGAGCACGACCATCATCTCGCGCATCCCGAATACAAAGGCGTTTGGCATCTCGACCGGAGCAGTACCCGGGGCAAGACTCCATCCCTTCACGCGCTTGATCATCTCCTCGAAGAAGACACGAATCTCTAGGCGCGCAAGGTTGGAGCCAAGACAGAAGTGTGTCCCGAATCCAAACGCAAGGTGCATGTTTGGATCACGCGTGATGTCAAGCTCTTCAGGATTCGTGAAGTGATCTGTATCGCGGTTCGCCGATGAGTACATGAGCACAACTTGCTCACCCTCTTTGATCAACTTGCCGCCGAACTCAACATCGCGCGTGGCAGCGCGGCACATGTTGTGGATTGGGGTCACAAAGCGAATGAACTCCTCAACAGCGAGGGTTAGGTCTGCGCCATTGCGCATCAACTCCCACTGATCCGGGCGGCTTATCAAGTTCAGCATTGTGCGTGCGATTACGGTGCGCGTCGTCTCTGCGCCTCCATCAAGTAAAAGCAAGCAATCGCTCGTTATCTGATCAAGGCCAAAAGCCTTTGAGTCTTTGAGTCCAGTCTTTTCATGATCAACCCAGAGACTCATCACATCATCGGCAGGGCAGCCCT
This sequence comes from Actinomycetes bacterium, assembly GCA_037146835.1. Classification (GTDB taxonomy): domain Bacteria; phylum Actinomycetota; class Acidimicrobiia; order IMCC26256; family IMCC26256; genus IMCC26256. The sequence goes on along the minus strand of JBAWWI010000019.1, from coordinate 4,731 downwards.
TCTTCTCCTCGTAGAGATCCGCGCAGGCCTGAGCAAACTCGAAGGTTGCGATGATGCCGGCATCCTCAAAATATCGAGGCCCTCCACCAAGCGAGATGGTTCGCTCTGACCACTCCTGAAGTTTCCCGACCATGTCATCTGGAAAACCAATCAACTCGCCGATCATCGAGGCAGGCAGGGGTGCAGCCATATCTGCGACCGCGTCCACGGTGCCCGCGGCTAGTGCGCGATCAAGGATCTCAGTAACCACCTCGCGTACGTGCTCCTCAAAGCCCGCTACCGCACGCGGCGTAAAGCGCCGTGCAACTAACTGGCGACGCACCTGATGCTCCGGGTCGTCAAGCCCAATGATCGATGGGTCAGAGGAGATTCCTGGACGGTAGCCATTATCGGCCTGGCCACCATTCTTAAAGGTCGCCTTGTCCTTCTCGATCGCCACAATGTCGTCATAGCGAAAGACAGCCCAGAGGTTATTGACCTCGTCCCAGTAGATCGGCTCGTTCTCGCGCATCCACGCGTACGTGCTGTAAGGGTCCTCCACATAAAACTGCCCATCGAGGAGATCTGGCTGAGTATTTACTGCTCCGGTCATGACCGAGCATCGTAGAGGGCGCTACGGTCAGAATCCACCACGAACGGAGGAACAATGCTCGAAAGATTCAGACTCGATGGTCAGGCAGCGATTGTTACAGGCGCAGGTCGCGGCATTGGCGCCGCTGTCGCCCTAGGGCTCGCCGAGGCAGGGGCAGATGTTGTGCTCGCAGCTCGATCAATTGATCAGCTAGATATCGTTGCTGGCCAGATACGCGATATGGGGCGACGAGCGCTTGTGATCCCAACCGATGTAGTCGATAACGATGCAGTTGCTGCCCTAGCTGGCGCGACCGTTGAGGAGTTTGGGCGTATTGACATTGTGATCAATAATGCGGGCGGTACCGCTCCACGAGCATTCCTCGACACGACCCCCGGTTATCTCGAGCGCTCTTTCCACTTCAATGTCACTACTGCATTTGTTCTAACGAAGGCAGCAGTCCCGACGATGCTTGAGCAGGGCTCGGGATCCGTTGTCAATATCTCCTCAACAATCGGGCGACTTCGTGACCGTGGATTTGTTGCCTACGGAACAGCAAAGGCAGCACTCACCCATATGACGCGCCTTATGGCTGCAGACCTTGCACCAAAGATTCGCGTTAATGGAATCGCAGTCGGCTCCATCGCTACTAGTGCTCTTGAGACGGTCCTCACAGATGACGGACTCCGCAATGCAATGGTCGATGGCACTCCCCTCAAGCGACTCGGCCAGCCCGAGGACATTGCGCTCTGTGCCCTATTCCTTGCGTCGTCGGCTTCTTCATTTGTAACCGGAAAACTCTACGAAGTTGATGGTGGCCTAGAGGAAGCAAACCTCGCAATGGGCATGCCTGATCTGTAGATCGAAGAATGGACCCCTTGAGCGAGATATCTGATTCCCCCTATTACGCAAGCAGATGGCCGGCCGAGGATGGCGGTGCGCTGCGTCAGCAAATCCCCCTCTCAGGTGTGGGTCTTGGCATAGGCGACGACGAGATGCTCAAGGCAACCTTTCGTTTTGAGGTTGCGGTCACGATGGCGGTGCAGCGCAACGCAGGTGAGCTCTTCATGCTGCGCCACACTCTCGGCGAGGAGACCAACTCTTGGGTTGAGCGCATAGATCCTGAGACGCTCGAGATGCTCCAAACCTCCCCTGCTCTACCTGCCGGACCCATGTGGCCAGGCGGTCTAGCGGTTGCCGCTGATGGCGCGCTTCTATGCGTATACGGAACCTTCGCTCACCGCCTCAATCCGGAGACACTTGAGATAGAGGCTCAGCGCCAACTCCCGCGGCCGCGTCCATATAACTCGTTCGTGCTTCTTGCCGACGGCACACTCGTCACGAAGGATTTCGCAAAAGACAGCGATGCACCCTCCGCGATCATGGCGCTTGATCCGGTAACTCTCGAGCCGCGCTGCGATGAGTTTGTACTCCCCGAGAGATCGATCGCTCGCCTCTCCGCAGATGGGAACACTCTCTATGTTGTTGGCACTGAGCACCTCTGGCGTCTTGAGTGGAGTGACGGCTGGAGCCTCGACGAAGTATTCGCCCCTAAGTACCGCACGATGGAGGGCCAGACCTACGGATGGGATGCATTGCTAGTTGATGGTGCTGCTTGGTTCCTAGATAATGGCGAGGGTACCGAGAGGTTCACCGGAACCTTCAAGAACAACGGCACCTCTGGCGCACCTCTTCACCTGATTCGCGTCGATCTCGGTAGTGGCGATGTTGCTATGCATGAGATCTGCGGCGCACCCAACGGAATAATCGCCAATCCGCCAGCAATCGACGCATCACGCAAGATTGCAATTGGCTTCGACTCCGGGAACAGCACGCTTACTGCTTTTGATTATCGAGACGACGGAACTGCGAAGATCCGTTGGCAGCGCACCCAAGACCATGCGCCTCACATGATCCTCTATCCAGATACAGGCGAACTAGTAACTCACGACCACGACTCCGAGCGCATGGCCGAGCAGTTGGTTGTCCTCAACATCGAGACCGGTGAGGAGCGAGGGCGTGTCGACACCGGCTCACCCATCCAGTCGCCGGTCTTCCCTGCAGCCGGATTTGGGCGTGACCTCTACTCCTGCGCGTTCCCGGGAATAAGCAGAATCTCGGTCGAGGCGAAGTCGTAGCCCCTCGGGCCATAACATCACCGCACATGAAATGGACTGCTGCGTTCCCGATGTTCCCTGCTCACCACCTCATCCCAATGGCTCGCGCCGCTGAGGAGGCTGGGTTCGACTCCATCACTGTCCCCGACTCTGTCTTCTTCCCCGAGACAGTCTCAGCTAAGTACCCATACAGCCCCGATGGCGGACGCTTCTGGCCAGCCGAGACACCTTTCGTTGACCCGTTTATCTCAATCGCTGCAATGGCTGCGGTCACGTCAAAGATTCGCTTCCTCACAAACGTCGTGAAGCTGCCGATCCGCGATCCGCTGATGGTTGCTAAGCAACTGTCGTCGCTGGCCGTTCTCTCTGGCGAGCGCGTTGGGCTCGGTGTAGGACTCTCATGGATCCCTGAAGAGTTCACGTGGACCCATACTGATATGCGCACACGCGGAAAACGCGCCGATGAGATGATCGAGATTCTTCAACTCCTCTGCGGCGGTGGAGGCCCTGCGTACCACGAGTATCACGGAGCCTTCTACGACTTCGATCGCCTCATGATGTCGCCTGCACCTGAGAAGGCCGTACCGATCTATGTCGGTGGATTGAGCGACCCAGGCTTTAAGCGTGCAGCACGCCTCGCAGATGGTTGGATCTCAGTGCAGAACACTGAAGAGGAGATCACAAACGCCCTCTCCGAGATCGCTCGCTACCGCACCGAGTACGGCCGTTCGCATCTCCCCTTCGAGATAAACGCTCTATGCGTAGATGTATTCGACCTCGATGGCTACAAGCGCCTCGAAGAAAAGGGCGTAACCGAGCTTCAAACTGTTCCGTGGTACTTCTACGGTGGCGACCCTAACGACCTAACTGTTCAACTCGACTCGCTCGCGCGTTTCGCTGATGAGGTAATTACAAAACTGTGAGCACTAACGATTCACTAGGCGAAGCAACAGATGCAGCTCAAGATGCCGTATTACCAATTGCACCACTCGATGCTGCAGCCGTAACGCAGTGGGATATAGAGACCGATGTTGCAGTTATTGGCCTCGGAATTGCTGGTACATGCGCTGCGATTAGTGCCCACGAAGCAGGTGCACGCGTTGTTGCATTCGAGCGTGGCGGCGCAGGTGGTGGCACAAGTGCACTCTCCGGTGGACTCATCTACCTCGGTGGCGGAACCCCCATTCAAGAGGCTTGTGGATTCACAGATACGGCCGAGAACATGGAGAGCTTTCTCCTAGAAGCATGCGGACCAGATGCAGATGCCGACAAGGTGCGCGAGTACTGCCAGGGCTCTGTTGCTCACTACAACTGGCTCGTTGATCACGGTGTTCCGTTCAAGGGCGAGTTCTGCGATGAGCCCAACCGTGAGCCGATAACCGATGCAGGCCTCTGCTTCTCAGGCGGCGAAGACTCCTGGCCCTTCAACGCCATCGCCGATGTGGTGCCTCGCGGGCATCACCCGCAGTTCCCAGATACTGCCGGCGGATTCTTGATGGAGTGCCTGACCGGCGCCCTCGCCAAAACAGATGTCGCGGTGCATACAGATGCGCGCGTCGAGCGACTCATCGTCGATGCTGGGCGCGTTGTTGGATTAGTCGCACGCGTAGATGGCCGCGACCTACACGTGCGTGCAACCGGTGGAGTGATTCTCTGCGCAGGTGGATTTATCTTCAACGAAGAGATGCTGGCCCGCTACTGCCCCGAGGCGCTGCGACCGTTCTCAGCTTGGAGAGTTGGTACGGATAACGACGACGGCCGCGGGATTCGCCTCGGCGAGGGTGCAGGCGGCACCACAACTCGCATGGACTCCGTTGAGTGTGCCCTCCCAATCGGCCCGCCACACCGCATGGCGCGAGCACTACTTGTTGGCAAGGACGGTAAGCGCTTCATCAACGAAGATACATACACGGGCCGCATCGGGCATCGTGCACTCGTTGACCAGCAGGGCGAGATCTACATGATCGTCAGCGAAGAGATATTTGAGGTCAACTTTGTTGGCATGCGAATTACCTGGGCCGCTGAGACCCCCGAGGAACTCGC
>JBAWWI010000018.1:0-28664 GCA_037146835.1 Actinomycetes bacterium | reverse complement strand
TCATCGACCTCCTCTCCTCCATGCAGAAATGGGTCATACAACTCGGGAGTGCCCACTGCTGGTTCTATTTCTCGATCTATTTCTCGATGTATTTCTCCATATACCTGTATCAATTCTGGCTCCTCAAGCACCGGCCAGCGTCGAGCGAGCAGCACGACACCAGCAATGCCCAAGAGGGTCAAAAGAAATCCGATCCACTCCGGACCAGAACGCGCGTAGGAGAGAGTCACGTCATTTGAAGTTGGAATCACCACCATGAAGTTCGGCGTCGTGCGATATGGGCCGTCTGCTCCGCTGGCTCTCCAGTTCGGGTAATACGACTCTCGAACTATGACTGGCACGCCAACGCGCGAGACGTGGAAAGAGATTGAGTGATCACTCCGCTTTAGTTTTGTTACCTCGACTTTTGGCAAAGCTTTGCGTTTGAGTAAACGAGCGACAACAGGGTCAGCCTCATGTACCCACGACTTAGGGCCGGCTACTACTAACGGACGGTCAAGGGCACTCGGGTCGTTGAACCATCCAACGCTCATGCACTCCCAAGCCTCGAGCCTTGGCGAACGGATCCCCTCTACTGGCTCACGGTCAAAGCAGTCACTCTGCTTAGCAGCATGCGCCTCAGTGACAACTGGCTCGGCACTCAACCCCTCAACAAGTCGGCTTCCAGAGACGCGATAAATACTCCATCCTTTTGGATCCTGGCCGTCGGTATCTTTTGTTGTTGCTATGAGAGTCAATCGCTCATCGGCCGCTGCTGCGGCGAGCGCTGAATCCGAGTAGGCAAGGTAATAATCCTCCCCCATCACCTGCATCCATCTCACGCCAAGACTGAAGTCTTCAATGTGGCGGTAATCAAGCCCTCGAACTGGGTTAGAAGCGTTGGATGGGCCGGAGATAGGACTCACTCCCATGAAGTGATACGGAGTAGTTGCCGCGGACTCGAAGTAGAGGCCCTCAACAGATTGAATGCGACCTTTGGTGAAGTACGGCAGCAGTTCGAGCGCTAGCGGAGTTCCGTAATTATCTAGCGAACCACCGCCCTCCCATACAGCGCGCCCGGCAGGGAGGGTCTTCATCTCATTGATGAGGGCCTCGAACTCTGGCCATGCTTTTGCGCGCGTTGCATCGGATCGTGTGTCCTCGTACCCCGAGTAATTCCACTCCGCCCAAAAATCCAGGAAACCGCGTGTACTAAATGCGCGAGCGAGTGTAAATACGGAGATGGCTATTAGTACCGACGACATGACAACCGCTGTCACAAACTTCGCGTCCTGCTGCGAAGGGACGAACCTCGGCGCCACATCTGCTAAAGCCCTCACTCCCTCGCCGACAGCACACGCGGCCAAGAGTCCAAGCCCGAAATACCAAAATGGCAGAAAACGAAGATTCCATGCGTGGAGCTCTGGCCACAGGATGAACACAAACCCAAAGACGACTGTGATCACCGTAATTGCGATAGTTGAGCGTCTACGTAGGACGGCTCCAGAGATTGCACCAATCGCTGCGAGAGAGAGGAGGCACCAAGCGAACGGCGGGAACGGACCTACCCACGAACCTTCACGCGGGAATAGGTACACCCAATAATCGGTGAGCTTCTCGTAGCGCATGTTTGCGGTATATCCAAAGGTCGCTAGCAGCGGGAGACTCCAGAAGGCGGTAAGTAGTGCGCCGACCCCACCAATCGCTGCTGCCAGCCCGAATGATTTAAGCGGCCGCTTCGCAGTTGCCCAGATGACCAAAGCTGCGACGACTGCAAATATTGCAACGACAATGTGGCTCATGACAGTCGCTGCAAGAAGTAGCGCTGGAATCCACGCACGAGTTCTTCGATCGAGCGCCGATGCAAAGGCCCCAAGAAATACCAATGCGAGAGCCAATGCAATTGAGAAAGAGAACTCTCCGGCGAGCGTGCTTCTTAGAGTCCCTCCCATGATGCCTTGATTGAAAGCAATGGTCTGAATATTTGGGCCTGGTCCGCTTGCACCTTTAAAGAACAAGAAGAGCACGGTGGCTAGAGAGAAGAGCGCGGGCGTTGGACGCGGGGCTCGCAACCCACGCCCGAAGGCGTACGCGGCGGCCGGCATCAATACAACACCGAGAACAGTTACAAATTTAAAAGCAACGTTGTAAGGCAACGCAAGATCCAAGAACACGACCGCTAATGCAGGGAGAGGAAAATAGAACTGTCCGGCAGGGAATCCAGCGAACCAATCAGGCGCCCAGCCCGCTACGCGGAATTGACCAAGGAGGTGGTCACGCAAATACGCCGGGAACCAGACATGGGCACCCATGTCACCACCGGACGCAGTAGTTGATTTGAGGAGCAGCTCCGGATGTAGCGCCGCAAGCACCGTCAGGCAACTAGCGACGACAACCAATGTCGAGAGGATGGATCCCCAGTCGCGAGTCGTAGTACTCCTAGTTGAGTCAACAGTTGAAGAAGCCGCCGAGACGCGTCGAGGCGGGGCATCACGAGCAGGTGGGATCGCTGAAGTACTCAAGGGGGGCATTGTCTCACTCATTGAGGCGTTGCTGAGCGCGTTTGCGGTTAAGGAACGCTAAAGGACTAGAGCCAAAATGCCTAGACCCTGCTCAACTAAAGCCCGCTCGACTAGAGCCTGAGCTACTAGACCCGTGCTGGTCGTGCAAGATCTAACACTCGCCCTAGCTCAATAGTTCTCTCTCCGGAGACCCAAGCCTTGGAGTCGCAGCTTCCGCAACGGTGAAATGCGAGGCTCTCTCCGCCGACGGTCATACGGATCTCGATTACGTTCTTCTTATTGCAGTTAGTGCAGATCATTTGGTTCTCCTTTTAGGCGATTCGAGTTGTGCTCTCTAGGAGCAGTTCAGGTATCGGCATCTAGGCCCTAATACCTGTAGTCACCACCCGAAAAAATCTCTAGACGCCGTAAAATGGCTCTAAATGGGGACTTTGAGGGGCCCTACGCCCTAGCTGCGGAACCTATCTGGCCACCAACGAAGGCCGAATTACCCCAACAGAGTTGCCAATTGAGACAGCTCTACTAATTAAGCGCGGTTAATTACGACCGGTTAATTAAGAGCGGTTAATTAAGAGCGGCTAATTGAGCAGGAGGCCCACAGCAGTAATCGCGTTGAAGCCCATGTGTAGCCATATCGAGCGCGACAGGTTCCCGCTTCGTGCAGCTTGTATCCCAGAGACCACCGAGAGAATCAGAAGGGGCACTAGAGCAAGTATTGCTTTCGGGTCTAGCAACGGATGAACGGCGGCGAACGTCACGGCGGTTATAGCGATCGCTATGCCTGGCCTGTATCGCCTCTGCAGGGAGCGCAGCACTAGCCCTCTGAAAAGCAACTCCTCCGCGATAGGCGCAGCGATAGCCACCGATAGCGCAGCTGCTAATGCACCGATGCCACTGCTCTTGTCGATGATCGTAACGACTGCCTGAGTCGGCGGTTTACCCATAAAATGAAGGATGGGCTCCAACAAAATGGCCGAGCCTGCAGAGATGACCGCACCGGCAGGTAGCCACCACCAGTCTCGCATCAGCAGGCGGAGACCAAAATCCCTACGAAGGGAGCCGACACCCTTTAAATGGGATACGACGATGATGAATCCAATTATGGTGGCGTTCTGAATTAAGGAACTAAATACGAGATCCCAGATATCGGTGAGAGAATCGCCACTTGACCCAGAGCCACCTGCTCCACCCAAGGCAGCACCATCCAAGCCCAGGGCACGTCGAAGGGCAGCAAAGGCAGCTCCGGCAAAGAGGGTTACGGCCAGCGCAGCCAGCCAGACCCATATGGCATCGCCTAAGCCCCAGCGAACGCTCGGTGAATTATTTGTGCCGGAGGATGGCTTTGAGTTGGGTGCGATGGCGCTCATATTTCCTTGATCGTATGCCCGACGACAAATAAGTCCCTGCAGGTGCGTACGATAGGGCTTCGGTCAAGAACCTGATGCAGAGCATCTTTATTACGCGGAGCCCCACCCATGGCGATGAAGCCCCCATCTTTAAGCCGCAAGACCCCGAAATACGGCGATAGCGACCCCAAGGCCGAGAAGAGCTCAGGGAAAAACGCTGGCAGGCCAACTCCACCAAAGGCGCGCCCACGCTGGCTGCCATTCCTACTTATCGGCATTGTCATAACTGCGTTCCTTGCGTTCAATCTTGGTGACAGTAACGCTAAGCCAAGTGCAACTATCACCTTCTCCGAGTTCTCAAACTATGTCGGCCAGGGGCGCATTAAATCTGTCTCCCTCGATCCCGCAACAGGTTCAATGAAAGGTGAGTTCACGAAGTCCGGAAGCGCTAAGCAAGACGGCGCCGAGGTATTTACAAGTAGTGGACCAAATAATGCGTTCCCAGACTCAGTAGTGCTGCAGATGAAGAAAGAAGGAGTTGATTACACCTATAAGCGTGAGTCCTCCAACGCGTTCTTTCAAGCCATCATCTACCTGCTTCCGGTACTCCTCATTATCGGTTTCTTCGTATGGATGAACCGTCGCGCTCAAGGTCAGATGGGCTCCATGATGAGCATCGGACGTAGCCGAGCCAAGGTCTACGACTCCGATAATCCAACTACCACCTTCGCTGACGTAGCGGGGTATGAGCCTGTAAAACAAGAGATTTCAGAGGTTGTCGACTTCCTGAAACACCCAGCAAAGTTTACGGAGATCGGAGCGCGCATTCCGCGTGGAGTCCTTCTTGTCGGCCCTCCTGGAACCGGTAAAACACTAATAGCGCGCGCCGTTGCAGGTGAGGCGGGTGTTCCATTTATAGCGATCACCGGATCAGACTTCATGGAGATGTTTGTCGGTGTAGGCGCAGCGCGTGTACGAGACCTTTTCCAGACAGCGCGCAAGCAAGCCCCTGCAATTATTTTCGTCGACGAGATTGATTCAATCGGCCGCAAGCGTGGTGCCGGTGTCGGCGGAGGTCATGACGAGCGCGAGCAGACCCTCAACCAAATGCTCGCCGAGATGGACGGGTTCGAGGCCTCCGAGGGCATAGTGATGATGGCCGCTACGAACCGACCTGATGTACTAGACCCAGCGCTTCTTCGCCCTGGCCGCTTCGACCGCCAGATCATGGTGCCTCTCCCCACACTCGGTGAGCGCATCGATATTCTCAAGGTTCACTTCCGTGCCAAGAAGATCTCTAGTGATGTCGATATCGCTGTAGTTGGGAGAGGGACGCCAGGAATGTCTGGTGCCGACCTAGCCAACTTGGTCAATGAGGCCGCCCTCTTCGCTGTGCGCAGAGGAGAGAAGTCGGTCCATGCAATCGACTTTGAGGATGCTCGAGACCGCGTGCTTATGGGCCTCAAGCGCCCCACAGTCGTAATGAACGACCTCGAGAAAGAGCACACTGCCGTTCATGAGGCAGGGCATGCACTCGCTGCCTATGTACTCGAGCATGCTGACCCTGTACACAAGGTGACAATTCTCCCGACTGGTATGGCCCTAGGCATGACCCAGCAACTCCCCGAGGAGGAGCGCTACTCGCACGACAAGAACTTCTTACAAGACATGCTCTGCGTACTCCTTGGAGGGCGCGTAGCCGAGATGAACGTCTACGACAGCCAATCAACTGGCGCGCAGAATGACTTGGTTAGGGGAACCGAGATCGCACGGCGCATGGTGCGCGAGTGGGGAATGTCCGACCGCATCGGCCCCATGGCTTGGGGTGCGCAAGGCGCTGTGTTCCTCGGCGAAGATCTTGTGCATACGCGCGACTACTCCGATGAGACTGCACGCGTAATTGACGAAGAGGTTGAGACAATTCTGCGTGGGCAAGAGAAGCGAACTGTTGAGTTGCTAACCAAATTTCGCCCGGGCCTAGATGCCATCACTAAAGCCCTTCTTCAACACGAGACTCTCGATGGGATCGAGGTGGAGCGCCTTGTAGATGAAGCTATGGGTTATCGCGCTGGCGGGCCGCGTCGATCGCTCACAATCGACGGCGAGGTAATCGCACCAGAGCTTGTGCCTGAGGCTCTTGGTAGTGAGGCTCTTGGTAGTGACGGTGAAGTTAGTGCTCCAGTAATTGGGCGCTTCACAGAGGACCCCGGAACCCTATAAAAGCTGCTCCTATTAAGGGAGTGCCCCTAGGCCTGGATCTACATCAGCGGTTATGTCGCGCGCACTAGCGACCGCAGCCCATAAATCTGTTGCACTGGTCGGCCCTACAAACGCGCGAAGCACTACTCCCTCAGCATCGGCCACTAAGACCATCGGCACACCGCTAATCGCATAGCGATCGTGTAGTTCGCGAGCCTCCGGGAATGAGAGTTCACAGACAGCGACCTCTCTGGATGCAAGGACATCGACCTTAGAACGCATAGGCGCGCATCCATCGCAGGACTCCGACGTGAAGAGAGCTACAAGCCAAGGCGCATCTGGGTTTGGAAAATCTTGTCTATGAAGTTGGCGCGGAACGGGGTACGTGTCATTAATCGGGCTCGGCTTCGATCCTCGCTGCGCCACCAATGCAAATACAACTCCGCCAACCGCTCCAATAATTGCAATCGCGAGGTAGATCAGCATCGCGGCCCCCCAGAAGAACTACCCACTAGGGGCGAAGGGCAGGCCGGTAAACCCCCTGAGAGCACCAATCCTCGCGGCCCCTGAGAAGTCTCAGAGATCGTTACGAGACCATCTGCGACTACCTGCATAACTCCTGATGATGTGAGGCTTTGGCGAGACAACCCTCCTGGTGCAAGCGTGCCGCGTAGCGCCTTGAGACCAGGTAGCCCACCGAGTGTTCGCACTCTCCACCTCACACGTTTATTGGATGAATTGAAGATTGCGATCTCTCGAGTAGCGCCTCCAAACAGATCCGGCGAGAGCGAGTACCACGAACTACTTGCGAATGAAGACCCTGCATCTGTAGCAGCTCCAAAGCTGAACCCTGTCTGCACGATTAACGCTGTTGGCGCTACGCCCTCGACGGACTCTTCTTTGCTGTCTGCGTTCCCACGAATACTCAAACTCCACGAGAAGGGTGTGCCTACCGGGACTCGTGAGGACACATCTGTCACTGTGACGCTACGCGGCGGTATCTCAACATCAGTCGGCGCGAGCGTGACCACACCGGCGAGTGCTGTATCGATGCGAACATTTACTTTGGTCGCACCTGGGTTAAGAATGCTGACATTCGTAGACCTACCTGCTTGCGCTGTTGATCCGGAGAACCACCACTTCTTAGCTAGTGCGGGAACTCCGGCAACCAGAGTTATACCCCTACGTCCGTCACGTCCGTCGAGAATCTGTAACTGCTCAGCGATAACGCGCCCTCTTCGCGTAGTCACTCGCGTTGCAACAGCATCTCTGCGCGGGACTAGATCATGTATGGGGATACTCAAACGCGAGGTACCCGGTACCACAACTCCTTGAGCGTCACCGGGTGCCTCGACTCCAGTATTAGTGAAGAAGGTGAGATCGACTACAGCGTCTCCAGGAAATGGGTTGAAGAGCGTCAACCACTGCTCGGCTCCGAGCACCGAGGTTCCCCCAGCGAAGTACCAAGTATCGGATCCACCGCGAGCGCATGGACTAGCGGCGGCATCTCCGGCTCCAGAGACGGAGTGAGTAACCACAACAGGGGCACCGATCGCCTCGACAACTACTCCCGGGTCTGGGTTTGCCAATATCGAGCTGACCGGAATCGATCGCATACTTGGGAGCCCTGTCGCTGAGAAGCGATTACTCCCCGCCGGTGCAAGTTTGAAATCAAGTCTCCCGGTAGCGACACCAACCCCAGTCATGACGCTCACCTTTATGTCTGCGACAAATGAACTGTTGCCGCCGACGTTTGCGACCGTGAGAGTCTCGTCTGCAATCCCACCAGGCTGCGAGGTTCCGCCAGCGCAGAACCAAGTGGAGCGTGTCTCTTGTGGATCGACTACCGCTTGGGCATGTGTGCCGCCAATCCCCGTTACGTTGCCTGCAGTCTCAGTAGGGGTAAGCCACTCAGAGACGCCAACAATTAACGTTAGAAACGCAACCGCCAACACGGCGCTGCGCCTGCTTCGTCGGCTGCGTTTTGCCAATCGATCTGCTCTTGCCTCGCTCTTAAGCACTGAACTCTCTTGACTCATGTTCCCGGCTCCGTCTCCGCACTAGATGGAGCATCGCTCGGCGTTAAGGGATTTACATCCGGTGCTAGATCAGGGGCTGCGTTAGGGACTGCACTAGCGAGCGCGGCTGAACTAATAAGCGAGTCTGTAACCGAGGTTCCCCGCGGCGGGAGGGTAGATCCTGCGACTCTCCTCCGCCCTGTCTTCTTTGGAGCACGCTCCGAGTCAGATCGCCACATACGAATCGCAAGCAAGAAAATTGCACCTTGGAGAAGTATCGCGAATATTCGCAGCCAAGCCGCGCTGTTAGCGATTGAGACAGGCCCGGCTTTAGGAAGGGCCCAAGAGTTCTCCCAGTTTGAATCCCCTTCAGGCTTCAGCGTTTTGCCGTCACTCTTCGCCTTGATCATCGAACCCTTGGGGGTTGCGAAACGAACTATCCCCGGAGGATTCCGCTTATCGCTCTGTAGCGGCGCGACGACCTTCACACCACCCTTTGTAGTGATGAGAGCTTTAACTGGTTGCCATGGAACTACCTCGTAGAGCGAGAGTCCCGGAGATGCTTCAAGTCGGAGCAGGTCGAGTTGGTCGGCGAGTGTCGACGTAATGCCGTCGGGGGCTGCGATGAATGGTCGCTGGTCTGGTCCAGGCGTCTCAGGCACCAAGATAAACCTCACACCAAGTTCGCCGAGTTGTGCGCCAATTCGGTTACTGCTGCCTTTACGAATCGCCTCGACTGCCTGGCGAACTAGTCGCTGGTCACCGCGCTCAGGGATCGGAATCAATACGCGCGAGTCGCTGACTCCGTTAGATGTAATTCCGTAACCAACAGCACCGCTGCGGCCCGGATCAAGCGGAAGCACCGCAGGGTCTCCAAGCCAGAGGACTCTGAAATCGCCCGCTGAGGAACGCGACTCCATCCAAGAGAGAGAGTCAGCCCAAGACTGACTCGGCATTCTCCAGCGCCCGCCGAGTGTGTCTGCAGAGAAGGCCAGCACTGGAAGTAAGAGAGCAATAGTCGCGAGCACCGCCGAGACTTGGCGCCAACCAAAACGCCGTCGCCCCACATCAGTCAAGAGCGATGCCGCCCCTAATCCAACCGCTAGCGCAAGCCCAACCGCGGCCGGTATAAGCAGCCCCTCTCTAACTGGCATGGGTAGCGCCGAGGAGATTCGCTGCGGAAGCCAAGCTGCCGCGAAGCCAACGATCATTAATCCCCATGCCCTCAATGCCCACTCAAATCGCGGACCCGATGCAATAAGAAGCACCACGAGCGCAACGGCGAGGAGAACCCACCCAGCTGGGCCTGCGCCTGCAGGACCAGTGTGGAATCGAAGCAGATCAAGCATCTTGGATCTACCAGAGTACGAGAACCCAAGTGTTGCTCCATTGTGGAGCCCTATCAACGTGATTGGCCATGGAAGCAATAGAGCGGCAGCGCCGAGGGTGATCTTTGTGGCGGGGCGCCATCCGAGCGCTACACCCACCCCACGCGTAAATGGAGCAGCGATTGTAAATGCAGCGGCGATTGCCAAGGGGAGCGCAATCGCAGGCATCCACCACGCCGAGCAGATGGCGACCAAAACGCAGAGCGAAACAATGCGCCTGCGCGGACGACTCTCTGCCTCCAAGAGACCACTCAGCCGGGCAATCCCGAGTACAAGTATCGGTGCGATTGCGTACGCGAGAAGTGGGCCCATGCGCCCGGCTGCGATTGCGTTACGCGGAAGCGGGATCACTCCATAGACAACCCCGGTCACGACTGCTGCGATGCCTGGGCCAGCCACCGAGCGACCTAAGCGCCATGCCCCGATAACTCCAACCGGCATGGCTACTACGACTAGGAGAGTGCGAGCTAGGCCAGTTGCACCAAAAAAGATTGAGCCGATTCCGGATGTAACTAAAAGGAGTGGCGGCTCAAGAGTGCGCGCTCCCAATAGCGAGTCACGCCATACGGAGGTAAATGCTCCCCAGCCTCCACCGACACTTGGCCAAATTCGCATCTGCCCAATTTGAGGAAGAGAACCAAGAAGCAGGTCTCGTGACCCAATCGCAACAAGTGCGACAAAAATACATACGGCGATTCCGACTGGCTCGCGCACTCGTGCACCAGCGGTATCGGTAAGAGTGCGGCTTCGCTCGGTTATGTCGCGCAATCGATCATCTGCATGGAGGGTTCCGTTCAAGAACCTGCGCACACGCGAACTCCCGTGACTCTGCAGATATCTAATCTCGCCGTCGGAGACCCTGCGATGGGACTGAGCCGCAAGACGAGCTGGGCGACCACTGCGAATGCCAGTTATCGCTATCCACCAGCCGCGCAGAATTGCACCAGCGCGGCCGCGGTGCCCGCTTACAAAGGATAAACCGGCCTCAATTACCGAGAGCCCCATTGCGAGAGGAACCATCCATAGGAGCGAGAGCGCCCCAGCTGAGGTAAGCATTGCGCGGTGGCGCGCCCCCTCTACCTGTGAAGGATTCGCATCAATACAGTCGCGAAAAATGTCGGTGACACTGTGTGTCACTACCGCATCGGGAGCAACCATTACTCGTGCACCCGCAATGCGTGCGCGCCAACCAAAATCAACGTCCTCAGCTGCGGGGGCTGCATCCGGGTCGAAGCCACCGATCTCCGCGAAGAGATCTGAGCGCACAAGCATCGCTACCCCGGAGACAAAGAAGACATCGCGCACCGCATCATGCTGCTCTTGATCGATCTCATCGGGCTCGATCTCTGTATGGGGAGCACCGAGCCGGTCAACGGTCATCCCTACCTCGAGAAGGTGTGAACGGTCAGATGAGCGAACTACCTTCGGCCCCACGATTCCGGCATTCGATCGCACTGCCTCATCAACCATTATCTTGAGTGCGTACCGATCGAGAACAGCATCGCCGTGGCAGAAAAGCAAGAACGATGCACCCTGGACGCTCGCAATAACTTCATTGGCTGCAGTAGCAAAACCAGAGGCACTCTCACGGCGGCTCACAAACGCACGCGGTGCAACCTCCGCTATGCGTGGGGTGGGGTCATAGCGAGACCCGTCATCGATAACGAGGGTGGTCACGTCGGGGTAATCGAGAGCATCTAGAGCGAGGAGCGTCTCTTCAAGCCACTCCCCTGCATCGCGGATGACAACCACAGCGACCACAGGTGGCCTATGAGCAGTCTCCTCTAGGAGGTCCTCAAACCCATCGGTAAACCAGTGATCGGAGCCACTTATCTCGACTTCACTGCTCGGCTCAGGCCCCAGGTCGGGGCCACCGGGCGTCTCCGGTGCTTCTGAGTCCACCCCCTGAACCTAGCCGGAGGCCATAACTTGGCAGGCGACGCTAAGGAGAACCCGGCTGGAGTGCGGACTTTTCACCATTCTTCCCGCTGCTTGCAACTGTTTAACAAATGCGTTATACTGCTTGCACCGCCCGCTTGGCCAGACCTCGCCGGCCAACCCGCAACCCGAATAACCCCCTAAACACCAAATAGAAGACAGCAAAGGAGCCAACCATGGCCATCGGACTCAGCAACATAGATCTAACAAAGCTCGACCCCCGCAACATCGATCTCAGTAACATTGACCTCAACAAGCTCGACCCTCGCAACCTCGATATCCGCAAGTCCGCCACAGAGGCTGGGTATGTAGCCGTTGGAGCCGGAGTTCTTGGCTTCCAGTCTCTTCAGCAGCGCCGCCGCAGTGCACAGGCGCGATTCACGGAGCAGTCAAGCGCACTTCGCACCAAAGCTAGCGAGGCCGGCTCCTACGTCGTCTCCCAGGTGAGCAGCCCTGCAACTCTCGCTAAGTCGGTCTCCGGCCAGGCCAGAGATGCAGTCACACCTGCCTACGATGCGGTCTCCGCTCGTGTCGAGCCCACTCTTGAGCAGATCAAGGGCATTCCTTCTCAGGTCGCCGGCTCGATCCCAGACTCCGTCAAATCCGTCCCGGCATCAATCTCTTCAACCCTCAGTGCAGGTGTTGAGAAGGTACGCGGAACTATCAACATCTAAGGGCGGGTTAGCACTTAGATAATTATCTCGAAGACTGCGTCAGACTCCCCCCTCTGACGCAGTTCGAGCAGAATGAGGCCCCTCGTCTAACGGGGGGTCTCTTCGCGCCGGTTACCCTTGCGTCCATGATTGTTGCACTTGCAGGTGGAGTCGGAGCAGCGCGCTTCCTACGAGGGCTCGTGCGCGTCGCTCCACCAGAAGGCATAACGGTGATCGTCAATACTGCCGACGATGACATCTTCCATGGCTTAAGCGTCTCGCCAGATCTCGACACTGTTACCTATACCCTCGCTGGAGCCGAGCACCCTGAACAAGGTTGGGGACTCGAGGGCGAGTCGTTCCGCACGATCGAAGCGCTAAGCCGTTACGGAGTCGCGCCTTGGTTCCGTCTTGGAGATCTCGACATCGCAACACACCTTTTCCGAACGGAGCGCCTCCGCTACGGAGCAACACTGAGTGAGGTGACGCGCGAGATTACCGAGTCATGGGGTATTACAACGCGCCTAATCCCCATGACCGATGACTCCGTAGGCACACGCCTCACCGTCGAGCGCGAGGACGGATCAAGAGAAGTGCTTCGCATGCAGGAGTGGTTCGTTAAAGAACGCACCGCCCCATTGGTTAGCAGTGTTGAGTTTGCTGGCGCACCGACTTCGTTGCCTGCCCCTGGCGTTTTAGATGCGATCTCTCAGGCCGAGACAATCATCATCTGCCCCTCCAACCCGATCATCTCAATCGGTCCGATTCTGGCTGTACCTGGAGTACGCGAGGCCCTGATAGCGCGTAGATCTCGCGTAGTAGGCGTTAGCCCTATTATTGCTGGAGAGACTGTAAAAGGGCCTGCAGATCGCTTGATGAACTCACTCGGTATCGAGGTCTCCTGTGTTGGAGTCGCTAAGACTTACGCGGAGTATTGCTCGACTCTCGTAATCGACGAGCGCGACGCGTCACGCTCCGGTGATGTTGAGGCCTTCGGAGTTCGAGCGGTAGTGGCGCAGACCCTCATGTCAGACCCCGATGTTGCAGCATCGCTTGCTCGCAGCGTTCTTCAGGCAATGGCATAAATGCCGATGCAGCCGCTATCAGTCATTCCGCTCACTGGACTCCCCGAGATCAAAGAGGGCGACAACCTCGCCGAGCTAATCGCACGCACTGCATGGGAAGCAGGCATGCCGCTGCACGACGGCGACTGCCTCGTGGTTACGCAGAAGATTGTCTCTAAATCTGAGGGGCGAATGGTTGCGCTCGATCATGGTGACCGAGAAGCAAAACGCGCACTGGTTGAGTCCGAGTCGGTTCGCATCGTTAGACGTCGCGGCGATCTAATTATCTCAGAGACAACACACGGCTTTATCTGCGCGAATGCAGGTATCGATCTCTCAAATGTTGACGAAGGAGTTGCAGCACTCTTGCCGATTGACTCTGATCGCTCTGCCCGCCGCATTCGAGACGGCCTCAGTGGCGTCGAGAAAATCGATGTAGGTGTAATCATCTCCGACACTTTTGGAAGAGCGTGGAGAAATGGCCTAACTGATGTAGCCATCGGCATCGCCGGCATTGCCGCAATCCTCGACCTCCGCGGAACGCAAGACGGCAATGGCAGAGAGCTCGAGGTGACAGAGGTCGCCGTCGCAGACGAGATTGCCTCTGCAGCTGAGCTTGTCATGGGTAAGTCAACCGGAGTGGCCGTTGCGATCGTGCGCGGACTCAACCCTGATTTCTTCAGAGAGTCGAGCGTCAAGGAACTTGTGCGAAACCCTCAAGAGGATCTATTTCGTTGAGTTCGCTCCCAGCGTTCTTAGAGGCACGACGATCAATACGCTCCTATCTGCCGGAGCGTGTTCCGCGCGACCTAATAGATACCTGGATTGAGGCTGCTTGCATAGCCCCCGCACCGCACCACTCGCGGCCTTGGCGTTTTGTTGCGATCGATAGCGATGCATCCAAGGAAGATCTAGCCAACGGCATGGGTGAGCGCTGGCGACGAGACCTAACAGCAGATGGAGTTGACAACGATCTAATCGATTCCCTAATTGAGAAGTCGCACCGCACGATTATTGGTGCACCGGCATTGGTTCTCGGGTGCCTCACGAACGAAGGGTTAGATGAGTATCCAGATGATCAGCGTCGCCTCGCCGAGTGGGGTCTTGCGCTCCTCTCGCTAGGTGCTGCGGTAGAGAATCTCATGCTTGCGGCCGCGGACTCAGGGTGGTCATCGTGCTGGGTTGCGGCACCGATGTTCTGCCCAGAGGAGGCTAGAGACGCTCTAAGCCTGCCAAGCGATTGGCTCCCCCACGCTTTAGTTACTCTCGGGCGCGCCGACCCAAGTTACGTAGGTCGTCCGCGACCTGCGGTGCCTCTTGACTCCCTGCGACGTTTTGCATAGGAGGTTTTCCGCTGGCCTTCTTGGCTCTCCCCTATACGTAACTTGTGCCCAGGCAATGCAGCGCCCCTCGGCCCGATTAGAGTTCGAAGACTATTTTGTTAGCAAAACGTTGGAGAGAACAATCAAAACTCAAGTACGAAACCTCTCGGTAGCGGCGATGGTCGCACTCTCTCTAATGCTGCTCCCCGCATGTGGTGCATCCTCCGCGAATCGCTCTGGAGCTTTATCAGGAGACCCCGTAACGACGACATGCACGAACGTCAGTGAACCGCGAGTCAAGGCGGAGGTATCTTGGGGCAACACCCTAAATACAGCCATTACTCAAGCAAATTTTAAATTCGACGGTATAGGTGGCGCACTGGGCACCAAGTCAACCGCTACTCCTGGAAAAATTAAGTTCTCTTGGGCTCTGAGCGGCAACGCTAAGAGCGTAACTGTGCAGCTCCTAGACGGCAGTTCAAACGTGCTTCAAACAACTAGCGCAACCTGCACAGGGCCGTAAAAGAGTCTTCGCTCTAAACGACGGAGAGTTCGCACTCGCCGGTTACTGCGAGGTTTTTTACATCTGCACCATCGGGCACTGAGGCGCCCTCTAAGAGAATTGCGTCTCTAACTGCCGCATCCGAGCCAACCACAACCCCTGCTGCAACTACGGAGTTCGCAATCTGGGCGCGCGCTCCGATTACAGCGCCGTCCCCGATTAGGCAGGGAGGCTCTAGTAGCGCATCCGCTGCAATCTCAGGTGTGCCTTGGACCCAAATACCGAGCGAGCGCTCAACAGCCCCGGGTGCAGGCGGTAGACCAACGCAGCCGAGTAACACATCATGCTGCGCCTGTTCGTACTTCTCGGGTGTACCGATATCGAGCCAGTAACCCTCACTCTGGAGTGCGTAGAGCCTGCCCGTCTCCTCAAGCATGCGGGGGAATGTCTCGCGCTCAACACTCACATTTAGGCGAGCTGGGATGCGCTTCAATACTGACGGCTCGAGAATATAAGTACCAGCATTGATCCAGTCGGTTGGCGCTTGGCCCGCCGGTGGCTTCTCGACGAAAGCGATTACCTCTCCATCGTCGCGAGTTGGCACGACACCAAAGGCAGAAGGGTCGAGTACGCACGTCAATGCAATTGACGCCTCAGCCTTGCGTGCCTCATGAAACTCCATCATCTCGCCTAGATCTAAATCGGTAAGCACATCGCCATTGCAGACAATGAATCGCTCCTCGATGCCATCAGCGGCGAAGCGAATCGCTCCAGCTGTACCGAGAGGCTCATCCTCTACCGCATAGTGCAGTTGCATCTCACCGTAACTGTCTCCATTGAAGTGACGGATAAACGCGTCTGGCAAATACCCCAGAGAGAGGATCACCTCGGTGACCCCGTAGCGCCCTAACCAATCAAGCTGTCGCTCAATAAAAGCAACGTTCGCTATCGGTAACAGTGGTTTTGGGGTGTGGAGAGTTAGCGGCCGGAGCCGTGTCCCTTCACCCCCGACAAGGACAACAGCCTTCACGGCGTGGTGGTCGCTCCGCTAGCGCCCGATGCACCAGTCGTACCCGTCGTACCCGTAGTACCCGTCGTACCAGATGATCCCGTTGAACCGGAGGCGCCGCTCACGCCACTAGAGCCACTTGAACCAGTTGCTCCACTTGCGCCTGGAGCCGCTCCACCGATGTCGCTGATGTTGGCGAGCGCTGAGTCTGCATTTGGCGGCTTGGGAAGGTCTGCGCCTTTTGGCAAGAAGTAGATAGCAACAATCTCGCCGTCGTGATACTTGTAATCCGACGGGTTACCAGAGAGGGGCTTACCGCTCCACTTCTTATTCGGGTAGCCAGTAGTCCACTGCACAATGGCTTTCTTATCGCCAAGAGCGCTGCACTTATCTCCATTGGTGTGCTTTACAGAGTCCCAGAGCGAGAGAGCGTTCGTACTCGCGCTCCATCCTCCATACTTAAGGAAAGTTCCTACAACTGCGTTGTTGCCGGCTTCGCTACTCGCATATGGGTGGGTATGCATGATGCCGTCACCATGGGAGTGAATGCCTGCACGCAGCGTGTCGGAGCCTGCCTGATTCTCAAACGCCGGGGCGTCGGATAACCAAGTTCCACAGATATCGACACCTAAGAATGCGTGCCAGTGCTCACCGACCTTTGGGCTCACGGCAGAGGCCGACTTGTTGTCCTTAACGGTAAAGGCAATTAGTAGCGCTCCGACAACAAGGATCGCCGCAATCGAGAGATTCCAGACTCTGCTCGACTTCGCGCGTTTCGGGCTACGGGCCTTTGAGCGAATTTTGGCACGTTTGTATTTAGAGGTTGCTTTCGTCATATAGGTCTTAGGGTACTCGCACCGAGGCCCGTTGATGACGCACCAGTTGACTGAACATCGCTACCGCACATCGAAGCGAGAGAAGCAAGGCGGTAGGGGCAAGAAGCACCCTCTTAACGCCACTCCAACGCTTGCTGGCGAATCGAAATGCTGAGCGATGGTGCGCTGCGATCATCCTAAAGGGGGTCCTCCCAGTACTGACACCCTGCACATGTGTCACCTGGGCACTTGGCGAGTACTCGACACCCCACCCGGCTGCCTTGAGCCGCCAGCAAAGATCGACGTCCTCGACATACATAAAGTACGCCTCATCCCAACCGCCGATTTGGTCTAGAGCCTCTCGCCGAAGCCAGAGGGCGGCACCGGAGACCCAATCGACGCTGCGCGCAACCTCAGGGTCACAATCAAGTTCGCGGTAGCGGCGAGTCGCCTTATTACTTGGCTTGATCGAACCAAATAGTGCATGGCCAAGTGCGTCAATATTTGAGGGCACCATTCGGGCTGAGGGGTATATCGCCCCATCTGCCTCACGGATCTTGGGCCCCAGAGCCGCGAGGGCTGGGTCTGATTCAAACCGATCCATCACCCCTGCGGCACTGCCAGCAATGAGCAACGCATCAGGATTAATGACCGCCACAATCGCTGCCTTCGTAGCGGCAATGCCGAGATTTGCAGCCCGTGCATAGCCGAGGTTCGCGCCAGGCCTAATCACACTCACGCTCGGAAACTCTGCCTCAATTTGAGCGACAGACTCGGCGGGTTTACTCGATACAAAATTATCTACAACCACTACCTCAGGAGGTGCCCCGGCAGAGTCATCGCCAAGCAGCGAGCGAACGCAGTCAAGGAGTAACGGTCCAGAGTCATAAGCAACGACTACCGCTGCCCACTCTCGTGTCACTTAGCCTCGGCCTGAGCAAGCTCTTCGCGGTACCACTTGCAGGTGCGCTCTAGTGCCTCGGTCAACTCGATCTCCGGACTCCAACCAAGTACAGATTTCGCCAGCGTGATATCAGGTCGCCTGCGCACTGGGTCATCCTCTGGGAGATCCTCGAAGATAATTCCAGCGTCGGAACCACAAATATCGCGAACCTTTTCAGCCAACTCGAGGATCGTGAACTCGTTGGGATTACCTATATTCATAGCTCCAATATGGTCAGACTCCATCAGTGCTACTAGGCCTCGCACTTCATCCTCAACAAAACAGAACGAACGAGTCTGCGTTCCGTCGCCATAAATCGTAAGAGGCTTCCCCTCTATCGCCTGAACAAGGAAGTTCGAGACAACGCGCCCATCAGAGGGTTTCATGCGCGGCCCCATCGTGTTGAAGATGCGCGCAATCTTTGTGTCGAGGCCGTGGTAGCGGTGATACGCCATTGTCAGCGCCTCAGAGAATCGTTTTGCTTCGTCGTATACCGAGCGCGGACCCAGAGTGTTCACATTTCCCCAATAGCCCTCGGGCTGAGGGTGCACAAGGGGGTCGCCATATATCTCGCTTGTCGAGGCCATCAAGAAGCGCGCGTTGTTCTGATGCGCGAGTTCGAGGGCGTTACGCGTTCCGATCGAGCCAACATCGAGGGTCTCGAATGGAAGATTCAAATACTCAGGAGGGCTTGCAGGGCTAGCAAAATGCAGAACACAGTCGACCTTGCCCTCAACTGGTATTCCTTGAATTACGTCGTGCTGCAAGAAAGTAAAACCATCCCTGCCCTCGAGACTAGAGATATTTGAGCGCCTACCAGTGAGGAGATTGTCTACGGCGACGACCTGGTAACCACGATCAAGCAGATACTCGCATAGGTGTGAACCAAGAAAGCCAGATCCGCCTGTAACAACTGCTCGTGGCATTAGCGCCCAACACCCTCATATATCCATCCACGTCTGCGGAGAGCAACCGGATCAAGAAGGTTACGAGTATCTAAGACGACCCGCTTATCTAGCGCCTCACCGATCTCGTCAAAATTGAGCCAACGAAACTCGTCCCATTCGGTGAGAACAACCATGAGCGATGCGCCCTTCGCGGCCTCAATTACTGAGTCGGCACGCGTCATTGAATCAATCAAGACCGAATTCGCTGAAGCTTTGGGGTCGTATGCGCGCAGTATCGCTCCCTCTTCAGAGAGCCGACGAGCTACGTATACCGCTGGCGAGTCACGAACGTCATCTGTATTGGCTTTGAAGGCAAGCCCCAAAATTGCCACCTCGACTCCGCGTAGATCTCCGCCGACGAGTCGCCTTGCTTTATTGATCATGCGCTCGTGTTGAGCGACGTTTCCGTCCATTACCCCTTGAAGCAGAGGAAACTCTGCCCCTGCAGCGTGGGCTGCATGCATGAGCGCAGAGGTGTCTTTAGGGAAACAGGATCCGCCATACCCAGGGCCGGGCTGGAGAAACTCGAAACCTATGCGAGTGTCATACCCCATTCCGAGTGCGACCTCACTCACGTCGGCGTCAAGGGCTTCACAGAGGTTTGCTATCGCATTCATGAATGAGATCTTGGTAGCTAGAAATGCATTCGATGCGTACTTAATCATCTCTGCCGAGGCAGGGTCAGTAACAACGATTGGCGCATGGACTCCGGCGTAGAGCTCGCTCACACGAACAGCGGTTGCAGGGTTATCGCAACCAACTACTACGCGTGCTGCATGAAGAAAATCTCGCACGGAGGTACCTTCGCGAAGGAACTCAGGGTTGGACGCAACCCCGATCTCGTCGATAGATCCGCCTGCTTCGCCGAGTAGCCGCTGCACTCGCCGGGTAGTACCAACGGGCACCGTCGACTTGTTGATAACGACCGAACCAGAGCTAAGCGACCCGGCTATCTCAAGCACTACGGCGTCGATGAATGAAAGGTCCGCTGAGCCATCGTCTCCCTGGGGAGTCGGGACGCACAAGAAGATGAACTCCGCATTCTTTACGGCAACGCTCGCTCCTAGAACGAACCTCAGCCTCCCAGACTCGAGACCCTCTGCAACAAGTTCGGAGAGCCCGTCTTCGTGGATAGGGATCTCGCCACGGTTCAGCGCCTCAACCCTCGCAGGGTCGATATCCCCCGCAACTACCGAGTGGCCCAAGTGGGCAAGGCATGCGGCAGTAGTGATCCCCACATACCCAGCTCCGATAACAGCTACATCGCTCACAGGTCCAGAGTCTAAACCCCCAGCACCCTTGGCTTGACCAAACCTTGAACGAAACTCATTTGAATCTCTAATTGGAGAGCGCGTTAACACGAGCCCTTAACAAGAGCCCTTAGCAAGAGCCCTTAGCAAGAGCCCTTAGCAAGAACTCTCAGCAAGAGCCCTTAGCATGCAGGTGTCGCGGGGACCCCTGGTTTTGTCGAGCCACTCGGAGTAGAGGTGCTCGGCGTTGGCTTTGCTCCAGAGGACCCGGTAGCTCCAGTAGCCCCAGGCGCGCGCACCCCAACAAAATCGGGGCCGATTACTAACGAAACGTCTGTGTCTATAAGCGACTTATCCTCAATCAGTTTCCCGACTCCTCCTAGATAGCTCGCTACCAAGCGAGCGGCCTCACGTTGACCGTGCTGGTACCGGATCTGAGTCTCGCTAACACTGCCGGCGTTCCCCATTCCAGATGGAACGAAGGAGAACTTCTGCATAGACGTCAACGTTGATCCTGCGAGACCAGAGGTAGACGATCCGTTCAAGACGCGCAGACTTACCTGCGATGGGACAATCTTGATTGGCTTCTCTGTTGAGGTCTTGACCGCTCCGCCAAATGTGCGCAGCCGCGCAATAACTGCCTCTGCTGCAGGTTGATCTAAATAGAGAACTTGCTGCCCTTGATAATTCGGTCCGCCCTTATTCGGTACGGTGACCATCTCAATGCTGCTCGTGTCATTTGGATTTACCTGCCGGAATGTATTTACCAACTGGAAGATCTCAGTCTTTCCTAGGCTCTCATCGACAGTGAGCTGAGGAATCACAGCGTTAGCCATGCGGTTAGCAGTAAAGGGGTTTTTACCTGCTTTCTGAGCCGCAACCTGCGCTAGGCGGCGAATAAAACTCTGCTGGCGACCGATGCGCCCGATATCTGGTATTGCATCAACCGAGTTCCATCGTTTTGTGCTTACGTCGTAGTACTCAAGATGGCGTGAGCGCACATAGGAGAGCGCCGCGTTCCCGTCAAGAGGGACACATGCAGGTGCCAACGCAACATTTAGCCCAGAGAAGGCATCGCGTGCGGGGGCGGGGAAATAAACGGGGACGGTCCCAATAGCGTTAACGACCCCCATGAACGCCTCGAAGTTCAACTCAACATAGTGGTTGATATCGATCTGGAAATTCTGCTCAATAGTGTCGATGACTTTCTGCGGTCCATCATTAAATGCCGCGTTGATCTTCGATTTACCGCGCCCCGGAATATCCACGAGGAGATCTCTTGGGAAGGAGACGAGCAGGGATGTCTTCGCCTCTGGGTCAACGTGGACAATCATTAGCGTGTCAGATCGCGTTCCCCCGGCCTCCGCTGTTGTACCGAATGCGTTGGCCTGTGTCTCATTCTCAACGAAGGCTCGAGAGTCGGAGCCAAGTACCAAATAGTTACCAGCTTTACCGGGGCTAGACGGGAGGTTGAGTCCCCTGACGCGTCCGATATCTGCAATTTTTGCGCTCACCGCGATGTTGACAGCGAATACCCCCGTGATGACCACGCACAGAGTCACCGCTAACGCCGTTATGTACCTACGCAAGAATGTTTGGCGAGCCCGCGCAGAGAGTCGAGGAAGGGAGAGACCCTTCCCAGCCCTCTTAGGAGCACTAGCCCTCGTGCGAGCAGCGCCTCTTGCGCTTGCTCGGGGATTCCTCTGAGAATCCGCCTTAGCGCTATCTGAATTTGGGGAAGTCGGTTTGTTAGGGGGAGCCACGATGGCTCTGAGTGTAGTTAAGGAAGCCCTGTAGTCCCTCGCGCTCACATAACTTTGCGGCACTTCTGGGGCCTTTTGGGCACTGATTACTGCGGGCGGATAACGTCGCAGGCGTGCTCGCCGGTTCAATACTGCGCCTACTCGACCCATACGAGGACCTAGCCGTTGTTCGCGACGGTGCGAATACCATTATTGCCATAGATGCCCAAGAGACGCGCCACGTCTCTGGACCCCAAGCTCTCGATGCTCTCAGCTCTCTCACGCCAGGATGGTGGGCAGGGGCAATTGCCTACGAGTTGGGGCGCGAGATAGAGCCGCTGACGACTCCTCGCCCTGCCACGAGCATCCCCGACCTGCTCCTGACACGTTTCGGCGCGCGCATAACTCTCGCCCCAGATCGAGCACCCAAGATTGAGGGGGAGGGCTTAGGGGTTGTGCTCTTAAGGCGAGCCCTTGAGAATGCTCGACCCGGCGTTGGAGACACCCATTTAGTCGGTGAGTGGAGAAGCAGTCTTGACCGCCAAGCATTTGAGGCCGGGGTCGAGGCGATTATCGGGCTTGAACGCGCGGGAGAGTGTTACCAGGTAAATCTCACACGCCGACTTACGTGTGATGCCGTGGCAAACGATGTCGAGCTGTTTGATGCATTAGATCGAAACAACCCTGCTCCGCACGCGGCCTTGATCCGCACTGGGGACATCTCGATTGTCTCTGCGTCGCCCGAGCGATTCTTAAAAATCGAGGGGCGCAGGGTCGAGACACGGCCCATCAAAGGCACAGCGCGCGATGCAGCGGACCTACTCGAGAGCACGAAGGATCGCGCTGAGAACATCATGATCGTGGACCTCGCCCGCAATGACCTCGGGCGAGTCTGCACGTTTGGATCGGTCTCAGTGCCGGTGCTATGCGCGTTGGAGCCACACCCCGGGCTTCATCACCTCGTCAGCACAGTCACAGGGACACTCGCTCCGGGAGTAGATCTATCTCAGTTGCTTCGAGCCACGCTCCCGCCTGCCTCGGTCACAGGTGCACCCAAGCCTCGGGTTCTCTCAGCGATTGAGGAGTTCGAGCCAACACCGCGCGGCTACTACTGCGGAGCAGTTGGGTGGATCGATACTGCAAACAATCGAGCAGACCTTGCGGTGGCCATTCGCACATTTACCATCGCTGCAGGCGAGACGACTCTCGGCGTAGGGGCTGGCATAACTGTCGGGTCCAATCCTCGAGATGAATGGGAAGAGACTGACCTAAAGGCTGCCCGCCTGCTCGCTTCCTCCGTCGGCACCAAACGTAAAATTAACGCCAGAATCAAGTGATTCCGCGATGATGACTCCACGATGATTCTCTGGCTAAACGGAGCGATGGTCTCCGATGCTGAGGCGCGCATCGCTCCTTCAGACCATGGCTTCCTCGTGGGCGACGGAGTATTCGAGACTCTCAGGGTCTACTCAGGAGTTCCTTTTGCATGGGATCGCCATCGACTGCGCCTTGAGCACTCGGCAGCAGCCCTTGACCTCACCCTGCCGAGCGACGAGGTGCTACGCAGCGCAGCGAATGATGTCATCGCAATGAACGCGCTGCCTGATTGCCGCATGCGCGTCACTATCACTGGAGGCGAATCCTCCCTTGGCTCCGACCAAAGCGCTTCACCCGTGACCGCAGTCATCGCAGTAGGGCACTTGACTGAGTGGCCGGTAACAGCATCTGTAGCGACCGTTCCATGGACTCGCAATGAACGCGGCGCAACTGCCGGGCTCAAGACGACCTCCTACGCCGAGAATGTGCGCGCGCTTACCTATGCAAAATCGCAGAGCGCCGAAGAGGCGATATTCGCGAATACTCGAGAGGTTCTCTGTGAGGGAACCGGATCCAACGTATTCCTTCTACAAGATGGCGTCCTAGCCACTCCCCCGTTAAGCAGCGGGTGTCTCGCAGGGGTAACACGGGCGCTAGTTATTGAGCTTGCCAAAAATTTAGGTATCCCGTGCGAGGAGCGAGACATGCCACTCGCCGCGCTAGCGGGAGCTAGCGAGGCGTTCCTAACATCAAGCACTCGTGAAATACAGGCTATCGGTGCTGTCGATGGAGTGAGTCTCGCCTCGGCCCCAGGGCCAGTAACTCTTCAATTACAGGGCGCATGGCGCGATCTATTGAGCACAACGCTCGAGCCTTAACGCTCAAACCGGCCTGAGGTGTACGACATCTCCCGCAGTGATGCAGCGCAGATCTCCCCCATCGGTGCGCACCTCAAGACTCCCGTCATCTGTAACACCCTCAGCAATCCCTTCAAAGGAATCGCCTGAGAGTTCTATACGCACACGTGTATGCAATGTTCCGAGTCGTTCTCGGTAGGCAATAAGCACGCTGCCTAAATCATTGAGCAACACGGAGTACCGATCGAGAAACTCATCGAGCAGGTGATCGCTACTGATATCTCTACCCGCAACGAGATTGCACGCTGTGGCAGTCTCAACTAGCTCGGCGGGAAAATCACTCCACTGCACGTTTACCCCGATACCAACCACAACGCAGCGCAGCACACCATCTGCGATCTCTGACTCAGTGAGCATGCCGCAGAGTTTGCGGTTCCCTACTTGGGGATCATTGGCGAGAAGATCATTGGGCCATTTGATTATTGGAGTAAAGCCAGCGACCGCCTCGACAGCATCCGCCATGGCAAGCCCTGCCGCCATCGTTAGAAGGTGGACAGATGCGATCGTGATCTCGGGAGCGATCTCGGGGCGAAGCAAGACCGACATGAGCAGCGATGCTCCAGCTGGGGCCTCCCATGTACGCCCCAAACGCCCCCGACCTGCGCTCTGGTGATCCGCCACCACGACAGTGCCCGAGGCCTCACCCGCTCTGGCCGCATCGAGGAGATACCGATTGGTTGAATCCACCTCAGGGAGGCGAATTATCGGCCCCAGACGTGACTCCCCCGGCAAGGGATTTTGTTTCTCGGGGGGCGGAGTGGCAGAAGGTTGGTTCACGCCCCGTAGGATACGACGACCCAAGACCAACTTTCCGGGAGAAACGCAAAAGTGCTGAAGAAAATTCTTATCGCCAACCGGGGAGAGATCGCCGTACGGGTTATGCGCACCTGTCGCGAGATGGGCATAGCGACTGTTGCTGTCTACTCAGACGTTGACCGTGATGCTTTCCATGTCCGATATGCAGACGAGGCCTACTCGATCGGTGGACAGAACGCCGCGGAGTCGTACCTCAACCAAGATCGCATTATTGAGGTCATCACGCGCTCCGGAGCAGATGGCGTCCACCCTGGATACGGCTTCTACTCAGAGAATGCAGATTTCGCTCGCGCTGTTACAGCTATGGGTGTTGCATGGATTGGCCCGCCGCCCGAGGCAATAGAAGACATGGGCGACAAGATCAGCGCTCGAAAAGCAGCAGCGCGCGGAAATGTCGAGAGCGTTCCAGGTACAACCAAGCCTGTTCAGAATGCTGAAGAGGTAATTGAATTCGGCGAGGCTTACGGGTGGCCGATCACGATTAAGGCTGCCTACGGCGGTGGCGGACGCGGAATGAAGGTCGTCAATGCTCCAGATGAAGCTGCAGAGGCGCTTGAGTCTGCTGGGCGTGAGGCGCTTGCATACTTTGGACGTAGTGAGGCTTACCTAGAGAAATACCTAACCTCACCTCGCCACATTGAGATTCAAATCATGGCAGATACGCATGGAAATGTTGTCTGGCTCGGCGAGCGCGACTGCTCAGTGCAGCGTCGCCACCAGAAACTTATTGAGGAGAGCCCGGCTGCAGACCTCACAGAAGAGACGCGCACCGCAATGGGCGAGGCAGCTGTCAAGGTCGCAAAAGCCACTGGCTATGTAAACGCCGGAACAATTGAGATGCTCTACCAAGATGGAGAGTTCTACTTCCTAGAGATGAATACTCGCCTCCAGGTTGAGCACTGTGTAACCGAGTTGGTTACATCTCTCGATCTAGTCGCTGAGCAGATCCGCATTGCATCGGGCCTGCCTCTCTCGTTTACACAGGACGAGATTGTGCGCACCGGTCACGCCATTGAGTGCCGCATCAATGCAGAGAACTCAGCAAAAGGATTCTTGCCTTCACCCGGAACGATCCATGACCTTCATATTCCGTCGGGCCCTGGGGTTCGCTGGGATGGTGGATACGAACGCGGCGATACCGTTAGCCAGTACTACGACAACCTTGTCGGCAAGTTGATCGTCTGGGCGCCAGATCGCGATCGTGCACGCCTGCGCATGCTGCGTGCCCTCTCGGAGTTCGAGATCGACGGTCTACACACGACAATCCCCGCTCAGCGCCTTGTCCTTGAGCACCCAGAGTTTGCAGCGAACGAGCACTCCACACGCTGGCTCGAGGAGAAGGTTGACCTCAGCGGTTTGACGAGTAGTGCGGGATCAAGTGTGCCTGCTGATGGAGACTCATCTCTAATGGCGCGTGATGTGCCTGTAGAGGTAGACGGTCGACTCTTCGCTGTAACGGTATGGCTCCCGGAGGCTCCGGTTGCTGGCGTATCGGCGAAGAAGTCATCCAAGCCCAAGCCTGCAGCAGCTGGATCAGGCGGCGCTGGTGGGAACGGAACCATCACGGCACCCATGCAGGGGACAATCGTGAAGGTGCTTGTTGAGGTTGGCCAAGAGGTTGCCGCCGGCGATTCACTACTCGTGCTCGAGGCGATGAAGATGGAGAATCACATCAACGCAGAGCAGAGTGGAAAAATCAAAGAGCTCCGCGTCGAGGCCGGGAAGACTGTCAGCGCCGGCGACATACTCATTATCATCGAGTAATTACCGCGCCAAGCCGAAGCTGACAATATTGACGTCAGCGCCGGCGACATACTCATAATCAGCAATTAAACGCCGAGTAATGCTCTATTAGAAGCAGGCCTCAACGATTGCCTCGGCGAGTGATGGGTGCACCAGAAGACTCTCAACGATGTCCTGCGTGCGTAGTCCGTTCGTGACTGCAATTGCGAGCACACTGATCAACTCTGCTGCATTGGCTCCGACTATGGAGCCGCCTAAAACAACCCCTGTCACCGGGTCAGATATCACCTTCACAAAGCCGCGCGCATCGCCGGAGATAAGTGCCTTTGCATTCCCAGCGAAAGGCACCTTGGTGACGCGAATCTTTCGCCCTGCTGCAAATGCATCTGCCTCTGCGAGCCCTACATCTGCAATCTCAGGCTCCGTAAAGATTGCCGAAGCAGCCTTGTCGTAGTCGAGGTGTCGATGAGCGAGAGCATGTAGCCCCATTGCGTGCTCAGCGATCTTGCGCCCCTGCATTGCAGCGACACTCGAGAGTGGGAGTTTGCCGGCCAAGTCGCCTGCTGCGTAGATGTTCGGCGCGACTGAGAGGCAGTTGTGGTCTACGGGCACCGTCCCCCACTCTGTTGGGGTTATTCCTGCCTCCTCAAGACCGAGGCCATCGGAGTTTGGAATTGAGCCGATTGCAATAAGAGCATGAGAGCCGCGCACTACTCGCCCGTCAGCGCAGCGCACCTCAACGCCGTCAAAATCTGCGGTCTCAATACGTGTAATGGCTTCGGCTCGCGCGCCCTTATGCAACTCAACGCCGCGACTAACAAATGACTCCTCTAGTACAGCTGCGACCTCAGGGTCTTTACTCGGGAGTACATGCTGACGAGATACAACAAGGCTTATCTTCGAACCAAATGCCCTAAACATGTGCGCAAACTCCACACCGGTTACGCCAGATCCGATAACAACTAAGTGCTCGGGGATCACGGGTGGCGGGTATGCCTGGCGCGTGGTGAGTATGCGTTCGCCATCGACATCGGCCCATTCAGGGATCCTCGGACGCGAGCCGGTTGAGAGTAACGCTGCATCAAAGGTGACGCGCTCCTCGACTCCGTCATGCACAAGGATCGCCTCGTTGGGAGAGACCAACCGTCCAACGCCGCTGAGAATTCGCACGCCTTGGCTCTCTAGGAGTTGTTTTACATCTCCACTCAGGTGTGTCTGAATCGAACGGTTGCGGACTCGAAGCGCCGCGGGGTCAATGCTCCCAGTCGCCTCGAGCCCCATCCCTTCAGCACGATCGAGTGCAGCGAGTTCTCCACCTGTAGCGATCATCGCCTTCGACGGCACGCAGTCCCATAGATGTGCAGCCCCACCAAGAACATCACGCTCGATGATGGTTACGTCAGCACCTAGCCCAGCTGCAGTACTCGCAGCCGTGTGGCCTGCGGGGCCACCACCGATTACTAAAAAACGAAGTCTCATAATCTGCAGCGTAGAGTCCCAAGACCTGCTCGTTTCATAGAAAAGGCCTAGTTACCATTAAAATCCGGCCATGAGAATCCACCTATGCACAGTAATTAACTGCACCCCCGAAGAGACTTGGGCGGCAGTTGAGGACATTTCGACACATATTGAGTGGATGGCCGATGCAGAGTCGATCACTTTTACCTCCGATCAACAAAGTGGGGTCGGCACAGAGTTTGAGTGCCTCACCAAGGTTGGTCCGCTGAAGACTGTTGATGTGATGACTGTCACCGCATGGGAGCCAGGCAAACGTATGGGCATTGAACACCGCGGGATGGTTACCGGCGGCGGCGACTTCATGCTTAGCGCCGACGAGCGCGGTCGCACAATCTTCTGCTGGGAAGAGACGCTGCACTTCCCTTGGTGGATGGCTGGAGTAATTGGTGAGTTCTTCGGACGCCCTGTTCTTAAGTATGTATGGCGCGCAAACCTGCGACGCCTCAAAGACAAGGCCGAGAGACTCGCCTAATTCTCGTTACTTTACCCAGCACGTTGAGTCAGCAACCCAGAGCACCACTCTGCAATTCAGCAACGCAGCAAGCTGGCCCAGACAACCACCGCTCCAATCTGCAATCTAAAAACGCAGCACGTTGAGTCAGCAACCCAGCGCACCTACCCCGTGCACGTTAGGTCGGGTGGGGCTCGCCAATCCCACCTAGCAACCTCGGCCACACCAATCTCGCCCTTGCTGGCTTCGATCTTGATGAGCCTGT
>JBAWWI010000017.1:0-29570 GCA_037146835.1 Actinomycetes bacterium | reverse complement strand
CACTACAAGAATTGCACTACAAAGAATGACTACAACAACCCGTGGCCGAGAGCGTAACCCCTCTCGACACCTGTTAGGAGGGGAGGAGAGTTATGAACTCTGACCGGAGAGGCGCCGGTTCTTGAACTGGGCCTTGATGTAGTCGCGGTTTAGGAGCGCAATGAAGTCGATCGAGATCTCCTTGGGGCACGCAGTCTCGCACTCACCGAAGTTCGTGCAGGATCCAAACCAGCGCTCCATCTCGTCGACCATCCCAATCGCACGGGTCCAACGCTCTGGTTGGCCCTGTGGGAGAAGGCTTAGGTGGCTATATTTCGCTGCAGTGAAGAGTTGCGCCGCGCCATTAGGGCAGGCTGCAACACAGGCGCCACAGCCAATGCAGGCCGCCGCGTCCATTGCAGCATCGGCCGCTTCTTTGGGGATCAATATCTCATTGGCATCGCGCGCTGCACCGGTTGGGGCGGAGATGTAACCGCCGGCCTCGATGATGCGATCGAGTGGGCTGCGATCTACTGCAAGGTCTTTGATAATCGGGAATGAACGCGCACGCCATGGCTCAACAGTGATGTGCTCACCATCTTTGAACTTGCGCATATGTAACTGACAAGTAGCGGTGCCGCGCTCAGGTCCGTGCGGCACTCCGTTGATCATCATTGAGCATGAGCCACAGATTCCCTCGCGGCAGTCGTGGTCAAAGGCAATCGGCTCGGACTCCTCGTCGATGAGCCTCTCATTGAGAACATCAATCATCTCGAGGAACGACATGTCCGGCACAACCGCAGGCATGTCATATGTCTCGAAGCGGCCCTCTGCTGTGGGTCCGTCTTGACGCCAGATCTTTAGTGTGAGTTTCACAGTCCTCGTGCTCCTATCGGCTACTTGTAGGACCTAGTTGCAAGGTGAACGTTCTCATAGACGAGAGGCTCGCGGTGAAGCGTTGGCTCGTTGCCCTCGCCCTCCCACTCCCAAGCGCCTACATAAGCAAAGTCGTCGTCGTTGCGCAGAGCCTCGCCCTCTTCGGTCTGGTACTCAACGCGGAAGTGGCCGCCGCATGACTCCTCGCGGCGCCTTGCATCGAGAACCAACTCCTCACCAAACTCTAGGAAGTCAGCTACACGCCCAGCCTTCTCAACTGATTGGTTGAACGATTCAGTATCACCGAGCACGCGCACGTCGTTCCAGAACTGCTCACGAAGTACGGGGATCTCGGCGAGGGCTTTATCGAGACTCTCAGCAGAGCGCTCCATCCCGCAGTGCTCCCACATGATCTTTCCAAGTTCGCGGTGGAAATAATCTGGAGAGTGCGTTCCCTTGATTGCAACCATTTGGTTCGTGCGGTCGCGCACAGCGGCCTCGGCCTGCTTGAAGATGGGGTCGTCAGTGGAGATGGCGGCCTCTCCAAGCTGCGGGGCAAGGTAATCAGTGATGGTGGCTGGAAGGACGAAGTAGCCATCAGCGAGGCCCTGCATAAGTGCACTAGCGCCTAGTCGGTTGGCTCCATGGTCCGAGAAGTTTGCCTCGCCGAGTACGTAGAGACCCTCGACGTTGCTCATTAGGTTGTAATCAACCCAGAGTCCACCCATCGTGTAATGCACAGCTGGGTAGATACGCATAGGCATCTTGAAGGGGTCTTCGCCGGTGATTCGCTCGTACATCTGTAGAAGGTTTCCGTAGCGCTCCTCAATTACCGGAGCACCAAGACGATTAATCGCCTCATCGAAGTCGAGGTAAACGCCGTTCTTGATCGGCCCAACACCCTTGCCAACATCGACCTGGCGCTTTGCTGCACGCGAAGCAATATCTCTCGGGGCGAGGTTCCCGAACGACGGGTACATGCGCTCAAGGAAGTAATCGCGCTCGGAGTCAGGAATCTGCTCAGGAGAGCGAGCGTCCTCGGTGTTCTGAGGAACCCAGAGACGACCGTCGTTTCGAAGCGACTCGCTCATGAGGGTCAACTTGGATTGAAACTCATCTGATGCAGGGATGCAGGTGGGGTGAATCTGCGTGAAGCATGGGTTCGCCATAAGCGCACCGCGCTTGTGTGCGCGCCATGCGGCAGTGACGTTGCTAGCCATTGCATTAGTAGAGAGGTAGAAGACGTTTCCGTATCCACCTGTAGCAAGTACAACCGCATGCCCTGAGTACGAGTGAATAGCGCCGGTGATTAGGTCACGAGCGACTACGCCAACTGCGCGGCCATCCTTCATCACCATGTCGAGCATCTCGGTGCGGTTATGGAGCTCCACGTTTCCGAGGTGCACCTGGCGAGCAAGTGCTTGGTATGCGCCTAGAAGAAGCTGCTGGCCGGTCTGGCCGCGAGCGTAGAAGGTACGTGAAACCTGCGCTCCACCAAAGGAGCGGTTGTCGAGTAACCCTGCGTACTCGCGTGCGAACGGAACACCTTGAGAGACGCACTGGTCGATGATGTTTACGCTCACCTGCGCCAAGCGATGAACGTTTGCCTCGCGTGCGCGGAAGTCGCCACCCTTGATCGTGTCGTAGAAGAGGCGCTTTACGCTGTCTCCGTCATTGGGGTAGTTCTTGGCTGCGTTGATTCCACCCTGCGCTGCAATTGAGTGAGCGCGTCGAGGTGAGTCATGAAATGTAAGGAGCTGAACGTGATATCCAAGCTCACCGAGCGTCGCTGCCGCGGATGCGCCTGCGAGACCAGAGCCGACAATAACAACGCGAAACTTGCGTCGGTTTGCAGGGTTAACAAGCTTCACTGAGAACTTGTGGTTATCCCACTTGTCCTCTAGGGCCCCAGCGGGGATCTTTGCATCGAGGTTGATGTTGCTCACTTGACGACTCCAGTTACTACTAGGAGAGGAATGCTGATATTGCCTATGGCGATGATTGATGCGAGACCGATTGCAAAGCCTCTACGCCACGGATTGAATCTCGGGCTATTGATGCCGAGGCTCTGGAACATTGACCAAGCTCCGTGGTAGAGGTGAATGGCAATAGCGATGTTTGCAGCGATGTATGCGATGGCAACAGGGACTCGCTGAAAAGAGTTGACGATGTTGTTGTACACGTCGCCTTTAACAAACGTGTCGCTGGTCTTCCCAAAGGTGAGATCGAGAAGGTGGAAGACAATGAAGAGTGTGAGGATGATCCCGGTCCAGCGCATCGTACGGGCAGCAAAATCTGCGGCTACATACTCACGTGGCGACTTGTATCCGACTGGGCGGGCTGCACGATTCATTCTGGTTAGCGATGCCGCTGCCCAGATGTGGAGTACCACTGCGCTCAGAAGACCGAGGCGCATTAGCCAAAGCACACCCGTCTTCGGGAGTATTGGGTAGCCAATGGTGCGGAGCCACTCGGCGTAGTGGTCAATTGCGCTAGCGCTCAAAAAGATCTTGAGGTTTCCAAGCATGTGAGCGAACACGAAGCCGATGAGCATGATGCCGGTGATGGCCATGATCCACTTCTTGCCTACCGCTGAACGCCAGAACATCACAAAGAAGGGTCCATCCTTCTTCACTGGTGCTGGTTGTGGTGCGCCTGCATACCGCTGCGCGTTCTCGACCTTCGACATGGCCCGTAA
The DNA here is from genome assembly GCA_037146835.1 of Actinomycetes bacterium. Taxonomy (GTDB): domain Bacteria; phylum Actinomycetota; class Acidimicrobiia; order IMCC26256; family IMCC26256; genus IMCC26256. The sequence continues at coordinate 26,017 of JBAWWI010000017.1, read as the reverse complement.
TCCCCTCGGTGACCAACAACTTCCTTTACGAACGGTAGTAGAGGGCGCACGTGCCGCACGACACGGGGAGAAAGGCGACGCTGGTACGGTTCGGGGGAGCGACTTAGGGCAACCTAGGGGCGCGCCAAGACCCGTTATCGCTAAAGGAGCCCCCATGACCCGCCCCACGACACTCGGCGAACTCAAAGCAAGCGGCTGGGTCTCCCGGCCGGTCAAGGATGAAGTGCGCGCCAATGCGATCGAGCGCATCGTCGCCGGGCGGCCCCTCGTAGATGGGGTACTTGGCTATGAGGACACAGTGCTGCCCCAGTTGGAGAATGCTCTGCTCGCTGGGCACGACGTGATTCTCCTGGGAGAGCGCGGCCAGGCCAAGACCCGCATCATCCGATCCTTGACTGAACTCCTTGACGAGTGGATGCCGATTGTTGCTGGTAGCGAGATCAACGATGATCCCTATGCGCCCATCAGCTCTCACGCCCGAACATTGATCGAGGAGCAGGGGGACGAGACCCCAATTACCTGGGTGCACCGCAGCCGCCGCTTCGGAGAGAAGCTCGCTACCCCAGATACATCTATTGCGGACCTCATCGGCGAGGTTGACCCGATCAAGGTTGCTGAGGGTCGCTACCTATCTGATGAACTCACGATTCACTACGGAATGGTCCCGCGCACCAACCGCGGGATCTTTGCGATTAACGAGCTGCCAGACCTCGCTGAGCGTATTCAAGTTGGTTTGCTTAATGTTCTCGAAGAGCGTGATGTGCAGATTCGTGGGTACAAGATCCGCCTTCCAGTAGATGTGATGCTCGTTGCCTCAGCAAACCCAGAGGACTACACCAACCGTGGTCGCATCATTACCCCGCTTAAAGATCGTTTTGGGGCCCAGATTCGTACTCACTACCCGTTAGAGGTTGCGCTAGAGATGGACGTGATCGCTCAAGAGGCTCACGTCATCTCGGCTGCTGGAGTTGAGGTAACTGTTCCGGCATTTATGGTCGAGATAATCGCCGAGATAAGCCAGCAAGCACGAAGGTCGCCTCACGTAAATCAGCGCTCAGGGGTATCGGTCAGGCTCTCGATTGCAAACTATGAGACCCTCGTGGCAAATGCGCTTCGCCGCGCGCTCCATACTCATGAGGCCGAGGCTGTCCCGCGTGTTAGCGATCTAGAGGCGCTTGTATCGAGCACTAGCGGAAAGATCGAGATCGAGACGCTTGATGACGGTCGCGAGGGGCAAGTACTTGAGCGAATTATTCAGGCAGCCGTTCTTGAGGTCTTTCGTGCGCATGTAAAGCCGGAGCGACTTACAGCATTGGTGCAGGCGTTTGACGACGGCCGCGTTGTGCATACGGGAGACGAATTACCATCGGCTGATTATGTTGCGTTGATCTCAGATCTGCCAGGCGTTAAAGAGACACTCAATGATCTAGGTGTTGTCGAGACGCCTGCAAGTGTTGCATCTGCGATCGAGTTTCTGCTTGAGGGGCTCCACCTATCGAAGCGCCTCAACAAGGACGCAGTAGACGGGCGTGCTACTTACCGGGCACGAGGCTCTAACCGTTAATTTGTAGGTTTTTAACGCTTCTTTGCGTACTCGGCGAATACCTCCGCGCTCGCGCGCGGTTCTCTGTCTCGGGTGAACAACCCAAATGGAGTCTCGTATCCGCCTAGCCACTCGTACTGGTCAATACCTGTCTGGTGGAAGATGCCGCGAATGTCGATGCCGTCGTTAATCGCCTCTTCTACGGCCTCGAAGCTCTCTTGTAGATAGTCGCATCGCCACGCGTCGTCGTCGGTCCCGATGCCGAGGCCGGTGATTAAGAGCGGACGGTCCGGTAGTTCTTCCGAGAGTCTGTGGAGTACGAGCGAAAGCCCCTCGACCCATGGAGCGACCCCAGAAGCTGTTTTCCTTAGGTTGTTTGGGTAACTAACAAATTTGCCTTGACGCGTAACTCCGATTGCTGACTCGTAACTGAAACCCACCATGTCGCAGGAGTCGCGCAGTTCCGGTATCTCGATCTCTGGCATGCCTGGGATGGTGAGAACTCCATCTCGAAGTGCACGCATCCAGACCCTCCAGATCACTGCGTCTGCATCGCGCGCGTATTGCTCGGCCACAGGAGAGTTGTCAATTGAGAAAATAGGTGCAAGGTTCAGAGCAGTGGCTACCGGAGGGCCGCCTCTTAATTCGCGCCACGCATCGCGCCACGCAAAGACCATTCCACGCAGCGTCTCGGCAAACTTCGCGGGATGCTGGGCGCCTGGAGGATGGACTCCGTTTAGAAATGCGTCAGATGCGTATGCCGTCGGTTGGTGGAGCGGTTGCCACCCAGCGACCAGATCGCCGAAGGTCTCCGCGCAGTACGCAACATGGCGCGCCCAGAAATAGGAGCGTGTCTTGTCGTCTCTGAACCCACCTTCGCCTAGTTCTGTAAACCAACCAGGTAGAGCGATGTGGTGAAGGCAGACCCAAGGTTCGATTCCCGCGTCGCGTGCTGACTCGAGAACCCAACGCGTGTGCTCAATCGCTGCTCCGTCTCTGCGGCCTTCAGATGGCTCTATGCGAGCCCAGTCGATGGAGAGTCTGTGCGCCGATAATCCAAAGGAGGCATATAGAGAGAAGTCCTCGGAGTATTGAGTCTTGAAACCGTTCCCGTCCCCGGATCGGGGAGCATTGCCCTGAGCCTCCCAGTCGAACCAGTCGCCCTGCGGAGCAGCTCCCTCGACCTGAGTAGATGACGAGTTTGTCCCCCAAATGAAATCACTAGTGAATCCTTCTTGGGCCTCGCCACTCTCAAATTTGGGCAATGAGTTCCTTAGAGCGTCGACTTGCGGTCGAAGAGTCCGCAACCTTGAGCAAAGCGACGATTCACATTCACAATTGCTTCGCGAACTGCCGCATCATCGACTACACGCTTGTCTCCATTTGCGACTCGCTCAAGTGCGCCTAAGAAAACTTGCGTATCTGCTGCGATGTCTTTAGGTGCGTTCGCATTGATCTCCCGCACGATTAGGAGCTGTTCGTCAACGCTGACCTTCTTGCCAGAGGTAATTAGAGCCTCATACTCCTTACCCTTCTCGCAGAAAGCCTTCTTAGGGTCTGGGAGAACGATCTTCTTGCTCGACCCGGAGCAGCCAGTTACTAGGAGAGCAGCCGAGACAAGGAGAACTATTGGCGCCAGCCTTCGAGCGGATTGGGTCATACGACCATTCTCGCCGATCCCGAGGGTAAGGGCCGAGTCGGGGGTCTCGGCCTACGCTGCAGGTATGACGCGTAGGGCATTCGACTATTCACGCTGGGATGGCACGCAGGTTGGGTTCAACCTCGACGCGGATTCTCTCCTTGCTGAGATGGCCGACGACCTCACCTACCACGGCGACCCCAATGCGGCTCTTAGGCGACTACTCCAGCAGGGGATGCGCGATAGCAACGGCGAACAGATGATGGGTCTGCGCGAGATGATGAAGCGGCTGCGTGAGCGCCGGCGCGATGAAGTCGAGTCAAAAGATCTTGGTGGACCATTCGCGGAGATTGCTGAGCGACTGAGCGAGGTCCTCAATGAGGAACGAGCCGGTATCGAGCGACGAGTTGAGGCCGCTCGCGCATCTCAGGATCAACGCCGCAAAGAGATCGTCGAGGAGCTCAGCGCTGAGCGCAACTTTGAACTCGACATGATGCCTCCAGACCTTGGAGGGTTAGTGAAGGCTCTTCAGGAATACGACTTCATGGACGACGCTGCTCGCGCCAAGTTCGAGGAACTCATGGACGAGATTCGTTCGGAGTTAATTAAGAGCAACTTCAACCAGCTCTCTGAAGGCATGAGCAACGTCTCTCCAGAGCAGATGGTTCGCATGAAGGACATGCTCGCTGATCTAAACCAAATGCTTGAGGCGAGAGGGCGCGGCGAGGAGCCAGACTTCGATGCGTTCATGGAGAAGTACTCTGACTTCTTCCCAGGTAATCCTGCAACGCTTGATGAGTTGCTCGAGCAGATGGCGCGCTCGATGGCCGCCATGCAGCAGATGCTCAACAGCATGACCCCTGAGCAGCGCGACCAGTTGCAGCAACTAAGCGAGGCATTGCTTGACGATGTTGATCTGCGCTGGCAGATGGATGAGCTGGGGCGCAATCTTCAAAATGCGTTCCCAGATATGGGGTGGCAGCAGTCCATGGGTGGTCAAGGGGATCAACCAATGGGGCTCGGGCAGATGTCTGAGATGCTTCAAAATCTCGGTGATCTAGACCAACTTGAGAGCATGCTTCAGAACGCGTCTACCCCTGCTCAATTAGCTGAGGTTGATCTTGATCGCGCCAGGGAATTACTTGGAGACGATGCAGCGCACTCGCTAGAGCAGATGCGAGAGATGACTCGAATCCTTCAGGAGGCAGGCCTGATCGATCAGCGTGAAGGCCGCCTTGAGCTGACTCCACGCGCGGTACGTGCGCTTGGGCAGAAGGCGCTCGGCGATCTTTACCGCAAACTCTTGAAGGATCAGGCCGGACGCCACGAGGTGGAGCAGGTCGGTGCAGGGCATGAGCGCGCTTACGAACACAAGCCTTATGAGTATGGAGACCCGTTCAACCTGAATGTAGAGCAGACGATTCGCAACGCAGTATTTCGCGCCGGGGCTGGAACGCCAGTGCGCCTGCTCCCCGAGGACTTTGAGGTAGAGCGCACAGAGGTCTTGACGCGTTCAGCGACTGTCCTCCTGTTGGATGTCTCGATGTCGATGCCGATGCGCGACAACTTCTTGCCAGCTAAGAAAGTTGCGATGGCCCTACATGCTTTGATTACTTCGCAGTTCCCCCGCGATCACTTTGGGCTTGTTGCATTTGGGCGTGTAGCGCGCGATATAAAGCCGGAGTTGCTACCCGAGTTGTCCTGGGACTTCGAGTGGGGAACCAACATGCAGCACGCGTTGATGCTCGCTAGGAGGCAACTCGCGGGGGAGAGCGGCACGAAGCAGATTCTGATGGTGACCGATGGCGAGCCGACCGCACACATAGAGGATGGCGAGGCATATTTTCAGTACCCCGCTTCCCCTGTGACTGTAGAAGAAACCTTGCGCGAGGCCGCTCGATGCACGAAGGCAGGAATCACGATAAACACCTTCATGCTTGATGCGGATTGGGGGCTGCGTAACTTTGTCGAGCAGCTGACGCGCCTAAATCGCGGTAGAGCATTCTTTACCTCCCCTGACAATCTCGGCGATTACGTACTTGTCGACTTCCTCGAGCAGCGCAGGGTTAGGCGCACCGGGTAGGCGCTGATGTTTGCTGCCTGTCTAGGGCTTACGCAGCGATATCGGGGCGAACTGAGTGGGGGCCAATTGTATGGGGGCTCTCTGGCGAATCGCTTAGATTCATAGGCTAGATATAAGGCTAGATATATAGGTACTTAGACCTATGTCTCCCCGAGCGATTCGTGAGAATGTTTGATCTGAGGTCCTCAAGGTTCTCCCCTTTCGGGCCGATAGACCCGGTGTCCAAGGAGAGCAGGCGGAGCAATGGATCAACTACCCGGCGAGATCAATCAACGCATTAAACGTGAAGCACGCGTCGCAGGTATCTCTCGTCGGAAGTCACCCTCAATTGAAGTAATTGAGCAGAGACGAATGCAGCTGTGGGTCCTCACAGTGCTCGTAGTAATCGCCCTTGCCGCAGCCTCCGCTCTCGCTTCTTGGGCTGGGCCGGACTCTTCGCTAGGCGCCGCACAATGGATTCTTAGATCTGCAGTAGCTCTACTCGGCGTCGGGTTTGTTGCCTACGCGGTTGAGAAGGAGCTCCACCTTCATAGGCTCCTTCGCCTGCTTACTGACGAGCGCGTGCTTAACGCGGCCTATTCGCAGAGCCTTGATATGAACCGCGCTCTGTCTGCAGCAGGCAAAGCGCTCAACTCCGCTCTTGAACTTGATGAAGTTCTAGATGCGATTCTCGCCAGTGCAAGTCAGTTGCTCGGTGCTCGAAGCGGATCAGTGATGCTCCTCGAGGACGATGCCTACTTGCGAGTAGTGGCTGTGAGAGGAGGTCACCTATTCCGTGATGCTCGCGTTCGTGTTGGAGAGTCGGTAGCCGGACGCGTTGCGGAGACACGCGCTCCTCTGCTTGTCAACGGAGACGCAGTTGATCTAGGGCTTCGCGATGGAAGCAAACGTGGGGGAGAGGACGGGAGCGCCATGTCCGTTCCTCTAGTCAATCGAGGGCAACTGCTCGGAGTTCTAAATGTTCGTGCACCTGGATCAGTTCAGTTTGACGACTACGACCTTCAGACGCTGAGTCTCTTTGCGGAGCCAGTCGCTGCAGCCATCGCCAAGGCGGGTTTATATGCCGCGGAGAAGGCCCACGTAGCCGAGTTGGTCGAGAGCGACAGAATGAAGTCGCAGTTTGTGGCCTCCGTTAGCCATGAATTGCGAACTCCCATTACCTCCATTAGAGGTGCCGTTGCTGCGACACGACTCGTGGATGACTCGGCCCAGCGCAACGAGCTCTTGGACGTGATTGAACGCCAATCGGTGCGCCTTCAGGGAATGGTTGAGGAGATACTTGCCTCTGCCCGAATGGAGCGCGAGAACAATGATTCTCCTGTAATGCTGCGAAAAGTTGATCTCGCTGCACTGGTTAGGCTCGCTGCCCTTGACGCTCAATTAGCTGGCAGACCCGTAACGGTAGATGCACCTGCGGTCTGCGAAGTGAGGGCTGACTCTGAAGGGCTGCGACGAGTTGTCGGCAACTTAATTGAGAACGCACATAAGTATGGATCCGTACCTATCACTGTGACGCTTGAATGCGATGCCGAGCACGTCATGCTCTCAGTTCTCGACAGCGGCCCCGGCGTCCCAGCGGCAGAGCGCTCGAGAATCTTTGAACGCTTCTATCGAACAGACCCCAATGGAGTGCAGCCTGGTCTCGGCTTGGGCCTCTCCATCGTTCGAGGCGTGGTTGAATCCTCAGGGGGTTCGGTCTATGTTGAGGATGCGCCAGGTGGGGGCGCTGCCTTCAGAGTTGTGCTGCATACTCCCGCCGATGAACGAAGGGAGGAGGCTCATGTCAACTAAGTACCGTGTCCTAATTGTTGACGATGAGCCTGATGTATTACTGAGCCTCCGCGTCATTCTTGAGGCAGCTGGTTTTGAGCCTTCGCTGGCTGCAGATGGCGAGACTGCGCTTAGGCGCATTGACGAGCAGCCCCTCGATGTTGTTTTGCTTGACATAATGATGCCGGTACTTGATGGGTGGTTCGTCCTCGCCGAGTTGCAGGGTCGACCCGTCCGGCCTCAGGTGATTGTCTGCTCGGCAAAGACCGCAGACTCCGATCGTGAGCGAGCCGTTAATCTTGGCGCAGCGGCATACGTAACAAAGCCCTACTCCCCTGATGATTTGATAGCTCAGATACATAGTGTTCTCGCGCAGGGCGAAGCGCACATAGCTGTTTAGCGACTATCCCGTCAAACAGATTTAAGTACTTGTTCGTAGATACTTAGAGTTGATTCGTCGAAGCAGATAAAACGGATCTCAGTGATGGCATCAGGTGCAGCCATACAGGTCGCAATCGCGATCTTGGTTGCAGGCAGTATCGGATATCCGTAGATGCCTGTGCTGATTGCCGGGAAAGCGATACTGCTTGCTCCAACTATCGCTGCGAGCTCGAGTGATTCTCGATATGCGGATGCGAGCAGAGCTGCCTCGTCTTCGTCACCTCCACGCCAGATCGGCCCGACGGCGTGCACGATCCATTTAGCGTTAAGCGCGAAACCAGAGGTGATGCGAGCCTCTCCGGTGGGGCATGGCGCCAGCTCCCTACAAGCCTCGGGCAGGCCGGCTCCAGCTGCTGAGAATATTGCTCCACAGACCCCGCCCCCTGCAGCGAGATTGGTATTGGCAGCGTTGACGACTGCATCAAGTTTGGAGGCAGTGATGTCGCCGAGGATCGCTTCAAGTCTGGGCATACGCTCCGGCTCCTTGACCTCGATTGGGGGCGATTGGCCCCGGTGGTATGGGCTTTCTGCTCCTGTGAACTCGGGAAGGAGCCAATGTCTCACTTTGAGTGGCAATTACCTCACGCTTAGAGCACTTAAAGCGGTATTGGTGAAGAAACTTACCCCTAAATCCCAAGCACCACTTGCGGCGGAGGTCACTTATCAGGCAAAGTAACACTGTTGTAATTACATCAGAGTCGACATCGAGGGGGAAGACCAATGCCTGAGGTCTCCATGATCAGTCATTTTATGAATAGCGAGGGTCTTGACCGGCGCTGGCAGGAGCGAGCTAACTGCCTTGGAGTCGACCCTGACCTCTTCTTCCCAGAGCGAGGCGCGAGTACTCGCGAGGCAAAGTCAGTATGCGCCGGCTGTGAGGTAAAGGCTGACTGCCTTGAGTACGCCCTCGACAACGGTGAGAAGTTCGGGATCTGGGGTGGACTCTCCGAGAGAGAGCGCCGCCGCCTACGCCGCCAGCGTGCACTTGCGCGTCGTGCTGCTGCCTCAACCGGCTGAGCCAATCATTAGGGTCAACTAGATCCAGTCAGACGAAGTCTCTCCGTTTTAATTTCGGTTTTCTTCGCGCCCGGCCACGCGTCGCTCAAGACTTATGTTCTCGCTTAATCCAGAGCGCTCCAAAAATTCCTTGCTACACGCAGCTAGTGCAGCGTCGGGGACGAGACCAACGAGCTCTATGCGAGCAACCGCTGCGCCGCTCTCAATGATCAACCTCTCCACCTCGACACACGCTTCTTCAATGCTCGTCTGCTCAAGCCCAACAATGTTCATACTCACCTGCACCTGCCCTAGGTGAGGCAGTTCGAACCCGAGGGAGCGCACTCCAGGTAGGCCACCGTCGCGTTCTCTTACCTTCCCCGCTATCTCGCGTGCCAGCGCAAGATCGTCCTTATCTATATCAACGTTGATTGCAACCATGGGCGGGCGCGCTCCAACTGCAATAGCCCCGAGGGTTAGGTGCGGTTCGCTGGGACCAAGGTCTGGAGAGCGTGTCTTGAATGCAGTTCTTCTCGCATCCGGGAGGCTTCTATTCTCGGAGTCCGCATCGCCGTAAAGGAAGACTGGGACGTTGTGGGTCTCTACTACCCACCTTGCATAATCGAGTGCCGCTTGCGACGCTTCGTTTGGTGGTGTCGCGTGAAGTGCAACAAAGGGCACAACATCTATTACTCCGAGGCGTGGATGGACGCCGAAGTGAGTTCGAATATCGATCTGACTCGAGGCCGCGTCTGTTAGGTCTCGTGCAGCATCGATGCATGCGCTCGGGTTATTTCCGGCAAGGGTGAAGACGCTTCGATGATGATCGACATCTGTGTGACGATCAAGCAGAGCGCCGCCACACGCGTCGGAGAGAGATGCGAGCACCGCAGTGTCTTGACCCTCTGAGATATTGATTACACACTCAAGCATTCCCAGAGGCTAGAGCCCCCGACATCCTTGGCGGTGAGTCCGTTAGAGCGAGTGTGCCGGAAGCAACTGGGGTGAGCAGAATTCCTTGGGTCTTTGCCCGGTATGCTCCCAAGCAATGCGCATCGGATTTGCCCTTCCCCAACATGATTTTTCTCTCCGGAGCGAGTCGCCACTCTCGTATGCGACCCTCCTTGAGTTCGCTAGGTACGCGACGGAGCTAGGTATCGACTCGCTTTGGCTCGCAGATCACCTCGTATGGGATGTCTCTAAATATGGGGGACCGACCGAGCCCGGCGGAATGTTCGAGCCGTTAGTGACACTCAGTGCGCTTGCTCGTGATGTGCCAGATGTGCGTCTAGGAACTCTCGTGCTCCTTGAGGCGCTGCGCCCTGCCGCCCTGCTTGCGAAGTCAATCGCAACAATGGATCGCTTGAGCGCTGGTCGTATAGATATTGGAGTGGGCGCAGGTTGGTATGAGCCGGACTTCACTGGGATCGGTATGTCGATGCCCAAGCCAGGTGAGCGCTTAGAGCGCTTAGGCGAGTGCGTCCAAGTATTGAAGGGGTTGCTTGCAGCCGATGCAGAGCCGTTTACGTTTGCAGGCAAGTTCCACTCATCTGCTGGAGCAAGCCTCACCCCCGCGGCGCTGCAGACCCCAAACCCACCGATATTCGTAGGGGGTAAGGGCGATCGACTCCTTGACCTAGTAGCTCGCCACGCTGATGGCTGGAATACCTGCTGGCAGTGGAGCTTCGATGCATATCAAGAGCGCCTAGGGGTACTCGAGCACGCATGCGAAAAGGTGGGGCGAGATCCATCGACCGTCTGGCGCTCTCTTGGGCTTTATGCATTAGTGGGGGAGAATGAAGCCGATCTTGCTCGCAGGTTTGAGCGGCTAAGAACTGAGTCCCCAGTGGGTGTCCTCGACGGAGTGTCGCTAGATGATTGGCGAGTCGGTCGATTAGTAGGGACCGTTGAGCAGGTCCGTGAGCAGGCATCCGGATGGGCCGAGCTTGGAGTCGAGACGCTCATCGTCTGCACCGGGTCCGTGCCATTTGCGGTTGCTGCCAAAGATGATCTCGACCCAATTGTTGAGAGCCTAAGAGGAATTTAGGCGGCTAAACGCAGAGGGTTCCGAGTAATCAGGCCCACTGATGTGTCCATGGGGGCGTAAAAGCGCGGTACCCTGAGGCTCTACCTTGAGAGGGAGAAGCCCAATGTTTGGTCTCGGTGCACCAGAACTTCTAATTGTTCTCGCAGTAATTCTTGTCGTCTTTGGTGGAAGCCAAGTGCCCAAGTTGGCACGAAACCTTGGTCAGGCCCAGAAGGAGTTCAAGAAGGGCCTTGATGAAGGTGGAAAACCTGATTCTGAAAGCGCCAAAGACGCTGAGAAAAATCCGACCAAGGACGCCAACTAAATAAGGCTTCTTGGCATCTTTAGCCCCCTGAATAGTGCCTTGGGAACCCCCGACGCCTCTGCGACGTTGTTGTGACGCCAGATGGAGTGCCCACATGGGAAGAGGTTGCCCGTAACCACGGACAGTTCCTCTACTCAGTTGCGTATCGACTGACCGGCAACCAAGAGGATGCGAGAGACATCGTGCAGGAGTCGCTTCTGCGGGTGCGTCGCGGACTCGAGACATATACGCCAGGAACGCTCGAGGGATGGTTGGCTCGCATCGTGACAAATGTTTTTCTTGATGACGTGCGGAAACGTAGGAGACGACCTACCAGCGCGCTCCCAGAGAACCCCGACCTGGTGCTTCCACCAAGCGCGTCTGCGGATGATGTCTCAAGGGCATCTGGGTTATCTGCAGAGATTCAGCAAGCAATTAATTCACTCCCCGAAGATTTTAGAGTTGCGGTTGTGCTCTGCGATGTAGCAGATCAATCGTATGAAGAGATATCCATGACTCTCGGCGTACCGGTCGGCACTGTACGTTCGAGGATCCATCGCGGTAGGCGCCTGCTCCGTACCGCGCTTGTTGAGTCAGGGGTGATGGAGTGAGTACCGGTGGACCAATGAACCCAGAAGAACTCTTCGACCTCGCGTCTGCATATGTCGATGGTGAGATGAGCCTCGAGGAATCAAGGTCATTTGAAGCAGAGCGCGATGCATCGGCCGAGTTGAGTAAGGAACTCCTCGAGATAACAGAGCTTCGTGGTCTGCTGCGCGCTAATGGCCAGGAAGAGATGCCCGCTGGGATGCTCAACCTGATTGTCGCTGTCGTAGGCGCAGCAGAAGAACGCCCTGGTGGAATCGACGACGATGCAGGGATGAGCGAATCCTCGGCTGGAGTCGTCGCGATTAGTGAGAGGCCTAGAGCGCAGCGACGAATCGTAAAGTGGTTTGCTGGAGCAGCTGCAGCAGCATGCCTCCTTGTAGTGGTCGGTATGCCAACCACTGGGTCAGTATCTCCGCCAGTTGCCGCTTCGGTGCAGACCCATGCAGCGCGATCAAGTCTCGACGAACCCGCAATTGGGAAGATGTCAGAAGCATCAGTCAGCGCAGGGTTCTTGAGATGACTCGATCGCTGGCGCATGTGCTGATAACAGGTAACAAAACAGGCGCAGAAGCATGAGCGGGCGAGGGTTGTTGTCTCGATTGCCATTCGGGGTACTTGCTATTGGCGTTGGGTCCTTCATGGCGTTGAGTGCTGCGTCGTCTGTAGCAGGTGCGAGCATTGCCGTTGATCTGGAGAACCCATTAGGGGCTGCTCAAGAAGCGGCGTTGGCGCATTCTTACGACGCAACCTTGACAACTACCTGGCTCTCACAGAGCGGATTAAGAACGCGCAGAATTACTGTAAGCGCAGATGGAGAACGAGTCTCCGTGTTGGGTGAGCGAAGGTTGCTCTCCTCTGGCTCGCTGCGAGCAGTTGAGCGCGGCGGTAATTGGCACTCGATCTGGACTACCCCTGCAACGCTTCGAGGACCGGCGTTATCTAAAAAATATGTTGTGACACTCGGAGGAGCTTCGTCTGTAGCGGGCCGCGCAACTACTCAGGTAGTTATTGCCGATCGCAGAGGGCGTCTGCGAGATCTCATAGACCTTGATGCCGAGAATGGTCTAATGCTTCGTAGAGAGCAGAGGGACGAAGGAGGATCGACACTGCGTATCACTGCCTTTGAGAAGATCGGGGCAGTTAAAAAAGCCGATCAAACTCCGGAGACCACGAAGCCTGGTAAATCCAGTAAATCGCTGGAAGACAGTGGCTCCCCGCGCGCCGCTCGAACCATCGAAGCCCCATTTATGCTCTATAAGAAGCTCCCCGGCGGCTTCATTCTCGTTGGAAAATATCTAGCCCAGGGGAATGGGCGTGAACTTTTTTACTCGGATGGATTGAACAGCGTCTCCGTATTTGAGTGGGTGGGCTCGATCGAGCCAGGGTCCTTGCCAGCCGGAGGCACATGGCACCGCGCTCCTAATGGAGAGATGCGCAGTTACGACTCTCCGGTTGGAATTGTCAACGTCTGGGATGCAGACGGTATGACATTTACGGTAGTCAGTGAAGCAACTGCACTTGAGACGGCTCGCATCGTCTCAGCTCTCCCACAGGACACAAGCACTGAAGGGTTCGCGAGGATAAGCAGATTCTTGATCGGGCCCTTTAGTTGGGGCTAGCGCAGGTAAACCTCAAGCAGAGAAGACTTAGCGGCACTGCCAACTCCCGCTACGAATGCAGAGCGGTGATTTAGCTCTGGCCTAGGTAGCTGCTAGCCGACGATCGCGCAGGATTCTGCGTCGCTCCCGCTCGGAGGTGCCACCCCACACGCCATGCTCTATGCGGTAGGTCAGTGCATACTCGCGGCACTGTTCTTTAACCGGGCACTCACCACAGATGCGTCTGGCCTTGTCAACACCAACACCATCGGATGGGAAGAACGTGCCTGGAGCATGGTCTCGGCAGAGGCCGTCGGCCATCCAAGGCTGTGTTGTCTCCGGTGGTGACTGGTTGGTGGGGGGATGGAGTCTGTTCTGTGTCTGGGTGGTCTGTGTTTGGGTGGTCTGTGTTTGGGTAGTTGCAGTGTGATTCATAGTTATCCGTTCAACGCCCTGCGGCCGAGTTGGGTTCCCGCTGAGCAGCAATTCTTAGGCGCTCTTGCTTCTGGGCTTCCCTGCGCATTTTCCCGACACCGAATGCTCGTTGAAGGCTGACAGCGACAGCAATTGTCACCCCTCCTGAAATGAGGAGTACGACGTATTTATTCGATACGTCGGTGCCGGTTTGAATCGAGTGGAGTGTCGCGAGGACCGCTAACAAGTAGCTGGTCATGTGAATACCGTGCCAGTAACGCTTTGGCATGAGGGAACGAGCCAATGAGCTGACCTGCACCACCAACATGAGCCAAAACGCAATTGCTCCCCAAGCGACCGCCGTGGCGCGCCATGGCGACATCCAGGGAACCACGGCTTGTTTTATCGATATTTTCACATATGTATCGGCGATAATCGCTCCAATATGGAGTGCAACAGTCGCGAGAGCGAGGCCAGAGACCCAAGGGTGCAGGTCAAGTAGCCACCGCAGGCTTCCTCGTTTCTCAGTGAGTCTCCCAGAGGCGAGGGCGCCTAAGACGAGGCTTGCGACAAGAAGGGTCCAAGCTGTTAGGCCACTGCTTCGAGCGATGTACCACCATATGTGAGTCATGAGTTATCTGGGCTTAAGTAGTAGTTAGTTTCGGAGCGACAGCTAGTAGCAAAATAAGGCGAAGCGCTATGCGCACCGAAGTTCGGAGTCAGCGACAGGAAACATCATCCTTATGAAGATCGAGTAGTTACTTGTGGTGCTCGATACGTAGGAACGTAAGTGTTGGTGCGTGGAGCTGGAACTGGCGCCGTGTTAACCCATGGCTGGGTTGTAGTGGTTGGGTTAGATGAGCCATCGTTGAAGAGATCGTCCTGCCAGCGGTTGTCGTCATCCCCTCGTTCGTGTGTCACGAGCCTCTGCGGAGTGGTAGTCGCAACTGGGTACACGGGCACGGCGGTGGACGAGGCAGCGGATTGTGCCGGATGGCTAAGGGCGATTACGCCAGCCCCTGCGATTATGCCTAGAGCGCCGGCTCCTGCAGCCCAGACGCGCGGCCTCCATGAGCGCCTCCACCGATTCACGTATGAAGGCTTGAGTAGCCGAGAGTAGGGAACTCCCGCCTGCGGCTGGGCAAGGTTCCCCAACTCGGATGGAGTGTTAGGTTGGCTTTCTGGGCGTTCTCGCTCTGGAATGTTCATGGGATTCTTCCGTTTTGATTGGCTGTTTATCGGCCGCTAGTAGTTGGTAGTTGGCTGAGTTATCTGTCAGCCTCTGTGTTCTATGAGGACACTCTGCCCCACGAAGGTAAGAGTCTCTAAATGTCAAGGTGAGAAAAGGGTATGAATTCTTGATTCTCTGCTCCGTTCTTACCCTTCTCTAAACGAAGCAGGCGAGAATAAGCCCATGGCACCTCGGATACTTATTGCTGATGACGATCGAGCCATCAGGGATGCTTTAGAGAGGGCAATAGGTCTCGAGGGTTATGAGGTTGAGCTAGTCAACGATGGGGTTGCTGCTCTTGAAGCCGTTGCCCGCAGTGCTCCTGACCTCTTAATCCTCGATGTGATGATGCCGAGCCTCGACGGACTTGGCGTCTGTCGCGCTCTTCGTAATCAAGGAAACCGAACACCGATACTTATCCTTACTGCTCGAACCGAGGTATCTGATCGAGTCTCAGGGCTAGATGCGGGCGCCGACGATTATCTTCCTAAGCCATTTGCTCTAGATGAACTTCTTGCGCGGATGCGCGCACTCCTTCGGCGCACCACTACTGAATCGGGATCCGAGGCGGAGAACCTCACAGCGGCAGACATACTCATAGAAGAATCGTCTCGGCGTGCATGGCGCGGGGAGCGCGAGCTGGAACTAACAAAAACCGAGTTCGATCTGCTTGCCTTATTGGTTCGTAACGCAGGGATTGTCCTTTCACACACAACTATCTATGAGGACATTTGGGGCTACGACTTTGGTCCGGACTCGAAGAGCCTTGCGGTTTATGTTGGGTACCTTCGCAGGAAAACTGAGGCCGAGGGCGAGGCGCGCCTTGTCCAGACCGTACGGGGCATTGGCTACACGTTGCGAGAGCAGCAGTAAAATGAAACTGAGAAAGCAATGAGCCTGCGCGCGCGACTAGCAATTTCATTCGCTGCCTTTGCTGCGACCGCAGTATTAGTAGTGGCGATTACTGGATACATCACAACCGCTCGAGCTCTAAGGGTTGAGGTCGACCGCACTCTTGTGGGGTACAGCGAGCGACTTGAGAATCCAGATGGAGCTTTCATCACTGCGCTCTGTGGAATCCGAGATACAGGTGCCGAGACCCACGCAGGCCCGATACCGGAGCTTCCAGGGTCGCGAGTGCAGTGCATCGACTCTGCCGGGCAACGAGTGGTGAGCGCTACTAGCGGTGCGCTCCCTCTCAGCCGGATAGATCGCTTGGTGGCCCGATCCGGAGGAGTCCCCAAGTTCTCAAACGTTACGACAGAGGAGGGGACTTACCGAGTCCTCACCGTTGCGGTCCCGGGTGGGGGAGCGGTGCAGCTCGCTCGGAGCCTCGCCGAGGTTGATCATGCCTTAGATGCTCTGCGCCTTAGGTCTGTACTTATAGGGTTTTTCGTCATTGTTGCAGGTGGCGTGTTCGGTTGGTTTACGGCAGTTCTTATTACGCGACCCCTTGCCGAATTGACCGCAGCGGCGGAGCAAATAGCTGAGACCGGAGATTTAACAACAGCAATTGAAGCGCGAGGGGACGACGAAGTTGGCCGCTTAGCGATGGCATTTGGAGTGATGATCTCAGCACTTAGCCAATCTCGTCGAGAGCAGCAGCAACTAGGGCAAGATGCTGGGCATGAGCTCCGCACTCCGCTCACATCGCTGCGCGCGAATATTGACACGCTGTCACGACACCCAAATCTAGATCCCGAGACGCGCTCACGTGTGGTCGAGGATTTGGACTCAGAGGCGCGTGAATTAACAGCGTTGACTGAGGAGTTACTCAATCTCGTTACAGAGCAGCAAGACTCGGAAGTCGCGCACACATGTGACTTAGCTGAAGTACTTGAGAGAGCAGTTGATCGTGCGTCACGACGTAGCGATCACAAGTACTCGCTTGTTGCTGAGCCTTTTCTCTTGGAGGCCCGCGAAGGCCGGGTCCTTCGGGCAGTGGGGAACCTGCTTGAGAATGCTGCCAAGTTCTCGCCTGCTGGATCAGCGATTGAGATTCGGGAGTCGGGTGGAGTCATAACGGTCAGAGATCATGGAGCCGGGTTTACCGCTAGCGATATCCCCAGTGTATTTAGGCGTTTCTATAGATCTGATTCGGCTCGCTCTCTCCCTGGCTCAGGGCTAGGGCTCGCGATAGTTGCGCAAGTAGCTGCCGAGTGTGGGGGAGCAGTGAGTGCGCAGAACGCGGAGGATGGTGGGGCGATCGTCACGCTTGTTCTGAGGGATCAGCCGCAGTCAGATGTGATTACGCGCAGCGGGGTTGGAGCCGAATGAGAGTATTGCCAAAGAAATGGGCGAGAAGCGTTTCGTCCCTACGCAGCAATGCCAACTTTTCTGGAACGTTTCTGAGTCATTCGGCGTTGAGTCTCTCGATGGTAAATTCTTCGACCCAGGTATTGATAAGGCCGGTTTTTGACAAGGGCCGGTTTTGACAAGGGCAGGTTTTGATAAAGAAATGCGAATGAGGCGATCTAGCGCGTGGCTCTACGCGCTCAATGGCAGATGACTTAAGAGCAGCACTATTAAGAGCAGAAAATCAATGTTCTGTAAGGCGAGCAATCACTAACGACATGGAGGATTCAAATGAGTTCTGACTTCGACGAGACAAACTCCAGCAGCCCGAATGATTCGGAGCACTTGGAGACGCCCGATGCTTTAGAGACCGGCGAGGGTTGGTGGGTTGAGGATGACTACTCGCAGGGAGTTGACGACTCGGAGCCAGATCCAGTCTTTGAGAGTGGAGGATGGGCTCCGCCTATCGCCTCCTCGCCTCAAGAGCCAGTAACAGGCTCGGTGCCACCAGTAGCTAACAACGCGAAAGCGACGACTGGGCGTGGTCGCCAGTTTGTTGCAGGAATTGCGATCGGCGCCCTTATTGGTGGCGCAGTGGGCGGTGGCGTCGCAGCGCTTGTCTCGCGCAGGGATACGCAGGCCATAACTCAGCCGAATCCGGTAGTCACTGAGGTACGCAATACATCTCGCCTAGCTATTGCCCAAGATATCCAGAGCCTCGTAGGGCGCGTGGAGCCTGCAGTGGTTGCGATACGTACTGGAGGGGCAGTCGACGACGGACTCTTCAGTGGGAGAGGGCCATCATCGGGTGGGGAGGGGACCGGCTTCGTAATTTCATCTGACGGCATCATCGTCACCAACAACCACGTGATCGAGGGTGCGAATGGTCGTATCGAGGTTGTCTTTAATGATGGGACAGTTCGCAAAGCAACGATTCTTGGAAACAGCCCTCAGTTAGACCTCGCAGTAATACAGGCCTCGAATGTCTCTGGCCTCCCAACCGCTCGACTCGGAAGCAGCGACGAACTAGTTGTCGGGGATGATGTCGTTGCAATCGGTAATGCACTCGCTCTTGATGGAGGTCTGAGTGTTACCCGCGGAATCATCTCGGCTAAGGGCCGCACTGTCTCAACAGATGCGAATACCAGTCTCTTGAACATGCTGCAGACTGATGCTGCGATAAACCCTGGTAACTCGGGCGGTCCGCTGCTTAACTCCCGCGGCGAGGTAATTGGAATCAATACAGCGATTGCCGATCCCGGCGATTCGCAGAATGTTGGTTTTGCAATTGCTATTGACTCCGCACGCCCGATAATTGATCAACTCCGAGCTGGCAAAGAGATTGAGCTTGCTTACCTAGGAATTCAAAGCAAGACAGTTACGCCCTCAATAGCTAAGGACCTCAAGCTCGTATCTCAGACGGGTGCCGTCATCGTAAAGGTGACCCCTGGTACCGGAGCCGCGGATGCAGGCCTGAAGGTCAACGATGTAATCGTCGCGGTTGGCTCTAAGGAGATTCGAAGGGCAGATGATGTTGGGTCAGCTATTCGTGGACAGAGCCCAGGGACAACGCTCAAGATCACTGTGGAGAGAGATGGAACTCGCAAGGTCATCGAGGTGAGACTCGGGGCGGTTCCGCTCAGCGAGATTGGATAGAGGGGTAATGCCTTAGAAGGGTGATGCTGTGCCCCGAGGCCTTCTTGCTTTGGTCGGACCAGCCTTTGATCCCCCTAAATCTCTCTAGATTTGTGCCCCTCTCATCTTTTGAAAGAGCCCGACATAGGGGAGCAACCTCGCTAGCGAATAGGGTGGCGGGAGAAGAGGGCTGTTACCAGCCTCATAGATAACTAAAGCGGGAGCTAGTGAACATGGCTATGGATCAGGATCAAGTTGAGCAATCACAACCAGTAGGGCACGTTCGCGTCGTCTACTTGGGCCCAGTTGCCCCGCACTGGGAAGTTGTTGAGGTCTTCGGCGATAGCCGCACCATTAGTGAGTTTCGCCAGCGCGCCCTCGCCCGTCTGCAGCTTCTTCCCCCACACGACCCCCAGTGCAGACGCAACCGTGAGCGTGTTGTTCGCGATGCAGAGCGCGAGCGCTTGATCCTTCAGTGGGATCTTGGGTACGAGGAGAACTAACTCTCTAACGAGTGGCAATGGTTCGCGAAGACTGGTTCGCGAAGACTGGTTCGCGAAGACTCGTTCGCGCAGACTCGAACCATTGCCAGTTATTTAGTACTCGAAAGTGGTTACGTCGGTGCGAGTCGCTACTTCTGCTCGTTCTTGTCAGGGTGGTTTCCTGTCACCATGAACTCAACGCGCTCGGCGATAGTTACTGCGTGGTCGGCCATACGCTCGTAGTGACGACCTACTAGCGCAACCTGAACAGCCCGAAGTACCGAGGCCTCGTCACCTGTCGTATCGGCAAGGATGTGCCTGAAAAGGCTCTTAGTTAAGTCATCCATCGCGTCATCCATGTCCGTAAGTGCGCCGGCCCATGTTGGGTCGCGATCTGCGAAGGCATCAATAGCGACACGGGTCTGACTCACGGCCTGCTGGCCCATCTGGTCGATAATTCCGCGGACTCGAGGATCGAGCGTATGTGGGTAGAGCCGCCTTGTGGCTTTGGCAACATTCACCACCAGATCGGCGGTGCGCTCTAGTTCGTGGCTAATCCTCATCGTTGTAATTACTGCACGTAGGTCGGCTGCGACCGGGGATTGTCTAGCGAGTACGAGCAGTAGTTGGTCGTCAATTCGGTGGTACAGGTCGTCGATTGCGTCGTCGCCATCTATGACGATCTCCGCTGCGGAGGGGTCCCCTCCTAAGAAGGCCTGAGTCCCCGCTGTGATCGCCTCAGTAGTGAGAGCGGCCATACGAATGATGTCGGTTCGCACATCGGCAAGCTCGTCCTGGAGGGTGCGCCGTGCCCCGGACTCGCTGTTAGTTGGGGCCAATTTGTCGGTCACGTTGGATCTCCTAGGGTCTTGGTGGAGGCGTCTTGGTGGAGGCGTCTTGGTGGAGGCGTCTTGGTGGAGGCGTTCCATTGAGTATGGCCTTAAACCTAGAGTCGCTCAGCCTCTCAGCGCTAAGGGTTCACCCTACGTTCATTATGAGCTCGCAGAACTCCGATCACTAATGGGCCCATTTAGGGGTTTTTACCGTTTTCCCCATGCCAGAGTGCAGGAGACAGGGAAATTGGTGAGGAGTTTAGGGCTGCAACCCCGCGCATTTGCCCTTTGTTCATGTTTAGTTTACCTAAGAGTAACGGATGGGAAAGCCGCATTATCTACGGTACCTGCAGCATTAGCCGGAGATCGCCTTCGGTGCCCTTTAACCATTACGAGAGGCATACGTCTAAATGAATGAATCCAGAATTGCTCGCAGAGGAACTAGTCGCGTTGCACTCACTGCGAGCGCAGCAGCTTTGGTTCTTGCTATCAGCGCATGTGGCGGAAGTAGCAGCGATAAGGGCTCACCCACTAGCACTACCGCCGGCACAAAGTTAAGCGCTGCAACTCTGAACGGATCTGGCGCTACTTTCCCTCAGGCGTTCTACGAGACAACCATCGCGAAGTTCCAGACGGTACAGCCTGATGTGACTGTGACATACGCAGGTGGAGGCTCTGGTAAAGGGCAGACGGACCTCGCTGCAGGACTCGTCGACTGGGCGGGCTCCGACAGCACTGTGAAGCCTGAGGACGCTGCGAAGTTTAAGACGCCTTTTCTTTACTTCCCAACAGTCGCCGCGCCGATCACAGTTTCATTCAACCTGAGCGGCGTGAAGACTCTGCGTCTCTCTGCTGAGGCAGTCGCCGCAATATTTGGAGGCACAGCCTCCAAGTGGAACGACCCACTCATTGCCGCAACAAACAAGGGTGTCGCACTCCCCGCAACGGACATTGTTGTAGTGCACCGTGCAGACGGGTCGGGTACAACTGCAAACTTTACGAAGTACCTCACAAAAGCAGCACCAACTGCATGGACCTTAGGTACTGACAAAGTGGTCAATTGGCCAGCGGGTCAGCAGGCTGGAAACGGCAACGCTGGTGTCGCGCAGATCATCGAGTCAACGCAGGGATCCATTGGGTACGTCGACTTCTCAGATGCAGATTTTGCCGGCCTCCACATGGCTGCCATCAAGAACAAGGATGGCAAGTTTGTTGCGGCAAGTCTCTCGGGAGCATCGGCCGCAGTTGCAGGGGCAACGCTCAACGCCGATCTCACGTACGACCCGCTCGACGCACTAGGTGCAACTTCGTATGCGATTACTGCTCCAACGTACATACTCGTCTCAACCACATACTCAGACACCGCAAAGGGCGAGGCTGTAAAGGGATTCGTTAAGTACGTGCTGACAAGTGGACAGGACCTCGCAGGTTACTCAGGCTTTGCCCGTTTGCCAGCCAAGATTTTGAGCGCAGCTATTGCACAACTCAAGATGGTAAAGGTCGGCTAAAAAAACTTGAGGCGCTCTAAGTGACGCTTGTTGATAACGAGGTGAGGCCAGGGTCAGTATCCCTTCTCGCGGGTGAGAGCCCTCCGGGTCGGCGAACTGATTCGGTATTCCGGAGCGCAGCGGCCCTGGCTGCTGGAGTTGTTCTCCTAGTTCTTGGCCTCATTCTCGTTACAACAACGCGTAATGCCTGGCCAGCATTTGCTCAAGAGGGGCTCTCCTTCGTCACCTCAAGCACCTGGGACGTTGCAGGCGCAGCCTTCGGAACACTTGCATTTACATACGGAACACTGGTGATCTCTGCGATTGCTCTGCTTATAGCGGTCCCGGTAAGTATTGGTGTTGCGCTCTTTGTCACTGAGATGGTCCCTAAACGAGTGCGCGCAGCGGTCGTGATGCTCATTGACCTTTTATCCTCGGTGCCATCAGTTGTTTTTGGGCTCTGGGGGATTCTGGTTGTGGCCCCAGCGCTCACAGGGGTCTACACAAATATTTCATCTGCGGTCTCCGGGATACCTGTTCTGCGAACGGTGTTTAGTGGCGCCCCTATCAGCGGCAGGTCATTCTTCACTGCGGGGCTGATCTTGGCGATAATGATTACGCCGATTATTACCTCGATCACCAGGGAGACTTTTGCAACCGTTCCGCGTGCGCAGAAGGACGCTGCATATGCACTCGGCGCCACTAATTGGGAGATGATTCGAGGATCGGTCTTGCCATTTAGCCGCAGCGGGATAGTCGCTGGGGTACTTCTCGGATTTGGACGGGCGATCGGGGAGACCATCGCGGTTGCACTTGTGATCGGCTCCTCACCACAGATAACCCAGCGACTCTTTAGTTCCGGCGACGCGCTCTCTGCTGTAATAGCAAATCAATTCGGCGAGTCCACCGGCACTTACCAGGCTGCATTGATTGGTATGGGAGTACTTCTCTTCGTCATCACACTCTTAATCTCAGCATTTGCTCGTGCGATGATTGCCCGCGCTGAGCGGCGCATCGGGGCTGAGTCTGTATGACGACTATTGATCTGAGGGATGGAGCACCTGACCTAGGCGAAGAGCCTCGTTTCTCCATTACCCGCTCAAGGTCCGGCCGCCAACGACAGGCGATCAACTTTCTAGTGCATGGGCTATTCGTGCTTGCGTTTGTATTGATTGTGGTGCCGCTCACACTAGTAATCGGCTACGTAGTGACTCGCGGCATGAAGGTCATGAGCGTTTCTTTCTTAACTGATGACATACCAATTGTCACTCGCGCCCCTGGGGGCGGTGTCGGACCAGCAATTGTCGGCACACTCCTAATTACAGGAGCAGCGATGTTGATGGCAGTGCCACTCGGGATACTCGGAGGTATTTATCTAAACGAGTATGGAGCGAAACGCAGAATTACGAAGGCCATCAGATTCCTTGCTGAGGTAATGACTGGTGTTCCATCCATTGTTATGGGGCTCTTTATCTATACAACTTGGGTACTCGCCTTTGGAGTATCCGGATTTGCTGGAGCTCTCGCGCTCGCATGCCTGATGCTCCCCGTAATCATCCGATCCACAGAGGAGATGCTGCGACTCGTCCCGATTGACCAGAGACAATCTGCCTACGCTCTAGGGGGCAGAAGAGCCGGAACCATATTCCGCGTAGTCCTGCCAGCTGCAGCTCCCGGAATCGTAAGTGGCGTGCTCCTAGCCGTGGCTCGGGCTGCAGGAGAGACCGCACCGTTGCTATTTACAATTCTCACTGTAAATGCTGTGAATACAGATATTTTCCACGGAGCTAATACCGCACTCTCTGTACAGATTTTCAGAAATGCACAGCAAGTTTTCCCTGGGCCGCAGGAACGCGCATGGGGAGCTGCATTAACGCTTCTATTGATCGTCTTCGTCTTCACACTCATCGCCCGGGCTGTCTCGGCCATATTTGCTAGGAAACATCAAGTATGAGCACCATCTCTGATTCCCCTGACACCCACGACCTTGAGGTGCATGCCACTAGCGTCCATAGGGTGGAGAACGCAATGAAAGAGGGCGAGGCTGCTCAGCGCGAGGCTGTGTTTGTCGCTTCGGATGTAAACGTCAGCTATGGGGATCATCTAGCGGTAGCCGGCGTGAGCATGGAGATCATGCAGCGAGACATCACAGCGATTATCGGGCCGTCGGGCTGTGGAAAATCCACGCTTCTGCGTTGCTTTAACCGCATGAACGACTTCGTGCCGAGCGCTCGAGTAGATGGCACAATTCGCTACCACGGTGAAGACCTATACGACTCGAAAGTGGATGCCGCAGAGGTTCGTCGCCGAATTGGAATGGTGTTTCAAAAGCCGAACCCATTCCCTAAATCAATCTTCGACAACGTTGCTTATGGGCCGCGTATTAATCGCATGAAGGTCGATCTAGCCGCGACTGTGGAGGAAGCACTCACTCGAGCAGCTCTCTGGGATGAGGTAAAGGACAAACTAAAGAAGAGTGCCTTTGCGCTCTCGGGGGGCCAGCAGCAGCGCCTATGTATTGCACGTGCGCTCGCTGTAAAGCCGGATGTGATCTTGATGGACGAGCCCTGCTCTGCCCTTGATCCAATCGCTACTGCACGTATCGAAGATCTGATGGTTGAACTCAAACGCGACTACACGATCGTGATTGTGACCCACAATATGCAGCAGGCAGCGCGCGTCTCGGACATGACCGCGTTCTTGACAACAGAAGTCGACGATGCCGGTGCAAGATCAGGGCGGCTAGTGGAGTTTGACCGAACTGAGAAGATATTCACACAACCGAGCGACTCCCGTACCGAGGGATATATCACTGGGCGGTTCGGATGACACTTCGTCGGGCTGAACCTACCGAAATTCCTTCTCAGGTTGATGGAGGATTGCAGCGCCTAGTGGCAGCTATGCGGCTCCTCCCTGACGCAGTCGTTGTGGTTGACGACGCAGGGGTTGAGGTGATGCGTAGTGTCACTGCGGATCGATTCCTTGAGGCCCGCCATACCGATGCGATCGCAGCGGCAGCGCTCGAAGAGATGCTTATAGACGCTTGTCGTGGAGAGTCCTCTACCCGTGAACTCCAACTCTATGGCCCGCCTCGAGAGGTGCTTGCCATCACAGCACACCCTCTTGTAGAGGCCGGTCAGATCCTTGGAGCGATGGTTGTAATTCGAGACATGACTGATTCAAGGCGTACTGATGAAGTACGTAGGGACTTTGTCGCAAACGTGAGTCATGAATTAAAGACACCGGTGGGTGCGCTAGGCCTGCTCGCGGACACGATCTCCGCTGGAGGCGATGAAGCGGTAACGCTCCAGCTTGCCGAGCGGATTGCGCGTGAAGCAGAGCGACTCGCAAAGATTATTGATGACTTGCTTGATCTAAGCATCATTGAGTCTCAGGAGATGCCCGAGCGAGACCTTGTGCCTCTAACGCTCATTGTCGATCAATCTGTCGAACGCTCCCGACCAGGGGCGGAGGCGCTCGGTATCGAGTTAGTTAGTTCGCCAATCGCCGCTACTTTGGCTGCTCGGTGTGATCGTCGCCAGGTAGTTATGGCGATTACAAACCTCATCGATAACGCTATGAAGTACTCAGAGCGCGGCAGCAGAGTTGAGGTTATTACGTCTACAACAAGCAACCTCGTAGAAATTGCTGTATGTGACGAGGGTATAGGCATTCCATCACGAGATCTCGAGCGCATATTTGAGCGCTTCTATCGCGTTGATCGTGCGCGCAGTCGCGCTACCGGTGGAACCGGCTTAGGGCTCTCGATTGTTCGTCATGTCGCACAGGCACATGGCGGCGAGGTAGCTGTTGAGTCGACAGAGGGAATCGGATCGAAATTTAGATTTCGAATCCCAATCGAGTCTGCCGGCGCAATGCGAATGTTCGAAGCAGACTCACTAAAACTAGGAGACCTCCATGGCTGACCCCCAGCTAATTCTTGTTGTAGACGATGAGCCCTCATACAGAGATGCGCTCTCAGTCGCGCTTCAGCGCGAGGGTTTTGCTGTGGATACAGCGGCCGATGGGGTAGAGGCGCTTGAGCGTTTCGCTGCCTCTCGCCCGGCGCTGATACTCCTTGATGTAATGCTCCCAAGAATCTCTGGGGTAGATGTCTGCCGCGAGATTCGCAAAACCTCGAGAGTCCCCATCATCATGGTTACAGCGCGCAACGCTGAGATTGATGCTGTGGTTGGTCTCGAGGTCGGTGCAGACGACTACGTAACTAAGCCCTTCAGGCTTAGAGAGTTGATTGCGCGAGTCAGAGCTGCGCTGCGCCGCCTCCCAGGGGATCTAGATGAGCAAGGTGAGCGAGCTGACCAAATAGAGGTCGGCGATGTGAGGCTCGATGCAGCCCGCCACGAGGTATCAGTGCGCGGCGAGGAGGTCCAGTTGCCTCTTAAGGAGTTTGATCTACTTGAGCTCCTACTTGTAAATGCGGGGCGCGTGCTCACTCGTGATGTGCTGATAGACCGAATTTGGGGACCTAATTATTTCGGGGACACCAAGACTCTCGATGTGCACATCAAGCGACTCCGATCCAAGATCGAGGATGACCCGGCGGCACCAGAGCGGATTCTTACAGTGCGTGGCGTTGGCTATCGCTACGAGCGCGCACACGCCCCACTCAT
>JBAWWI010000016.1:0-31850 GCA_037146835.1 Actinomycetes bacterium | reverse complement strand
GCCAAGCCCCCCGCTGCCAACCCCCCTACATTTGATACAGGGCCAGGCCCAGGGAAGGGCGCCTTCATCATCGCCTATGGGCTCACCGTGCTGAGCGGAATACTTGGAGCCGTAATTGGGTATGGAGTTGCCGGGGTGCAGTGCGATGTTCTTCGCTCTAGCAACTGCAGTTCGTCTCAGGCGATCGGCGCCTTAATCGGAGGGTCCTTCGGCGCTATCGGGGTTGGCATTGTTGCGGTGCTAACTCTGCGAGCAATGGCTGAGTGGCGCAGACCGCGTAAATAGATTTCGCCCCTAAGAGTCGCGCCCCTAAAAGTATTAAGAGATCTGCAATCGCCTAAAGGCCTCGGCGAACTCGACCCCTACCTCCGCTCCAGCTGCAGCCGCACGATCACGTATCACCTCTGGAAGCCACTCTGTCTCTTCGCCTACCTGACTCGCGTGGCACCCCACAGCCTTTATCTTTCTATCTATTGTTGTAGCCACGTCTACCCATGCGTTGGGCGCGAGCGTCCCTGAACAGAGCACCTGCGAAACGGAGTGGGGAGCAAGGCCTTGCGCTAAGTGCTCCGGGAAGTAATGCGGATTAGCGGAGGCTGGAGCAACTGAATCGAGTGCAGCAAGGCCTGTAATTCGATGATCTCGGTGGTTGATGTACCGATCACCGAAGAAGAGCGCTGTCGGGTCTGGGCAGAGGATCACCTCTGGGCGGAGTTCGCGAACATGTCTAACAATGCGCTCGCGCAGTTCAATCGAGTCCTCCACCTCTCCATCCGGATAATCAAGATGCAGGCTCCCCGCAAGCCCTAATACCTTCATCGCCTCCGCGGTCTCATCACGGCGCTGCTTCGCCATCGCAATTGGGTTGGTTGCTGGGTCGTCACTGCCCTTATCGCCAAGGGTAGTGACCAACACCCAAACCTCGGCGCCCGCCTGCGCCCAACGCGCAAGTGTGCCGCCAGCTGAGACCTCTGGATCATCAGGGTGGGCATAAATCGCTAATGCTCGTTTTGGTATCTCCAGAATCTCGATCATGCCGGTACGGTACCTGCCCATGGCATCAACAAAGCGATCCGTCGGCTGTCACGTCCCCGTCTCAGGTGGACTCTCACGTGCTCTTGCCCAAGGAGAGGAGCGCGGGTGCGACGCAATTCAGGCATTCCCTTCGAATCCGCGAGGCTGGGCTGTCCCGTCCCCTGACCTTGCGGAGGAGGAACTTCTAGCGCAGGGAGTACTCGAGAGACGGTGGCCGCTGTTCCTCCACTCTCCCTATCTGGTCAACATTGGAGCCCCCGACCCGGCCGTGCATGAGCGCAGCATCATCAATCTCGGTTTCTCGCTTGAACGCGGCGTGAGGCTCGGCGCCGTCGGAGTTGTTGTTCACACCGGAAGCGCAAAGGGAGAGTCGCGCGATGAGGCTGTTGCGCGCGCAGGCGAGACCGTTGTAGATCTACTTGAGGCGATCCCAGACTCGAATATCCTGATCGAGATCACTGCGGGTTCGGGTTCACTAATCGCCGGAACCATCGGCGAGTTGGCCGATGTGTTCGAAGCTGCAGAGTGGCACCCACGACTCGGAATCTGCTTAGACACCTGCCACCTATTTGCTGCAGGTGTCGATATCTCCTCAGAGACAGGGCGCAAGAAAATGCGCGCATCTTTAAAAGAGATCGGACCTGAGCGCGTGAAGGTGATTCATGTAAATGACTCGCGTGACCCACTTGGGTCTCGACGCGATCGGCATGCCCGCATCGGCCAAGGCGAGATTGGCGAAGAACCGCTGCAGAAAATCCTCGCTTGGTCCGAGCTCAAGCATGCTCCTCTTATTCTCGAGACACCGGGTGATGCTAAGGAGAACGCTGAGGACATCGCAATTGTGCGTCGCCTCATCTCTTCAAAATCGCGAGCCACGTAATGGATGACCTCCGCCCAGATCGCTTCCCCATTGAAGAGACAGACATAAGGGGCTTTAAGCAGGTATTCGTGCGCTGCGGTGTAGGCGGAGTGCCACTTCTACTCGTCCATGGCTGGCCCGAGACTAAGCGCATCTGGTGGCGAGTGATTGATGAACTTGTCGGTGCTGGCTTCGAGGTAATAGCCCCCGATCTCCGAGGGTTCGGTGACTCGGAGCTTGGCCCAGATGGATTCAACGACATCCCTGCCCACGCAGGCGACCTCTACGCATTGACACATGATCACCTAGGGCACGAGCGCATTGTCGTTGCAGGAGGCGACCTAGGTGGACCGGTAATTCAAGAGCTCAGCACTGCACGCCCCGAGTGGGTTGATCGCATGATTCTCTTCAATAGTCCCCTTCCGTTTTTGAAAGCAGAGATGCAGGGACTACGCACGAGACCAGAGGCCGAGGCTCTCGATTACTTCATTCGACAAGGTACAGATGCCGATTCCCTTGTTGCCGAGTTGGCTACCCCCGAACTGCGCGCCCAATACATAAACGCTTTCTACAATTCTCGACTCTGGGCCTACCCGGGAGCCTTCGATGACGAAGCAATCAACTTCATGGTTGAGCCATTTCGCGATGAGGCGCACCTACGCGCTTCATTCGGCGCCTATGAGAGCGTCTTCGATTCATCCAAGCGTTCCGGACCTGCGCTCTTTGCTAATCAAGAGAACGCGACTAACACGCTGGTCCTATTCGGCACCGCAGACCACGTCATAAGCCCCGATTTTGATCTCATGTCCGAGATCGTCTTCCCGAACAGAGTCGGCCCGATCAGGCTTCCCAAATGCGGCCACTTTGTTCAGTGGGAGGCCGATGCGGCCCTCTCCGCTCACATGATTGAGTTCTGCAGTGATCTGCTCAACCAAGAGAGTTAATGGGGCGCATCAATCCCTGCTGAATAGCAGTTGCTACGAGCACTCCATCTGTGTTGAAGAACTTCCCTGAGGCGAGTCCTCTTGCACCAGATGCAACAGAACTTTTCTGATGGTAGAGCAACCATTCATCAGCACGGAACTCATGGTGGAACCACATCGCATGGTCGAGGCTTGCGATCTGGAAGCGGCCCTCTAGATAGCTAGCGCCATGTGGCAGCATCGCAGTGTCTAACAACGTCAAGTCCGACGCGTATGTGATGACGCATGTGTGGAGCATCGGATCATCAGGGAGCACTCCGTTGGCTTTAACCCAGACATTCTGCTCAGGAGAGCGCGGTGAAGAATCAAGCCATCCCGGAAGCGCAGTTGGGCGCGAATCAATCGGTCGCTCGCGCATAATCCAATCTCGAAAGTCTGGGCCAAAGCGATCGGCATAGGGAGCGATCTGCTCCTGAAATGGTAGGAGCGTCTCCGGGCCAGGGACGTCAGGCATCTCATCTTGATGCTCCGGTCCTTCTTCTCGGATTTGGAACGATGCGCTGAGGTTAAAGATTGGGCGCCCATGTTGAATGGCAACAACTCGACGAGTCGTAAACGACCTGCCATCCCTAATGCGGTCGACCTCGTAGATAATCGGAACAGCGGGGTCGCCTGGGCGCAGAAAGTATGAGTGCAGTGAGTGGAGGGCGCGGCTGGCCTCGACTGTGCGCCCTGCAGCTACCAAGGCTTGCCCGGCTACCTGTCCACCGAATACACGCTGCTGCTGCTCATCGGGGCTGACGCCACGGAAGAGATTGACCTCAAGCTGCTCGAGGTCTAAGAGAATTAATAGGTCTTCAAGGGCGCTAGACACAGGTACGACGGTAGCCGCTTTGAGTCACCAAGTTGCTCAACCAAAAAATACTTCAGCCTCTGCATAGCGTTCTTCTGGAACAGTCTTCAGTGTGGCTACGGCATCTGCGAGCGGAACCCGCACAATCTGAGTACCGCGCAGAGCGACCATCGACCCAAATTCCCCCGCCTGAACCGCATCAATAGCGGCTAATCCAAAGCGGGTAGCGAGGAGGCGATCATTAGCGGTTGGGGTACCGCCGCGAATCACATGGCCAAGGATTGTCGCACGAGTCTCCCATCCTGTACGCCGCTCAATCTCCTCAGTGAGCCTGTTGCCGATCCCGCCAAGGCGAGCATGCCCGAAGTCATCAGTCTCGCCGGTAATCGTCTCGAGAGTCCCAGCTT
Organism: Actinomycetes bacterium; assembly: GCA_037146835.1. Lineage (GTDB taxonomy): Bacteria > Actinomycetota > Acidimicrobiia > IMCC26256 > IMCC26256 > IMCC26256. The sequence goes on along the minus strand of JBAWWI010000016.1, from coordinate 27,773 downwards.
TTGGTATCGCCCCCTCCGCTACAACAATCACCGAAGCTCTTCGCCCCGCAGAATGGCGGCTCGTCAAGTATGCAACTACTTCATCAATATCGAATGGGCGCTCCGGGATCAGAATCACGTCAGCGCCTCCGGCCATTCCAGAGTGGAGAGCGATCCAACCTGCGTGCCTACCCATTACCTCTACAACCATCACCCGGTCATGACTCTCCGCTGTTGTGCGAAGCCTGTCGATCGCCTCCGTTGCTGTCTGCACTGCGGTATCGAAACCAAAGGTGACATCCGTAGCCGAGAGGTCATTGTCAATCGTCTTTGGCACGCCTACCACTCGTATACCAGCATCGGCTAGACGCGCTGCTACCCCGAGAGTGTCCTCACCACCGATTGCAATGAGGGCATCGATCGACATCTCATTGAGAGTTTCTCTCACGCTTGCTTCCCCACCCTCGGTCTTGAATGGATTTGTACGAGAGGAGAGAAGGACTGTTCCGCCGCGCGCAAGAATCCCGCGAGTGCCGGCGATTGTTAGCGGGATGGATTCGTTCTCCATTACTCCTCGCCAACCATGCAGAAACCCAATTACCTCGTGACCGTATTGACCCTCGCCTTTTCTAACTACCGCGCGAATGACTGCATTGAGCCCCGGGCAGTCGCCACCTCCGGTCAGAATTCCGATTCTCATGATCACTCCATTCTCCACCAATTAAAAATCTAAAGTGCATATGATACGGGCATTCCACCTACTATCCCTCGGGGCTTACCCGGGGCTCACCCTGAGCTGACCCTGAGCGGCGCAGAGAGACTGAAACACTCTATAAACAGGAGTATTTAGTGGCATTTGTATTGAGTATTGATGCAGGCACAACTGGCGTAAGGACATTCGCAGTAGATGAGACCGGCACGCCACGATTCAGTGCCTACCGAGAGTTCCCTCAGTACTTTCCGCAACCAGGTTGGGTGGAGCACGATGCAGAAGAGATTTGGAGTGCAACACAGGCGACGCTCGCCGAGGTTGTAGCGCACATCACTCAAAACGGCTCCACGATTGCGGGGATCGGGATCACCAACCAACGTGAGACCACAGTCGCTTGGAGCAAGAAATCTGGTCGACCACTGCATCGCGCGATCGTCTGGCAAGATCGACGCACCGCAGAACGATGTGACGAACTGCGCTCTGAAGCCTATGAGCCAACTATCCGAAAACTAACCGGCTTAGTGCTTGACCCCTATTTCTCAGGCACGAAGATGGAGTGGCTACTCACGCGCGGTGGAGTTGAGAAAAATAAAGACCTCGCCCTTGGAACAATTGATTCATGGTTGGTTTGGTGCTTGACGGGTGGGCAGGTACACGCAACTGATCCATCTAACGCGAGCCGCACAATGCTCTACGACATTGGGAGGCTCGCGTGGAGTGAGGAACTCTGCTCCAAATTTGGGGTCCCAATCGCATCCTTGCCGAGAGTGATGCCGAGTAGCGGAGTCTTTGGCCTTACAGAACCAGCATCTTGCGCTGGATTATCGGTTCCCATAAGCGGCATCGCCGGCGATCAGCAAGCAGCACTCTTTGGCCAAGCATGCTTTGAGAAGGGAATGGCTAAGAATACCTACGGAACTGGATCTTTTGTGCTGGTCAACCTGGGCACGACACTCCCAGAGCCCTCGGTCGGACTCTTGACAACGATTGCATGGACTATCGGGAACGAGACGACATATGCGATGGAGGGTGCGATCTTCGTGACCGGCGCCGCAGTGCAGTGGCTCCGTGACGGGCTTGGAATAATTAAGCAAGCCTCCGAGGTAGGACCCCTAGCGCAGAGTGTCCCGGATACAGGCGGAGTATTCCTAGTCCCGGCATTCACAGGCCTCGGATCTCCCCACTGGGACCCGTATGCGAGAGGAACAATCGTCGGTATCACGAGAGGCACAACGCGCGCTCACATTGCACGAGCAGTCGAGGAGGCAATGGCATTCCAGACCTGCGATGTGATGGACGCAATCAACGAAGCCTCCGGTACAGCGATTGGCGAACTCAGGGTCGATGGTGGCGCAAGCGCCATGGATATTCTCTGCCAGCTCCAGGCTGATCTCCTCGGGGTAACGGTGCGCCGACCAGCCGTGCAAGACACCACTGCGCTCGGCGCTGCATACCTAGCGGGTATAGCCGTTGGAGTCTGGGCCTCTCCAGCAGAGGCAGCAGCCTCATGGAGAGAGGAGGCGGAGTTCACTCCAAGTATGGCAAGCGACGAGATTAAATCGCGCAGAGCAACTTGGTCAAGGGCTGTAGAGCGATCGCTCGATTGGGAGCGCTCCACCGTTACCGACTGAATCAAACGCTCTGAATCAAACGCTCTGAATCAACCCTTGATCAACCCTTATTTCTAGGAGTCACCTAAGGAGACTTGGCTTCTGTCTAAGAGGCCATCGATCGATTGCTAGTCGCCTGCTTGAGCACAACAGGCGGATCTGCCATGTCGTGGGCTCCAGTAACAATGCCCCCAGATGCCATATAGGAATCTATGTATTCGTATCCACAGAGAGATTGAATCTCAAACATCAATTCATCTGTAATTTGTCGCAGCACCAAACGGTCATCAGCGCGATCGCTCCAGCGCTCTGGATCAATCGGGGTCCCGAACCGAATTACCACCTTACGAAATAGCCGAGGAAACTTCTTATCAGTTGGTTGAATCTCATCGGTGCCTACGAGACCACAGGGAATGATCGGAGCACCGGTGCGCAGCGAGAGCCTCGCTACGCCAGTGCGCCCCTTGTGGAGAAGTCCATCTCGCGTACGCGTTCCCTCTGGGTAGATTCCAAATACACCACCGTTATCGAGTACCTCTGCAGCGGAGTCGAGAGCACGTTCACTAGCGCTCCCTCCCTCGCGACGAATTGGTATCTGTCCGAGAGCCTTGAATAGCCAAGCAGTTTTTGGATCGTCGAAATACTCAGCCTTCGCTACAAAAGTGACACGTCGAGGCACCACAAGTGGAATAAAGAGAGAGTCAATAAACGATCGATGATTAGCGGAGATGATTAATGCGCCGTCGCTCTCTAGATTCTCGCGCCCTTCTACCTTGACACGAAAGAGCAACCTAAGGATGGGTGTGAGTATGGCTTTAATAATCCAGTAGGCCACCGGCACTCCCCTCGCCAAAGACGGTTAGCTGCAATCCTGATGCGCTTACGAGGAGTTACTCAACTCTCCGTTGATCAGCGGCACCAAAAGTTATGCCCTGAGACTAGAGCAGCCAAGAAACTCGCGCACGCAAAATTATCAGCGAGACCACTGTCCCAGAAAGACTTTGCTCGGGAGGGTACTCAGGCGAGTTTGGTTAGAGCCCGACGGATCCCCCGGATCGCCTGATGAATGCGCTGCTCATTCTCAACTAGCGCAAACCGCACGAATCCCTCGCCACCGGGGCCGAATCCCACACCAGGAGATACGGCGACCTGAGCTTCGCGCACTAGGAGCTTTGCGAACTCAAGGCTCTTCATCTCGGCGTAGGCCTCTGGGATCGGTGCCCATACGAACATCGTTCCTTCGGGCTTTGGGATCTGCCAGCCAATCCGAGCGAGTCCGTCAACAAGCGCATCTCGACGGCCTCTATAAACCTCTGCGACCTCTTTGGGGTAATCAGGGGCCTCATTCATCGCAACAATCGATGCGATCTGAATCGGCTGGAAGGTTCCATAGTCGAGGTAAGACTTCAGGCGAGCAAGCGCTCCAACAACCTCTGCATTGCCGAGCATGAATCCAACGCGCCAGCCGGCCATCGAGAAACTCTTGGTCAAGCTATACAGCTCTACCGCTACGTCTTTAGCACCTGGAACCTCTAAGACCGATGGCGGTCGATAGCCATCAAATCCGAGTTCGGCATACGCGAAGTCATGCACCAATACAACATCGTGGTCACGAGCAAAGCCAACCATCCTGGCCATGAAATCAAGATCGACGCAGGTACCTGTTGGGTTGTGCGGGAATGACATCACTACGACACGCGGGCGGGGCCACGCCTGTTCCCACGCAGCCTCAAGGTTCGCAAAGAAATCTTGGTCGGGGCCTAGGCGCACATAATGCACACCAGCCCCTGCAAGGATTGGACCCCAGATATGAATCGGGTATGACGGGCTCGGCACAAGCGCTGTGTCGCCCGGGCCAAGCAAGACCCACATCAAGTGTGAGAACCCTTCCTTAGCTCCGATGGTTACGCAGACCTCTGTATCCGGATCGAGATCAACATCGAACTGGCGCTTGTAGAGGTCTGATATTGCGAGGCGAAGGCGCGGGAGACCACGAGTAGCGGAGTAACGATGGTTCCGAGGGTTCCGAGCGGCCTCTGCGAGCTTCTCAACGGCAATCTCCGGGGAGGGCAGATCAGGGTTTCCAAAGCCTAGGTCGACTACATCCTCGCCAGCGCGACGAGCGGATACCTTGAGAGCATCTATCTCTGCAAAGGCGTAGGGCGGAAGGGCGTGAATGCGTCGAAACTCCATGGCGGGTCACCGTAGCAGCGCAGCGCATCAAATACGCCGATTAAGGCCATACCGAGAGAGTCCTACTGCATTGCTGCAGGCAACCCCCACAGCCAGCACACAGCCAGCACACAGCCAACGAAAGCTGCCGCTATCGGCTACCAATAATCCGATCGGCCTGAGCCTGCTGCTCATAGGAGAGGCGAGCCATCCAGAACCGGAGGAAATTGGCGAACGAGTAACGCAGAAAGAGCGCTGATCCGACGACGGCAGCCGTGAGCCCAAGGACGCCCTGCACAATGGCCTGACCCTGCTCAAGGTTGTTACCGGTGGCGGCCAATGGGTATGCAGCGATTGCACAGATCAGCCCTCCGGCCATTAGGCCGATAGCCATTCGCACCCAAAGGCGGTCGCGCCCCTGAGACGGATCTTTCACGCCGAGTTGCTCCATCTCCAATTTGAATTGCTCGACTCGATCAGTCTGCTCAGCGTTCATTATTCTCCCCCGCTACTTTCCTGTTGATTCCCTAGATATGCGTTCGACAATTCATTCTCTAGCTCAGCCGGTGTTCCGTCTCTAACGATTCGACCGTGGACCATGATGGCAGCACGATCAGCTACACCAAGTACAGAGCTAGCGAACTGCTCGACCACAAGGATAGAGACTCCGCTGCGCGCTACCTGTGCAACGATCTCATAAAGTTCCTCGACGATTATCGGGGCGAGCCCCATCGAAAGCTCATCGAGGATAAGTACAGCGGGATTGGTAGCTAATCCGCGAGCCATAGCAAGCATCTGCTGCTCCCCGCCTGACATCGTGCCCGCTAACTGGCGTGAGCGCTCAGCAAGCCTCGGGAAACGCCCGAATGCAATCTCCTCGATCTGAGAGAGCGGGACCCCTGTATAGGTCATCATCTTCAGGTTCTCACGCACGCTCAGGTTTGGAAACACTCCCCTACCCTCAGGGACCATCGAAATTCCGCGTCGAGCAAGCTCCTCGGGTCGCGTTCCATTGACCCTCCTGCCGGCATAAAGAACATCCCCCGCTATAGGCGCCATAAGCCCACACGCAACTTTGAGAAGTGTTGTCTTACCGGCGCCGTTAGGCCCGAGGAGCGCAACAACACTCCCCTGGTTCACAACGAGGTCCACTCCGAATAGGACTTCGATTCGATCGTACGAAGCATGTATCCCTCTTAGCTCTAGGAGCGGAGTCTGCGTGCTCACTTAGCACCAGAGCCTAGGTACGCAGCGAGGACAGCTGAGTCGGTCTGGATCTCGGCTGGCTTCCCAGAGGCAATGACTCTCCCAAAATCGAGGACATGCACCGTTGCGCATACCTCCATTACCAGTGCGACATCATGCTCAACGAGCACAACTGCCATACCGTCGGCAGCTAGCTCTCTGAGCAGAAGTGCAAATGCAATTGTCTCCGTGTCGTCCTGACCTGATGCTGGTTCATCTAGTAGCAGCACCTTTGGTCTTGTAGCGAGCGATCGACCCAACTCCACAAGTCGGCACTGCCCTGTAGGTAGAGCGTCAACCCTTGCGTCAGCGACTGAGCGCAGCCCAACTTTGTCGATCATTGCCTCTACTACCTGCGCGGGATCGTCTTTGGATCCGCTATAGGACTTGTAAATATCTGCTGCGACTCGAATATTCTCGCGAACGCTCAGCAGCCCAAAAAGCTCCAAACGCTGGAAAGTTCGCCCCAAGCCAAGACGCGCTCGCTTCGTGGGCGAGAGCTTTCTGAGTTCGCGCCCGGACAAAATAACTCGACCAGACGTAAGCGACTGAAGACCAGTAATTACGTTAAAAAGCGTTGTCTTCCCCGCACCGTTGGGGCCAATCAAACCAGTTATCTCGCCTGCCTCAGCAGCGATAGTTACCCCATCAAGGGCAAGGTTCCCGCCGAAGCGAACAGATACCTCAGAAATCTCAAGGAGCGGCATGGATACTCACTTCGTTAATCCCGAGCGCAGCATCCAAGTCGGCGAGATCATTCTCGCTCCAAGGCTCAATAAAGCCCTTCCACTCAAGAGGTATGTCATCAACAGTTGGCGTCTGCTCTAGCCCACCAATTTTGATTGTCGCAAAAGTGACCGCTATCACTGGCGCTACCACGACGAGGGGAAAGAAGACAGAGTTACCGTAGAACCCTGCAAGCCGAAGAATCCATAGAGCAGGTATGACAATCACTAGCCAAACGATGGCTGGGCGATAGCGCATGATTGGCTCGAACCCATCTCGAATGTCATGAATGGATCCATTGGGGTTGCGCCCGAGCCCTACCCCTGCGATACCTGGGAGTAGGCCTGCGACATTCGCGAAAAATACGCCGAGGAGAGCAAGCAGCGGGAGAATACCCATCAAAGAAACCCCTGCGAACAAAGCCCCGCCAACGGTACCAATCCCACCGACAACGGTAAGAAGGAGTACGGGGAGGCCGCTTACAAAGTCAAAGTTCTGTGGGCTAATAGAGCGCAGTTGCGTGCCCAAGATTGCCCCGCCTACACCTGAGATCCCTGCGGAGAGCGCGAACACAGTGAGCTTCGTACCCACCAGGTTGAGACCGAGAGTCGCGCATGCAGCCTCACTTGATTTCATCGCAAGAAGGCGTCGTCCATAGGCACTCCTACGCACCCCTACAACTGCGATGGCAATAAGTGCAAAAGCAACGCTTACCAACACCATTTGGCGCGCTGGCGTGTTGAAGGAGTAACCGAAAATATTGAGTGGTGCAACCTCTGTTGATCCAAGTTGGAAGAGGCTGATGTGTACCGGCCCAATATCAAAATCTGCGAGGTTAAAAATCCATCGGTCGAGCGCAACGGCGAAGGCTGCCGTTCCTAATGCCAAATAGATACCAGAGAGCCGCAACGCGGGGAGAGCAATGAGCGCACCCACTGCCGCCGGAATTATGAACGCAAGAACTAAAGCTAAAGGATTGCCACCTGCCCCTAAATGCCCGAATACCAATGCGCCGATCCCGGCGAACGAGAGTGTGGCGAGCGAGATCTGCCCAGCAAAACCAACTAGCGGAACTAAAGAGAGCGCAAGTATTCCTACGGCAAATATGCGTCCAAACGTCACGGCATCTGAGTTAGAGAGAGTTGTCGCTAGCACTACCCCGCCAAATACAACAGCACCAGCGAAGACGAATGTTCCGGACCAACTCGGCATCGGGAAATACTCGCGACTCTGGCGTCGGCCACGAAGGCGCGAGGTCGGGATCACTAGCAGAACGATGAACAGCAAGATTGCAGGGGCTGCAAGGCGAAGCCCGGCAAGATTGGGTGTGCTCTTGAGATACCCAGAGAGATAAGCCTCAGTGCAACCAAGAATCAAGGCGCCGAGAAATGTGAGCGGCAGGCTTCTAAGTCGGCCAATAATCGCGGCTGCGTATGCGTTCACGATTAAGAGCGAGAGCGTTCCGGCATCAAGCGAGACGTTCGGAACGATAAGTATCCCGCCTATACCGGCAAGAGTGCACCCCATTGCCCAAGCAAGCATTGAGACTCTATTGGGGCGTGCGCCGTTTAGAGAGGCAAGCGCTCGATCATCGACCACCGCCCGCATCGCTACGCCTGTGCGCGTTAGGCGAAGGAATAACCAAAGCGAGAGCGCCACGATTATTGCTACAGCGATGGTGACTAATTGCTGGCCAGTCACGCGCGTATCTGCAAGCGAAAGGTAATGCCCGCTAAAAAATGCAGGAACGTTTCGGCTTACTCCAGGCTTCCAAATCCAGTTCGCTAATCCGATTAGTCCAACCAAGAGTCCAATTGAGACAACGAGGCGCGTGACCTCCGTAGTGTCTTCAAGACCTCGCATAATTGCGGTGTCGATTAACGCACCAATCAGAGGTGCTAATACGAGCAGGGAGAGCAGCAATGCCAGCCACAGTGGCCATCCCCACGCTATGTACATCTGCCAAAAGGCAAATGCACAGAGCATTCCGATTGCGCCCTGTGCGAAGTTAAAAATTCCAGTCGTCGTATAAGTGAGGACCAACCCGCTGGCAATGATCGCATAGATGGCCCCGGTACTCAGCCCGACGATCGTGAATGTGAGGAACTTATCCAACAATGCCTCCGGGGCGGAAGTGGGGCCGGATTTCTCCGGCCCCAAAGCATCCCCCTACTTAAGTAGTAGGTCGTGCGAGTAATTAACTTCTTGATCTCAATTTTTGGCGACCTTAATAACTACTTAAGGTCAGACATTGACTTGCCTACATCGGCGAGCTTTGTTCCTTTTCCGTAGTCACCCTTAAGCGTAAGAATGTTGCCCTCGGTGCAGTTAAATATTGAATCGTTCGCACCGATGTCCGCGAGCGTGAACCCCTTGGGGCTTGCGAGCAGAAGCGAGAAACACTCTGTTGACTTCTGGTCGCGGATATTCATCGCTGCGTGGAGTCCGCCACCGGTCCAGGTAGTGCTACCGATGCGCTTTGACTCAGATAGGAGACACTTTGCCGTGACTTGATTCCCGCACGCCTTTACTGATTTGGCAAAGAGCATCCATGCGGAGAATGCTTGCACTCCAAGGTAGGTCTTGGCCTTGGCGCTCGGGAGGTACTTCTTATAAAGGTCTAGATACTGCTGCGTAGCGGGGTTCTCTGAGGCTTGCTCAAATGGGAACACAGTGCTTCTCACATATGTATTCGCAATTGACCCGCCACCAGTTACTTGAAGTTTCTGGTCGTAGTGATTGGCGTCTGCTCTGATCCAATCAAGCTTGTAGCCGATATCTGCGAGACCGATCTCAAGCTTTGCAAGGTTCTCGGGCTCACCAGTCCAGAGAATCCCCTTGATGCCCTTCGACTTAATCGTCTGAGCAATCGGCGCCCATGTGGGCTCTCCTGCGGCGTTGTACTGGGCATCGTAAATGACCTTCATTCCTTGAGACTCTGCACCCTCGATCGCTTGATCCTTAACGAGGATCGTTGAAGGGAGCGACCCAGTTAGGGCGCCAACCTTATTGACTGAGTCAGGGAACTTCTCAGCAAGCCACTTGTAGTCACCCACTGGAAGCGTGTCCAGAGGGTTGGGTACTACCTGGACCATCAGGTCGGCTCCGCGAGCTTGGGTGCTGACTACGAATCCTGCAATATCAGGGAGTAAGCACTCAAGCCTGTCCTTCTGGCCAACGTCGTCAAATACTGCGCCGCCACCAACGAGCGAGAAGTCGTTCTGGCATGCCTCGAGAATGCGTGCGCGGTACTCAGTGAGCTTTGCATCTAGAAGGTCGACCTTGATCTGCCGTCCGGCGATTCCACCTGCGGCGTTGCACCATTTGGTAAAGACTGTTGCAGAGTCGAATAGTTCTTGGTTGAGTCCGGGGCGACCAGAGAACCCTGGGTCAGCGACTGTTCCAACTCGAATCTCTGTATCAGTAACACCGCGAGCAGTTGCGCCCTTAGCGTTACCCGGCCCGCAGATATCAGTTAGCGAACCAAATGCACCGCTCGCAGTGGCGGTTTTGCCTCCGCCACCAGTAGTGCCCGCGTTGTCGGGGCCGGAGTCGCTTCTGCTACATCCTGCCGAGACAAGGGCTAGAGCGGTTGCGCAGATAACTGCTTTAACGAAGAACTTGGATTGCATCTATTTCCCCCTAAATGACGCCAAGCGGCGAGGGAGTGAGTATCGCAGGATTATCGCCGCTATGCGAGGCAAGTAGCGGAATAATCCTGATCTCTTCGATTATTTTGTGGGCACCTGCCGGCGCCTTTTCCCTAAGGACTCGGAATTAACTCAGGATTGAATGGAAACGCTTAGCCCAACGGCGGTACTCGAGGATCGGCCCGTCAACATCAGAGAGTGCAGGGCTCTCTATGTACACCTTGTTCTCCCAAATCGGGATGTCCTCTCTCGCCTGCTCGTCAATGTGCCCGGTATAAACCAGAGCAAGCGCGCGTGCCTCCTCCTCGCTGCTCTCTCCATATCCAGTTCTTCTCACCGTGAAGTAGAAACGCAGTTCACATTGGTTCGCATCGATGGGGGTTTGAGTAGCGACGAGCAGAGTATCTACGAATCCTCTAAACCGTGTCGCGGAGAAGCCGGGGCCGTATTGGTGTATCTCGATCTCGCCTGGAAAATCGCCATAAGGCGTAATCAGCAGTAAACGAGAGAGTATCCGAGCGATATCAGAGGTGGTGTCGTACTCAATTATCTCTGGCGGCACCTTATTTAAATGCACACTGGGAAAATGGCAACGGTCGACAGCGTTCTCCCCCATCTCCTGCACAGAGGTATTCACAATGTACGAAGAGACGATGTAGGGCAGGAACTCAGGGTCAAGCACCTCGGGTAACTCCGGAACATCAAAAGTTGGTGCTGAACCTTCAGGGTGGATCCACGCCAAAACAAACCCATTGCGCTCCACTACAGGGTGCGTTAATAGCCGCGCTCGACCGTTCGTACGATCGCTATACGGGATGTCGCAGTTCTTGCCGCCAGTGTCAAAGCTCCACCCATGGAATGGACATACGAGCGAATCGCCAACAACTCGCCCGCCCATTCCTAAGTGGGCACCGAGATGGGGGCAGAAGGCATCTGCGCATGCAGCCTCCCCGTCGGCGGTTCGCCATACGACTAGTTCCCTAGCGCAGGCACGTAGCGTAATTATTTCTCCAGAGTTCAGATCTGCAGAGTCCGCAACACGGAACCACCCAAATGGAATCGGTATCGATCCAGTTGAATCAACGGGTTTCGATGCAGCGTCGCTCACTAGGTCACTCAGGTTTCTTGGCGCCAACTACCCACATGGAGAAGAACTGTGAGCCTCCGCCATAAGCATGCCCAAGAGCTTTGCCGGTCTTCAGTTCGACCTGATGACCCCCGGCAGCGCCACGGACCTGCTGAGCAACCTCACCAAATCGAATCATTCCGGAGGCTCCGATTGGATTGGATGAGAGAACTCCCCCAGATGGGTTCCAAGGAATATCTCCATCGAAGGCTGTGGCGCCCTCTGCAGTTAGTTTCCATCCGTCGCCCTCGGCGCAGAAGCCAAGGTTCTCTAGCCACATCGGCTCGTACCAGGAGAACGGAACATAAATCTCTGCACAGTCAAGATCGCGTCGTGGATCCGAAATCCCAGCTTGGCGATATACATCCGCCGCGCAGTCCTTACCTGCTTGAGGGTTTACCTGATCGCGTCGAGCAAACATCGTCGGCTCGCTACGCATCGACATTCCATGCACCCAGGCGACAGGGTTCGGGGCAGCGGCTGCGACCTTCTCGCTCCCCATTACCATCGCCATTGCTCCGTCAGATGATGGGCATGTGTCGAGATAGCGCAGCGGATCCCAGAGAAGCCATGACTCCTCAACCATCTTCAACGTAATTTCAGGCATGTGCAGATGGGCTCGCGGATTGCGGAGTGCGTTGAGTCGGTCTTTTACTGCAACCAAGTGTCCGCTCTCTCGAGGCGCACCTGATCGCGTCATGTAAGCACGAATAATCGGAGCAAAGTATCCGCCTGCTCCAGCAACAAGTGGCGGGGAGAATGGCATAGGAACCGAGAGTCCCCATGTTGCGTTGCTCTCCGACTGCTTCTCATAAGCAACGGTAAGGACACGTTCGTGTATTCCAGCCTGTACGAGTTTCGCCGCGACAATCGCTGTTGATCCACCCACACTTCCGGCCGTATGCACACGAAGCATTGGCTTTCCGACTGCACCGAGAGCATCCGCTAGGTAAAGCTCTGGCATAGCGACGCCCTCAAACATATCTGGGGCCTTACCGACAACCACAGCGTCGATGTCGCTCCATGTCATACCGGCATCCTCGAGAGCCTCAACCGCGGCCTCGCGAACGAGGCCCGCCATCGATACGTCCTTGCGAGACGAACGGTGATGTGTCTGCCCAACCCCGACTACTGCTACAGCGTTCTTAGACATATCTACTCACCTTCCAAAACGCATACGAGGTTCTGCTGCAATCCAGGCCCAGATGTTGCATGGGCAACACCTCGGTTCGCGGTTCCATCCATGATGCGTCGCGCAACCTCACCGATTCTCACAAGACCAGCCGACATAATCCCGTTGGCCGCCAATGGGCCTCCGGATGGGTTAACAATAGAGGGATCGACACCGAGTGCTTCGCTGAGAATCAAGACCTCATGACTGAACTGAGCGTGTACCTCAGCGACATCGATCGGCCCTGAAGCAACACCAGCATGCTTGGCGGCGAGTGCAGTTGATTCAGAGCGAGTTAGATCACGCGCTCCGAGCGAATGGGGCTCAATGCGATGGTCTAAGCCTCGTATCCAAGCTGGGCGCTTGTTAACGCTGCGAGCAAGGTCGCCCGCCGCTAGCACGATCGCAGCAACACCATCAGTTGTCGGAAAAATATCTGCATCTCGCAGCGGCGAGGCGACATGAGGCGCAGCAAGTAACTCCTCAATTGTCGGCTCACCAGACCTAACCGCCTGAGGCGTGCTGCGCGCGTTTCGCATCGCCTGCGCCACTACCTCGGCGAGATCGCGTTCGCTACGGCCGCTTGACTCAAGGTACGCACGCGCTTGAAGTGCAGCGACATCGACCATCGATGGCCAGAGCGGCGCAACGTAATATGGGTCCTGCTGCAGCGTCATGATCTCATGCACGTTGCCCTGCGACGCCTTGCCGAAGCCATAGACGAGTGCAGAATCGACCTCCCCTGTCTGGATCGCTATCCAGGCTTCATATAGAGCCCAGGCGCCATCCATCTCGACGTGACTCTCGCGAATCGGCGGCCATGCCCCAACAGCGTCAAGCCCCATCACGAATGAGAACGGGCCACCCTGCAGATAGTCAAAACTCCCAGAGCATGTGAAGCCGATATCAGATCGAGCGATTCCCGATGCGTCGATTGCCTCAGTGATAACTGGGGCGAGCATCTCAACTTCGTTGCGCATCTGCTCTTTCGCTACTGCAGAGTATGCAAATGAAACAACAGCTACATCGCGCATTAGAGGTAGTCCTTATAGTCGGTGTACTCAGCGTCAGGCTCTCCAGTGGGCTCCCACCACTCGATGCTTCCGTGATCCGCGGTGAGTTGGTCAAGCCACTTCGCCTTGACCCTCATCCCCATGCGCACCTCGTCGACGGAGCAGCCACGAATTAGGCCGAAGAAAGTGTTATCCGCTCCGTCAAGAAGTACCTGAGCGGATACGTATGGAATCTCCGGCGCTAGGTCCGAGAGCCCTGGAATATTTACGATGCAGAACGTCGTGATTACCCCTGTATCGCTTACATCTACAGAGATACTTGTGGGGGATCCGGTAGTGGGGTCGGTTCCTCTCGATGCAGCGTAAACATCGTCGCTCCCCACTGCCTTGCCGCCGATGATCTTGCCTTCGGCGAGCCCAAGTAGGAAACGTGTCGTGGACTCCCCCGCTGAGATCTCGTAGTCGAGCCGCCCCGATGTAACTATCCCGGTAACCGAACCGCCCATGTTCTCTGAGAACGGAAGTGGCGGCACCTCCGGGATTGGATCCCCATCTTTGTAGGGTCTCCATGCCTCGATATCAGATACGCCACCGATGCGGTCAGAGCGCCAATGCGGAATCACGCGCATCCCGGTGCTCATCTCCTCTGGAGTAGCAACGTCAACCATGTGGAGCATTGAGGTATCAGCACCGTCAGGGCGAATTAATGCGAATGCGAAGGGGCGATCAAGCACATGCTTCTCCGCACGAGGATTAGCTACCCATGACCATGTAACCACTGTTCCAGCCGGCCCAACCTCTACGAAGTCGTCTACGGATACAGCCGCTGATGTAAGCGGGTCGTACTCCGTCGGCGGCACCAAGACTCGACCATCGGCGAGGCGAGCACCCTCAATTCGTCCATCACGAAGTCCAGTCAGGTAACGACCCACTACGTCACCCACCGAACGCGTGTATCCACCTGGGTACTCAAGGGAGTGCCTGGCTACGAGTGGTTCTGTCATTTACCGCTCCTCATCGCAAGAGTTCGGCCGAGTCGTCTCAGCCATGTATTAGGTCAAATTGCTGGGCCGAATCGCACCAATCAGCCGTTGCGCACGGGGAGGTGCTTCACGCCATTGATTAGGTTCGACTGGAGTCGCACGATCTCTCCCGAACTAGTGATGTTCGGGATACGCGTAAGAATCTCTTCGAACATCACTCGAATCTCCATCTTCGCAAGACTCGCTCCGAGGCAGTAATGCGGCCCACGCCCACCAAATGCAATGTGCTCATTTGGAGTGCGCCCCACATCAAATACGTGTGGGTTAGCAAAAATCTCTTCGTCGCGATTGGCCGATCCATACCAGATGGTGACCATGTCGCCCTTCTTGATCTGCACTCCACGCAACTCCGTGTCTTCAGTCGCGGTGCGACGGAAGTACATGACCGGTGTTACGAATCGCAGCATCTCGTCGACTGCAGTCTCCATGAGCCCCGGGAGGTCTGCCTTAAGGCGCTCGAGTTGGTCAGGGTGCTCCATCAAGGCGTGCATGCCGCCCGAGATGAGGTTTCGAGTTGTCTCGTTGCCTGCTACTGAGAGGAGTAACACAAAGACATTGAACTCAATATCAGAGAGCTTCTCTCCATCAAGATCAGCTGTGATTAAAGCGGTAACGATGTCGTCTAGGGGGCGTTCGCGTCGGCTGTCTGCGAGGCTCTGCGCGTACATGTAGAGCTCCATTGAGGCTGACATTGCATCCTCGCCGCCAATTGCTCCGTACTCGGGGTCGTCTGCACCGATCATGCGGTTTGACCACTCGAAGATCTTGTGGCGGTCTTCGTAAGGAATACCGAGCAGCTCAGAGATAACTACTAGCGGCAACTCTGCAGCCAGGTTCGGCACAAAGTCATACTCGCCATCCTGCTCGAGTGCGCGGTCAACAATCCAATGTGCAGCCTCGCGGATCGAAGGCTCAAGCATTCTCACAACCTTGGGCGTAAAGCCTCTCGCTACAAGGTTGCGTAAACGCGTGTGCTGTGGGGCGTCTTGGTTGAGCATCATCAGCTCAGTTCCCTCACCCTGATCCACTAATAGCGCGCCGCCCTGCGCAGAGGAGAAGACTTGGGTGTTGCGCTCTATCTCGATTACATCGCGATACTTGGTGCATACCCAGAACCCTGGTGGGTACTCATCTGAGTCGTGCCACCAGACCGGAGCGTCGCTACGCAGCCAGTTGAAGAACTCAATTGGGGGCCCAACCTCATAGGTCTTCGGGTCGGCGAGGTTTACCGCTGAGTCAGGAAGGTTTGAGTCAGAAGTGTTCGAGTCAGGAGTGTTTGAGTCTGAAGAATTCATTGAGATTTACCTCTTACTAGTGAGATATCTGAGACAAGGTTAAAAGCGGCCTCAAGAAAAGGCCGTTGTATTCATTGATAGGGCTCGAAATCTGAAGAGAAAACCGCCCCATTAGTTGGACGTGATCCCCCCTGACTCCAGACTCAATTGCTACGAGGGTAGCGCGCAGAGCGCTCCGGGTAGAATCGGTTCTCTCATACATTATGTGACCCAAGGAGCCCCGGTGACCGAACTTCTTCCAATGAGCACGCAGCACTGCACCGTCGAGCGTGACGGGCACGTCGTGATCCTCACAATGAATCGCCCTGAGTCAAAGAACGCTTTGAGCCCTGACATGCTCGTCGGTCTCGCCCAAGGTTTCGATTATGTGGATGAGACTGATGATGTCCGAGTCGCAATCCTCACTGGAGCTGGAGGCTGCTTCTCCTCAGGGGCGGACTTAAAAGCAATGTCGAGACCCTCTGATGACCCGCGAGTTGTAAAGGCAATGTCCGACTCCCCCAATCTCCACTGGAAGGCATTGCTTCGCGATCACCGCCTGACCAAGCCGCTAATTGCGGCTGTAGAGGGGTACGCAGTGGCCGGTGGCACCGAGATGCTGCAGGGAACCGATATTCGCATCGCCGGTGAAGGAGCCACTTTTGGGGTCTGGGAGGCCAAGCGCGGATTGTTCCCATTGGGCGGATCAGCAGTACGCCTGCCGCGCCAGATTCCCTACACCCTCGCAATGGAGGTCCTTCTCGCCTGCCGCCCTGTCTCCGCTCAGGAGGCTCTAGCGATCGGATTGATTGGGCGTGTTGTCCCCGATGGCGACGCGTTGAAGGTCGCAATGGAGGTTGCCGGAGAGGTGGCTCAGAACAGTCCCGTATCGACCAAAGCGATCCTGCGTGCATGGCGAGAGACCGAGGGCCTAAGCGACGCCGAGGCCATGAAGATTCAGGATGCAATCGGCTGGGAAGTATTCGCATCTGAGGACGCCCAAGAGGGGCCGAGAGCATTCTCTGAGAAGCGCCCGCCCGAGTTCAAGGGTCGATGAGTAGCAGCTGATGAGTGGTCGATCCGATAGCGAACGCGATAGAGCTGCGAATAGCGCGGCTGTAGTTGCGAGTCAAGAGCAGTCCGCGCCCCTAACTACGCAGCCTGCGGTTGCGAACGGAATGTTGGAGCGCATCTCTATGGACCCGACGCAGGGGGCCAACTTCGCAACCGAGCCGCGCCGCGAACTTACTCAAGCAGTGCGACACCTCATTGATGCGATCCTCACCCGCGATGATGTAACCGATGAGGTGCTCCGCGACGCTGCTATTGCCACCGAGGATCTAGCAGCACAGATCGCAGGCTCCCCTCACGAAGCCAAAGCGCGCGGCCGACGCGTTCCGAGTGAACGTACGCATGGCGATTATTTGACACGCTCTCCAATCGTTGGCCAAGTAAATCCAGTTGCACCTCCGCTCGAGTGGGAGGTTCGCTCGGGGCGAATCTTTGGGCGTGGGATCTATCACGCTGCATATGAAGGGCCCCCTGGGTATGTTCACGGCGGATGGATAGCACTCACGTTTGATGAGATTCTTGGGATGGCCAATGTCGCGAGTGGTAATCCCGGAATGACCGGCACACTCAAGATTCGATACCGCAGGCCTACTCCGCTTCACAAGGAAGTCACCTTCGAGGGCTGGACCGAGAAAGTCGAGGGGCGACGCATTACTGCGCTCGGCACCATGAGCGTTGACGGCGTAGTAACCGCGGAGGCCGAGGGGCTTTTTGTGATCATCGATCCCGCTAAAGCCTGGGAATACTTCGGGAAGGCACGAGGCGAGGCTGCACCTGCAGGCGTCGAGGAGCTTTAAGAAACCGCATGGCTAGCAAGAGAGCCCAGCCTGACTCCCTAGACGGGGCATGATGTCTTCATGCCTCCTATTGCCCCTCGCATAGCCCCTCGCATAGGACTAGTACTCGGAGCCGGTGGTTTAACCGGACAAGCCTTCCATGCTGGAGTTCTCGCTGGTCTTGCAGATGGCATTGGCTGGGATGCACGTAGCGCGGACCTTGTCGTCGGCACCTCCGCTGGCGCAAGCGCCGGTGCATATGTTCGCTCCGGCCTCGCACCGCGAGATGCAGCTGCATTTCTTCGCAATATCGAACCCAGCCCCGAGGGTCGAGCAATCATGGACCGACTAGGAGCTAGCGGAGATTGGCGAACACCGGTTGGGCCGAGAAACCTTCCAAAGCTGCCGCAGAGGCAGCTGCTGCGACGCATCGCAACGCGGCCATGGCAAGTTCGCCCCGAGACACTTCTCGCCATTGCAGTTCCTCCAGGGCGCGTGCCGCCAGAGTCATGGACCGATGCACTCCACGGAGTTACTGGTCCCGGATGGCCCGCCGAGCGACTGTGGATTTGTGCGCTGCGTGTAAGCGACGGACGCCGGGTTGTATTTGGACGCGACGGTTCACCAGAGGTTGACCTCGCAACAGCGGTCGGCGCATCGTCCGCTATCCCAGGGTATTTTCGACCAGTCCGCATCGGTGACGAGAGCTACATCGATGGAGCTGCCCACTCCCCGACCAACGCCGACCTCCTCCTGCCTGAGCATCCGGACCTCGTGATCATCTCCTCGCCGATGTCACTTGCACGATCGGCAATTACTCTCCACCCGCGCCAGGCGGGTCGCCTTCATTTCAGGCGCAGACTGGCCCAGGAGGTACGCAGGCTCCAGCTCGATGGAATCCCCGTCGTCACTTTTCAGCCCTCAACTGAGGACCGAAATGTGATGGGAGAAGGGGGCTTAAGTGCAATGACCGAGACCAAGAACGCGGCCGTAGTCGAGCAGGCATATGCAACCACGTTAAGAAGATTGGCCCGACCAGATTTTGCACGTCGTATTGCAGTGGCAGGCCTATAACGAATACCTCCACTGCGCTCACGCCCACCCAACTTGCGCGCCTAAGTTAAGAGCATGGCAATGGGGCGCGAGGGAATGAGTCGAGACGAAGTCATATCTGCGTTAGTAGCTATGAAGTCTGGGGACAAGGACTGGCGCAACGGCCGCTGCTTCGCCTTGGTATTCAATGCTGGTGAAGAGGTAGAGGAGATCGCGCGCGAGGCAAGCGTTCTTTACCTCTCCGAGAATGGCCTCAATCCCATGGCATTTCCAAGCCTTGGCCGCATGCAAGAAGAAGTAGTGGACACCGTTGCGCAGATGCTCCACGGCCGCACCGACTCCTGCGATGCGCAGGGATTCATGACATCTGGTGGCACAGAGTCCATTCTCCTAGCTGTTAAAGCAGCCCGAGATCGAGCAAGTTCACTGCGCGGCGTCTCGTTGCCAAATATGGTGCTCGGCGAGAGTGCTCACGCTGCATTCCACAAGGCCGGGCATGACTACGGAGTGGAGATTCGCAAGATTCCTGTCCAGGCTGACTGGCGCGTCGATTTAAGTTGCATCTCCAAGGCGATCGATGAACAGACTGTCTTAGTAGTTGGATCAGCACCGCAGTACCCGCAGGGAGTTATTGACCCGATCCCAGAGATTGCCGCGCTCGCAGCGAAGGCCGGAACCTCGTGCCATGTAGACGCCTGCATGGGTGGATTCGTGCTTCCATTTATGGAGAGCCTTGGATACCCGGTTGCTCCGTGGGATTTCAGGGTCGATGGCGTTACCTCGATCTCAGCTGATATTCACAAACTTGGTTACTCGCCGAAGGGTGCATCAGTTCTCTTGCATCGCACAGAAGAGATGCGCCGGCACCAAATTTTCTTCTTCGACGGATGGCTCGGCGGCTTCTATGCATCTACCGGACTCCTAGGGACAAAGGCGGCTGGCCCAATCGCTGCTGCGTGGGCCGTGACTCATTTTCTTGGCGAGGCTGGTTACATGCGCCTTGTTGAGAAGACCATGGAGGCAACGAAGCGATTAATTGAGGGCGTCGAGTCGATACCGGGGCTACAGGTACTCGGCAAACCAGATGCACACCTCGTGGCGATTGTCGCGGAGAATCCTGAGGAGCTTGATATTTTTGCTGTGATGGATGCACTAAGCGCGGGCGGCTGGCACCTTGATCGGCAGCGACCCCCAGACTCCATTCACGCAACCGTCTCAGCAGGCACCGCCGGAGCAATCGCCGATTTTCTTACCGACCTTCGCTCTGCAGTCTTGCTCGTCGGATCATCTCGAACCGATGACCGAAGCACTAACTACGCACCTATTGGCATCGATGAGTGAGTCTCAGCTGACAGTCGCGATCTCTAGCGACGCGAGTACACCCACTAAAGATGACTTGGCACCAGCTCAGAGCCGCGCCACGGAGACAATTGCGCGACGTCGCCGCCTTGTTGAGGCAGCGGTAAAGCTTGCACGAAGCGGTGGATACGAAGCCGTACAGATGAGAGATGTCGCATCAGCCGCAGATGTCGCTCTTGCAACTCTCTATCGCCAATATGCATCCAAGGACCAGCTCCTCCTAGCCGCTCTCTCCAATCAAACCGGGATACTGCGCGATCGTCTAGCGAAGCAGCCAGCACAAGGAGACTCCCCCGCCGAGCGCGTAATAGGCGTGTTAGCCCTTGCAAACAAAGCGTTATCGCGCGAACCCACCCTTACAGCAGCAATGGTTACTGCTCTCGGATCACCTGAGCCAGGCGCCGCTGCAATGAAGGTTGAGATTCTAGAAATCCTGCGGGGCATTCTCGGGGACGCCGGAGGTCTTCGCCCCACAGACGACGGAGATGCTGCATTCCGGACCCTTGGATACGTTTGGTTCGCTGCACTCGGCGCCTGGAGCAGCGGGATGATCGACGATGATCAGATGGCCTCGGACCTCACGCAAGCAGCGCGTCTTCTTCTCTAGTCGCTACTAGCGCGACATGGCTCGCCAAGTCGCTCCAAGTAATAGCGCAAGATGCGTCACCGTTCGTTGAGAAGATCCCTAATCGCCTTCGCATGAATGGCATTTGATGGATCGGACGAATCAATCGGTCCTAGAGCAATCCAAGAAGCCCCCGCATCCACGTAGCCCACAAGCAACTCAGCTACTCGTTGCGGGCCTCCCACCAATGCCACATGGGATGCGCCGAGTCGGTCGGCCTTCTCCATCGCCTCATCGTCGGTTGAACCAAGGACGCATAATCCGCCCCACGAAATAACGAGAGGCTCGCCTCCACGATTCTCTCGCTCGGAGATGAGTTGCGCCGCTTCGCGTGTAAAGCGATTTAGATCGACGCCCCAACGGTTCCAACCATCGGCTGTCATCACTGCCTCGCCTACATACTTTGGATCCCCGCCGACCCAGACAGGGATACCTGCATCGACCAATTGCTCAGCCGTGAATTTAAGCGCCTCGACCCTCGATGAAACGTCACCGAAGTTGTAGCCGAACTGCTCCATCTCATCGCGACTCTGCGCGTCGCCCGCTCCGATGCCTGCGATTACGCGTTCGCCTGCAATGCGTTGCGCCGTCTTAAAAATGCCGGACAGGACAGCTGGCGGACGAAGCGTTGCTCGCGCTACTAGAGAGGCAATGGCTATTGAACTTGTCTCGGCGCAGAGTGCCCCGAGAGCTGCCGAGAACTCAAGCGCCGGACGAACCTCACCATCGGCGCCATACCTAAATAGGTGGTCGTACGCGAACACAGCGTCAAGGCCAACCGACTCCGCAGCAACAGCAACCTCTATGAGCGCCTCTGCATCCTCCCTAAAGAATGGGAGGGTAAGTCCGAGACTCAACCAATTACTGGGGGGATGACTCCCAGAGCTACCACTCAAAGAATTAGGTCGCGCGCTAGGAGAGCAGCTCCAACTACACCAGCCTGAGTCCCCAATTTGGCGGCAACAATCGTCAAGGTCTCCCTCGCACTCGCCCCCTCCACGCGCCCCAAGAAATGCGATCTGACTGGGTCGAGCAGCACATCGCCGAGAGCGACCAAGCCGCCTGAGATCACAATCCGCTCCGGGTCAAGGATATTGGCAAGCCCTACTAAACCAATTGCGACCTGCTCGGCGTATCGATCAAGGATCGCAAGCGCCTCTGGGTCGCCCGCGAGAGATGCCTCCCCAACGTGGTCACCTCGAACTGCTTCGATGTCTCCGGCTAGAGCGATCAGGGCCTTGCCTCTACCCGCGGCAGCCGCCTCACGCCCCATCATCCCGAGTGCATTACCAGAGGCGAGGGCCTCCCAATGCCCTCTCTCTCCACATGCACACATTGGCCCTAGGGGGTCGATCTGAAAGTGCCCTACCTCTGCAGCAAAACCATGAGCGCCGCGCAGCACCTCCCCATCGACTAGAACTCCACCGCCGATTCCGGTACCGAGAGTAATCACGAGTGCATGCGCACAACCTCTTGCCGCGCCAAGGCGAGCCTCGGCCAACGCTGCGACGTTTGCATCATTATCAACTGCGATCGGGAGCAAGAGCCGCTCCTCAAGATCAGATCGAACAGGTGAGGCCGCAAATGCATGTACATTCGGCGAGTACGCAACTACGCCGGTGCGATCAACCATTCCCGCGGCACCAACCCCTACCGCTGCGAGCTCAGGAACCTCTGCTCGCAGGTCTTGGATGAGTGTCACCATTGAGTCGCGCAGTGCGACCCAACCGGCCGGAGCGAGCACACTCGCCTCCGCGACGATTGTTCCATCTACCAAGACCGCGGCTGCACGCAGGTTCGTTCCACCAATATCTATTCCGGCTGTAATTGTCATCCGAGATCTTGTTGGTGCGAATTGTCCTCCGCACCAAAGGGTTCGTCATATCGCGCAGACGCAGACTCTTCTCGACCTGCACGCTGCTCAGCGAGGTCACTCCTCTGCTGCGCAAGGGCCTGTTCTGCAGCGTCAACGACGGTCTTAACCGCAAGAACTACCTCGTGTGCTGCAGTAACTAGATGCTCGACGGCCTCTGGCTGAGCCTCGGCTAGCGCGGCTACCAAAGAGGCAATGCCTCCAAGAGCATCGGAGGAGCGTGGAGCCTCGCCACCTCCGTTCATGGTCTCGAACCAGTCGTCACCCCAGTCGTCTCCCCACTCGCCGAAGGTATCGCCCTCGCCAGAGGAGTCGGCGTCTCGGAAATCGTCTCTGAAATCGTCTCTCAAATCGCCGAGCGCGTGAAGATGAGGCTCGACCCTTTCATCAGGGGCGCCAACAAAAGCAACTCCGTCATCTTGACTCTCGTCAAAGGTGTGCTCAAAGAATGGATTACGTCGAGGCGTACCAGGGTCACGCATAATCTGGCCTCCGCATCATTCGCTCTCAGCAGCGCGCTTTAGATCCTTCAACGCAGTGCCTGTGATCATCCCGGCAGCTCTTCGTTTGATCAAACCAGGAAGAGGAATCGATATCTCAACCGCTAAGTCATAGTGAACTCGCGTTGCAGCGCCATCTGGCTCAAAACGGTACGTACCGTCGAGCGAACGAAGGGAGTCGCCGTGATCAAGAACCCAAGAGAGCCGCTCCGGGAGAGCCGAGTAATCGTATGTCAATACATACGTAACAGATTTCCCCATTGCTGCAGCGCGGTACTCAACAGAGGTGCCTCGCCCCTCTCCATCGCGTTCAAGAACTGTGACCTTCTTTAGGTCGCGAGCCCACTCTGGATAGGCCTCGAAGTCAAGAACCACCGCCAAGCAATGATCAACATCAGCTTCAATACGAATGCGTTCATGCACCGTCTCCGACATCTCGCCTAGCTCCTCTCCTGGGGATCTGATCCCAGTTTCTCAGCGTCATCCTTGCGAGCCCGTTGCGTGACTCCGCTCCGTGCAGGGTACACACCATTGCGTGCCCCCCACAGCCCAACCAAACCTAGGGGCAGCATAGGAGCAAGAACGACAAAGGGATCCGCCGTGGCCCCAACCGCCGTAATTGCGATGGAGACGCAGAGTGAAAGGTAGAGGCTCACTCGTGGGGTTGCCTTCACATCGCCCTGGACCAAGAAGAGGCTCGCAATTTGAACATCGTCTCCGCGGGTGGTTCGGAGCGCCGCTAGGACCAGCGCCCAGCTCCAGATCACCATTGCGAGAAGGAGGTAGAGCATTGAGACCCCAACTGAGAGCCCGTCAATTGGCTCAAAGCCGAATACAGGCGGGATCACAAGGAGGCCAAACAATGCCGTCGATATCCAAGAGGCTCTTACGATGAATATCCCCAAGGCACGATGACCGGTGGGGCCAATCTCGCTTGGGGTGGACGCCGCAGACATACGCAGAGAGTACCGGCGCTCCGACCGCACCCCAACTCCAACCTCCAGAAGACTCTTGGCGTCTATCTATTGCTGGCTGGGTTTACTGGGGAGCGGGGCGAGGCCGCTTAAGTCTCCGCTGGCGAGACGGCTCAGCGGGACAACCCGAGCGTCGTATGAGCACTCCTCGGTCGCCCATTTTCGAGCGCGCTCCCCCATGGCGTTTCGGAGCGAATCATCGCCGAGCAGATCGCTAACTCGCTGACGGATCTCGACGACATCGTGAGGATCCACAACGTAACCAGTCTCAGCATCGATGACAGCTTCATGACTCCCACCACTACGCCCTGCAATCGACGGCACTCCACTCGCAGCAGCCTCAAGAAAGACGATCCCAAATCCCTCGGCCTCAAGACCTCCCCATCGGTCCCGGCATGGAGCGGCAAACACATCGCCGACTCGGTAGAGCGTCAAGAGTTCATCGTTTGGAACTCGCCCTAAAAACTTCACGCGCCCTGACCGAAGCAGGTCATGCTTTGCGGCAATCTTTCTTAGGCGCTCTGCATCTCGGCCAGCACCAGCGATAGCGAGAACAACCGCGGAATCCAACCCTGCTATCGCCTCGATCAACACATCGAACCCCTTGCGCGGAACGAGTCGGCTTACGGCTACAACAAGCGGGCGATCTGGATCGAGGCCTAAGGAGACTCTCCCCGCCGCTCGCTCAGCCGCATCTGCAACAGGCCTAAAGCGATCAACATCTACCCCAGGAGGAACTACTAACCCGTCAAGGTCTCTCCCTGCGGCGCTTACGCACTCACGCGCTGGGTACTCCCCTGCCGCTACTACCCCCCTCGCATCGCGCAGAACACGACCCAGCATGCGATGAGTACCAGGCAAACGCCCCGGGACAGTGATCTCGGCGCCGTGCGCAATCACAATGTGGGGAGCCGACTTGAGTCGCCTTCCAAGTGAGCCGAGCGGTAGCGCTGGATCTAGAAAAATGACATCCGCTGAGACCTCTTTAGCGAGGCTGTCAATACGCGAAGCGAGAGAGCTCGTTGGCAGCATCACTTGCTCCCGAATGCGCTCGACACGAAATGGCTGAGCAGTATCGAAATCTGATGCGCCTATATAGGGAGTTGTCAGAACGGTTGTTTCGTCGTGAGGAAGTCGAAGCCAAAGCTCATGGAGATACGACTGAATCCCACCAACCTTGGGCGGAAAGTCATTGGTAACGAGGAGAGAGCCCATGCCCTGATCGTACGGGGTAAGCCACCTCGCATGTGGTTTCTTAGAGCGATGCGCCTAACGCGTCATCGAAGGGAGCGCCCGCTCCAATGAGTCTTCGATACTGCATCACGCGTCTGGGTTCAGAGAAGCCGATCACCCCGGAGATTCTCCCTTGGCGCTCGAATATCGAGACAAAACGAGCATCATCGGTGCTCCCATAAACCACCTCCATGCGATCCTCCCCAGAGAAGCGCCCGGCAGCTTGAATCTTTATGCCGTATTGCTCTGACCAAACAAAAGGAACTGTTGAGAACTCAGGAGCGCTGTCATCATCCGAGAGGAGTCTTTTAGCTGCGTGCATCCCCTGCTCGACTGCGTTGGTCCAATGCTCGACGCGCATCGACTCGCCACCGAAGAGCGGATTAGGCCATCGAGCGACATCACCTGCGCAGACAATCCCTGGGGCGGCTAACAGCGTTGCGTCGCAGACCACTCCATCATTGAGGGTAAGGCCCGAGCTCTCCAACCACTGAGTAACCGGCGCAGCGCCAACTGCAAGCAGAACAAGGTCACACTCAACCGATGCCTCCCCGGCGATGTTGACACGAACTGCCTCGCCAATCTGCTCTATAGATTCGATCTCCACCCCTGTTCGCAGATCAACACCATTGCTGCGATGAAGCTCTGCGAGAGTCTCTCCAATGATGGGCCCAACGCCTCGCAGCATTGGCTGATCACCAGCCTCTAACACGGTGACGTTTAGTCCGAGTCCGCGTGCAGTTGCAGCGACCTCTGATCCAATAAATCCTGCACCAATTACGCAGATTCGCTTGCGCTCTTCAATCGCCGCTTTGAGCCGAGCAGCGTCGTCAAGGGTGCGCAGAGTCATTACACCCGAGATGCCATCGGCAATTTGCAAGTTCCGTGGGGCTGCACCTGTTGCGATGACTAAGCCATCAAAATCGACTTCTTTACCGGAGGCAAGCGTGATGCTGCGTGCTTCGATATTCAATGATTGAGCACGCTGCCCCAAAATCAAATCGGCCTTAAGGTCTTCGTAGGGTGCAGTTCGTAGCGCTAGACGCTCCGCTTCAAACTCAGCCGTTAGGAACTCTTTCGAGAGCGGTGGACGGTCATAGGGCAAGTGCTCCTCAGCGCCGACAATTGTCAATGCGCCAGTAAAGCCTTCACGCCTCAGGGACTCAGCGCAACGAAGCCCTGCTAACGATGCACCGACTATCGCGATTCTCTCCACTACAGCGCTTAGCCCTCAACTGTTATTGCGCGAGTTGGGCAGAGGCTCGCAGCCTCTTCTACGGCTTGGCGGTGAGTCTCGTCCGGCTCTTCCTGGAGAACGTAGAGGTAACCGTCGTCTCGTACCTCAAATATCTCTGGGGCAGATGCCATGCAGACTGCGTTGCTTTTACAGAGATCAAAGTCAACTGAAATTTTCATACTCGTCGCTCCTCCTCAATTTGCTGGCGCTTCTGGCCCGCCAGGATTCCCTAACCATACCGGAGCGTCACGAGGGAGCCCATGTCGAGACGACCCCCCTATGCTCTGAACCTAATTCTAGATTCCAGAAGAGATCTCAGCCCAAGGAGACAGCCATGACATCCACACCAACCCAAGACGTTGAGAACGAACTACTCGCATCACTCGTGAATGGGGTGCTCACTCTCACGATCAATCGAGTTGAGATGTCGAATGCAATTCCTTACTACGTGCGCGATCGGCTCATAGAGCACTTCACAAGCGCACACTCCGATCTAAACATTCGAGCGATTGTGCTAACTGGTGCGGGCGATCGACACTTCTGCACCGGCGCTGACCTACGAGTACGCCCAACCCCTCCGGCCCTTCCAGAGGGTGCACCAGATTTCATAGTCGGGAGCGCAGTCGAGATGATGCGCAGCGGCTTTCAGCGCCTAATGGAGTCCATGCAGGATTGCCAGAAGCCGATTATCGCAGCGATGAACGGAACCGCAGCAGGCGGCGGAGCGATGCTGGCCCTAGCTGCTGACTTAGTAGTCGCCTCCGATACAGCACGTTTTGTAGATGTATTTGCATCTCGTGGACTACTTCCCGATGGAGGCTTCGCATATCTGCTACCTCAGATTGTTGGCATGCATCGCGCAAAAGAGATCGTGATGCTCGGAGAGACGATCTCAGCCCCTGAGGCGCTTGCGCTCGGCATAATCAATCGAGTGGTCCCTGGTGACGAGCTCGACTCATACGTCAGAGAGATGGCTGAGCGCTTGGCATCAAAGCCCACCAAGGTGCTCGGATGGGCAAAGCAACTTCTGCACTCGTCTGTTGAGAATGGTCGCTCTGTAGTACTCGAGCAGGAGGGGCTCTTCGTGGAGCTCAACATCGCTACCGCTGACTCGCAAGAGAGAACAGCGGCGATGCGAGAGAAACGCGACCCAACGTTCAGGGGCTTTTAAAGACGGCTTCTAAGACAAGCACCGCCGCGACATAGAGACAGCGGCGATGCGAGAGAAACGCGACCCAACGTTCAGGGGCTTTTAAAGAGGGGCTTTTAAAGAGGGCCTTCAAAAACAACTTCGCCACCGCCTCTCTCTCCAAGGGGGGGGTAGGAGAGAGAGGCGGTGGCGAAGGTGTTT
>JBAWWI010000015.1:0-31862 GCA_037146835.1 Actinomycetes bacterium | reverse complement strand
CGTCCACTACTGACTATCAACCAGCAAGTATGGGAAAACATTCCCCGGCGGTGGTTCCTAGGCGGTCTACGCGTAACCTATGGCTATGCCTGATTCAGAGTCTCCCGTGTTCTCAAAGGTTGATCCTGAGACGGTACGCGGGATTCTTGGAGGGGTCATTGACCCAGAACTACGGGCCCCCATCACTGATCTTGGGATGGTTGGCGAGATCAAGGTCGAGGGCAGCGCGGTCGCCGTTCAGATTGTTCTCACAACACTCGGGTGCCCATTACGTGCTCAGATCAAGAAAGAAGTCATCTCAAAGGTTGCCTCGCTCCCCGGAGTCGAGGGAGTAACAATCGACTGGATCGAGATGACGCCTGAGCAGAAGGCCAAGACCATGGATACTGCTCGCAAGCGTGCCCAGGCCGATGCCCCTGAGACAGAGATCCCTCCAACGGCGCGCGTCCTCGCTATCGCTAGCGGCAAAGGTGGCGTCGGGAAGAGCAGCATCACCGTAAACCTCGCCGCCGCTCTCGCTAACCGTGGGCTGACCGTAGGCGTACTAGACGCAGATATTTGGGGCTTCTCAGTTCCGCGAATGCTTGGGGTCTCGAAGCGACTAGGTGGCACGGACGGCAAGATCGAGCCGAACGAATTGAAGGTTGGCGATGGCCTCCTCAAGGTGGTCTCCATGGGCTTTCTTGTTGAGGATGAAGGAACCGCACTCATGTGGCGCGGGCTCTTGCTTACAAAAGCATTGGAGCAGTTCCTCACCGATGTGCGTTGGGGTCACCTTGATTACTTATTGATTGACATGCCCCCTGGTACCGGTGATGTTCAGATGGGGCTTGCGCGCCTCTTGC
Source organism: Actinomycetes bacterium (assembly GCA_037146835.1). GTDB lineage: Bacteria > Actinomycetota > Acidimicrobiia > IMCC26256 > IMCC26256 > IMCC26256. The sequence continues at coordinate 31,017 of JBAWWI010000015.1, read as the reverse complement.
CCCAGGCCGAGATGCTCGTTGTAACAACTCCAGCACGCGCTGCGCAGCAGGTTGCAGTACGCGTTGCCGACATGGCGCGCCGATCCAACATGAAGGTCGCAGGGGTAATTGAGAACATGAGCGAGCTAGTGCTCGCCGATGGGCAACGCATCGCAGTATTTGGGTCTGGCGGAGGCGAGGCGCTCGCAGCAAGAACAGAGGCTCCGTTGATCGCTCGTATTCCTCTCGAGCCTTCTGTGAGTGCTGGCGGCGACAACGGAAAGCCTGTATCGCTCGATGGTGTGGGCCCTGCCGCTGATGCCTTTAGGGACCTCGCTGCACTTATCGTGACTGAATTAGTTCCGCCCCTCGATATGGCTGGATGCACCGCCCGAATTCTTGAGGCGGCAGCCGCAGCGTTTAACGACAGAGACCGCGCCTAACTCAAGCTCCACTTAGTTCGAGCACTGCTACCGATAACACTTCCTTCGTTGTGAAGTTTGAGTAGGTGAGCGTGGACCTGACGACCCGCAACGGGTCTCAGCGGCGCCGCTAGCTCTGAATACAGTTCATTAACAATCCCAGCAATAGTTGATGGGCCCTTACCTAAGCACCTCAAGATTTGCTTCTCGCGTTTGCGGCGATGCTGCAGATATTCGTTGATTCGAAATCGCGGATCCTCTATTCGCTGTCCATGCCCCGGCGCTATCCACTCTGCACGAAGCGAACGCATCCGCTTTAGAGATGCGATGTACTCACTCATGTCGCCTCCTCTATTTGGCGAGATTACAGACCACATTCCATCAAGGATGTTGTCGCCTGTGAAGAGTGCCCCATCTTCCTCTAACCAGAAGCAGAGATGATTAGGAGCATGCCCTGGCGTGTGAAGCGCTACTAGTGAAAACCCTGAACCCTCAACGATCGCTCCATCAAGAAGCCGGCGATCTAAGTGCACTCCCCTCTGGCGAGTTGGGTACGCGAGTATCGGTGCTCCCGTCTTTTGAGCTAGGAGAGCAGCGCCCGGGGCATGGTCCGAGTGCGTGTGCGTGAGGAGAATCGATCGAATATTTCTCCGCCCAGCGGCAGCAATGATGGAGTCAATGTGCTTTGCGTCATTGGGCCCAGGATCGATGACACAAATATCCGAGTCGCCGACCAACCAAGTATTGGTTCCGGGCCCTGTCATGTAATTGGCGTTTGGTGCAAGCACTCTGCGCACGTAGGGCGAGAGAACATCAGGTGCGGTGTGAGTTATTCGCGCCACTTAACTAGACCTCGCGCTCGATGTTGTCTCTCCGGGAAGCACTAGCCGCTCTCCACCGGCAATATCAAGAACCATAGGAAGACGCTGATTCCGCTCTCCAGCATGCTCTTCAATATGGCTGAATAATCCATCAGTGCTCTGAAAGTGACTAAGAGCAATGAGGCTTCTGCGTGTTGGAAGAATTAGATCGATCTCATCGCGCTCTGCCTCGGCAACCGCGTCTGGCGGTCTCTTCCAAGCAGACTCGACGGTCTCTCCATCATCGTGAAGATATGAATGACCCTCTGGAGCAGCGGCGACAAAGAACCAAGTGTCGTATCTCCGCGGCATACCAGCAGGAGTAATCCAATGTGAAAAGAGCATCAGACTTGAGCAGGCGAGCATCAGATCTTCTGACTCCACCACCTCAACAAAACTGCACTCACCAGCATTCAATGCATAACGAGCCTCTACGAGACGGCCCCAAGCAGCGTCACGCGGATCTATAAAAGAACCGTCTGAGTGGCGCGCGAGCAGCACCCCTGCCTCTTCGAACGTCTCCCGAATCGCAGCAACCCAGTATCCAAGTCCACCGCTATCGTGACCAAGTAAGCGGCTAGCAGTTACGTCGTCGGGGCCATCGCAGCGGGAGAGTAAACGCTCATCACGGTCATCGGCATCGACTGCGCCGCCGGGAAATACATGCGCGCCGCCTACCCAGAGAGCACCAAGGTTGCGGCGCAGCATAAAAACCTCTAGATGAGGAGCGTCCCTTACCAGCATGACCGTTGCTGCCTCGCGGACAGGGGGCGCTACTCCTAGGTCAGAAGCTGCACTCGATGCCACAGCCTCTCAGTGTACGCAATGACCGTCAATATCAAAGACCATCTCTTAAATGCGAAGCACTCCTCGGCGCTCAACTTCATTGAGCCCACCCCAGATACCGAATGGCTCGCGAATCTCCAGTGCATACTCAAGGCACTCAGCCTTCACGCTGCATCCGCTGCATATTGCTTTAGCGCGGCGCTCGCGCAGATCGCGATCGTCGCGGCGCTCACTTGTGGTCGGAGGAAAGAACAGAACCGCCTCGGGACCTCGGCATGCAGAATTGATCTGCCAAGTTTGATTTACGGTTTTGATTTGAAATTCAGTCTTGCCCGACACGACTTCACCGCTCCCTCTAGACACATTGCTAATTGCCTTCGTCGCCGAACCTATCCCCGCTGAGCACTCCAAGTAAAGAGCGACCTAGACCCGGAGTAGTTGCCCATAGGCATGAGGGCAGGTGCAAGCAACTAAAAGTTGGTTGAGAAGGTGTAAGTAGCACGCAATTAACGACAAATGGTGCAGAAGGACGATGCTTGATAACAACCTTGTTATTTAAGGTCTTTTTGGGTGATCGGAGCCTTCCTAGCTTGGATCAAGACCCGTTTCATTAAGAGCATCACCATTAACAGCATCAGCATCGCCGACGCTTCCTCTGCGCATCTCGCGGTAGTCGCGTGCAGCGCCCTCCTCGGGCTCCACCTCAAGGACAAGTCCGTCGACCTCGCTGACCCGAATCGCCTCACCTGCTGCGATCGGAGTAGCGCGGTTTGTACGCGCACGCCATGGCGCTCCGCGCACTAGCACTACCCCATCAGGATTGATCGCTACGACCGCCTCACCCATTTCTCCAATCAGACCTTCACGCCCAACTGTTGGCGTTGAGAAACGTGAACGTACCGCTATCGGCATTGCCGTGATCATGAAAAGCAGAGTCGCTCCGACCATCACGATCAAGAGCCACCACGGAACATTGAGGCTCGACCCTGCGTCGTAGAGCATCAAGGAACCAGCAATGAGTGCGACGGTAGCTATGCCGCTCCATACTGCTGGTTTCCCAGCCTGCACATCGACCGCGAATCCAAACATTGATAGGAGGAGCAGACCGATACCCAATCCTGAGACTGGCAGGTGAGAGAACCCGATGCAGGCTCCGATAACGCAGATGGCACCGGCGCCACCAGCTAGGCCAATGCTGATCGTAAAGAACTCAAACATGATTAAGGAGAGGCCCACGAGAATCAGCACGTAAGCAAACGAAGGATTAGTAAGTGTGTGCTCCATCTGGCCGACTAAACCAAGTTTGCGGAAGCGCACATCTTGATTTGGTTGCCTACGACGATCTTGCCCTTTACCTACAACACGTGAGGTCTCTATTCGTACTGGGCCTCGCGCTGTCACTGCAACGTGGCCATCTATGCGCACAACAAAGTCCCCGAGAGTTGCGCAGCCATCGCCCTTCTTTCGAGTCCCGCAAATACGATCAGAGACACCTTTTGAAGTTGCATCCTTCGCGTTAATGCGTTTGGTACTAATCAACTGTGACTCGGAAGGATTCCGCCCAACTCTCAGCGCCTCGGTTGCGAGTAGAGCGCTCGTCTGTGAGGAGCTCGGAGTATCGGCGTCCCTTCGCATAGGAGAGGCAGCACCAATATGAGCGCCGGTTCCTACTCCAAGAATCGCTGAGGCGGCTGCGATGACCGCTGCTCCCCCCTTGGCTTCACTTCCAGATGGCCCAATCCAGGTAGTGATGGCCACTCTCGAATTGCGGATCATTTTTAGTAGTGGCTTGAGGTCCACGTCTACAGCCCCCGTTGAGTCGAGGTTGATAACCACAACCGAGGCGCGAGCCTTGTTGGCCTCGCGAATAGCGCCCATCATGATCTCGACATTTGGCGGGTCTAGTAGCCCTTTGACCTGCACCACTATCACGCCACCGCGGCCACTAGACGGGGCGGCCGTAATAGGCGCTGGCGCACCACCGGCGCCGGCAAGCGGGGCGACCCCGGCAATGATGAATCCTGCCCCTAGAAGAATTGTTAGTAGTCGTCTGAAGTGTGGCACTTAGTCTCCCGTAGCATCACGGTTAATGGATCAGCGGCGATTCTGTACCACCGCGAGGGTGATCATCGTGGCCGGGAAGGGCGGTGTCGGAAAGACGACCGTCGTGGCCGCGTTAGCGGTCGTAGCGGCGCGCTCCGGCTTGAGTGTTCTCATTGCTGAGGTCGAAGGCAAATCTGGACTGTCAAAGGCGTTCGGTGTAAACGATCTCGAATATGAAGAGATCGTATTGTCCAAAGGTATTAGCGCACGGACCCTAACCCCTGACGCAGCACTCGCTGAGTGGCTTAAGGGTAACGGAATGGGTCGAATCGCCCGCCGGCTCAACGCCTCAGGGATCCTTGAGATTGTCGCCACGGCGGTACCCGGGATGAAGGACATTCTGGTGTTGGGGAAGATTAAGGCCCTAGAGCAGAGCAGAGCATTCGATTTGATCCTCGTTGATGCACCGGCTGCTGGCCATGCAGTCTCCTTCCTCACATCTCCACTCGGATTGCTTGAGGCCGTCGGCGTTGGCCCGATTAAGGCCCAGGCGAGTGACGTTGTAGCGATGCTCTCTGATCCAACTCGCGCGCAGGTAATGCTCGTTACGACCCCCGAAGAGACTCCGGTTCGAGAAGCGATTGAGACGGCCTTTGCGCTTGAAGACCGAGTCGGTGTGGCGCTAGGGCCAATCATCGTTAATGGCATCTATACAGACGACCCCTCTATTGCATCCGAGAACGATCTAAACAACCAAGGGCTTTTTGATCACGCGGCGCTTGAGGCATCCATATCGCTCGATGCTCAAGACTCTGGGTTTCCTCTTAGCGCTAACGAGATACGCGACATTGCGGACGCTGTTTCATTTAGACATGCCCGAAGCCAAGTGCAATCGCATCAAGCTGACGAACTTAGTGAGGCTCTTCCAATCCCACAGTTGCGCCTCCCTTATCTATTTGATGGCGAGATTGGATTTGCCCAGATAGAGAGACTCGCGGATGCACTAGGTGCTCAGATTGAGATGCTCCCAGATCCAATCATCCGTGAACCTGAGGCAGATAATGGATAGCGCGGCAATGGGAGGTTCCCCTAATGATTCCAAGTCGATCACTTTCGCATCTCTGCTTGCAGACTCCCATGTCATCATCTGCGCAGGGAGCGGCGGCGTGGGGAAGACCACGACCGCTGCAGCGCTTGCGATTCAGGCAGCGCGCAATGGGCAGCGCAGCATTGTCGTTACGATCGACCCTGCAAAAAGGCTCGCCGATGCGCTTGGACTACCGGAGCTTGCTCCAGATCCCGTCATTATCGACGAGCAACTCTGGAGGCGTACTAACGACTCCTCTAGCGGGCAACTCTCGGCAATGATGCTCGACCCAAAAGCAACATTCGATGCATTAGTTGCTCGTTACGCAGACGGAGTCGAGCAGTCCGAACGGATACTCGCCAATAGTTTCTATCGCTCCATTTCGTCCGCTCTCGGCGGAACGCAGGAGTACATGGCGATGGAGAAACTCCATGAGCTCTCCGAGTGCGGAGATTATGACCTCATCGTTGTTGATACTCCCCCAAGTCGCAACGCTCTCGATTTTCTAGATGCTCCTGAACGATTACTACGCCTCCTCAACAATCGCGTCTTTCGCGTAATCACTGCACCAGCGCGAACTGGTCTCCGCGCTGCAGGCATTGCTGTACAAACTTTGGTAAGGGCAATCAGTCGAGTAATCGGTACTGAGGTCGTAGACGACATAGTTGCGTTCTTCCGCGCCTTCGAGGGTATGGAGGAGGGTTTCAGGGAGAGAGCGACGAGCGTGCGCGCGCTAATCGCTGAGAGCACAACTCAATTTGTCTTGATCACCTCGCCTCGCCGAGACGCCGTTGAGGAGGCAGAGTATTTTGCGGAGCGAATCGGCGACCATGGGTATCGCGTCTCAGGGCTCATCGTGAATCGAGTGCACCCAATGTTTGGCAGCGAGCACGGGGATACGCTGCGCTCACGGGCATCCGCTCTGCGGGGTCTGCCGGCGATCCAGAGTGGAGCCTCGTCAGCAAGAGACAGGATGGCTCAGCACCTAGACGTCCTCGCCGATTTCCAGACTGTGGGGGCCAGGGAACGCCACAACCTTGACGGCGTTCAACTCAGACTCGGGCGTGGCGCAGCAGTGGCATTCGTGCCATTTCTAGCGAGGGACGTACACAGCATTGATGCGCTCGACGAAATCGCGGCCCTGATCTTTGCGGCTCCTGCGTGAGCCTTCCACTAACGAGAGAATCCCTGAATCTGCCCCGACCATGAAAATGCCGGTAGCGTCAGGGTCGTGACCAAAATTCTTGTTGCCGCAGAAGCATCCTGGGTTAGAGACCAAGTTAGAACCAGCCTCACAGGACCAGGACAGTCAGTTATCGAGGTAGTTCGTGGCCAGGATGTCAGGGGCGCTGTCTTGAGCAACTCTCCGGACCTAGTCATCCTCGACCTACAGATTGCAAATATGGGAGGGATAGCGGTGGCCCTAGACCTTCGCCTAGAGGCAGGTGCCGGACGTATCCCCGAGACCCCCATTCTCTTGCTGCTGGACCGCGAGGCAGATCGATTCCTTGCAACTCGCACCGACGCAGACGCCATGCTCGTTAAGCCGATCGATGCCGGATTACTCAGGCGAACGATCAAGAAGCTCCTCTCGCCGGTAGAGACTGCAGCGGTTTCGGCCGCCTCGGACGACGCCTGAACCGCTCCGGATACAATCACCACCCCTTCGGGATGTAGCGCAGTTTGGCAGCGCGCAGCGTTCGGGACGCTGAGGCCCCGGGTTCAAATCCCGGCATCCCGACCATCGTGAACGGCGCCTCTAGGGGCGCCGTTTTCGCGTTACAGCGCTCAAGGCTTAATGCGAGAAGAACTACCTAAGCGTCGGCACCGATCCGGTCGCCACAAGTGCGAGGCTCCCCGCGCGCCAGTAGCCGCCCTGAGCCTCATGCCCTTGCGGCCACGATGCATATACGGCACGCGTCGAACCGTCGAGCCCAGCGAAGAAAGACAGACCTCCGGTTCCGGTACGCGAGTTACCGCTAGCCAACCAAGGGGTTGGGCTCTGAAGCGAGCACGGACCCACCGGAGAGGCGCACCTCACCACGCCGGTTGAGTAATTTGCAGCATTCCAATCGCCATATGAATAGGAGAGAAGGTAAGTACCGGTCGCAACGTCATAGACCATCGAGGGATTCTCAATGAAGCCTGGCTCGGGCGGAGTCTGCTTTCCAGCAAGCGCTCTACGTAGTTCAATAACGCGTGGGGGCGCTGCGTCGGTCTGCTGTATGGGCGTACCCCAAGTATCCACTGGAATTACATGTATCGAGAATGACGTATCGCTAAACGCCGCAAGTAGATACGAGGTATCAGTAACAGGATCGTGAAAATACTCTGGGTCTAGTGCTCCGCCTGTTCCCTCGATCCCGCAGGTGATGGGCGCATTCTCTGGTGTGTACGGTCCCTGTGGAAGCGATGCATACGCGCGGCCTATGCACTGAGAGTTCGACGGTTGTGGTGCGTTGGGTCTATTCGCAGCGAAGTACATGACATAGAAATTTGGAGCAAGCTTCGCAGCAGTAGGAGCCCATAGAGTCTTCTCGTTCTGGCGCGCCCACGATGGCCTCGTTGGCATGGCTTCGGTCGTTGCCTGCTCCCAGGCGTTAGATGTATAGGTACGCGTAAGGTCTGTAACAGTGCGCACCGGAACATTGCGCACATTGGTATTAGATCCAAATACGTAGTACTTGCCACCATCTGTCATTACGGCAGGGTCGCTTACATCTGGCCACTTCACTGCTGATACTGATTGCGTTGTTACAACAGCGGCAACCGGCGCTGGCTGCATAGATGAAACCGCTGCACCGATTATGTCAACGACGACATGGGGACAGCCCCCACTAGCGAAGAGGGTTACGCGATGGTTGTCAGCGTTCACCTTTACCCATACTCCGTTTGCAACAACCTGACCCGCGCGAAAATTAAGGTTCGATGCAGTTGGTGGAGTTGCGAGATCAGGGAATGCAGTTACGTACCCCGACGCGTTAGGCGAGACAACCGTAATGTTGAGCAAAATAGCGGTTGCATCAAATGGAACCCCGCTTCCAGGTACACCAGCCATCGTTACTGCGCGATAACCACGTAGGCAGCCCTCTGTGTTGCTCGCGCTCCTTGTATCGAGAAGCCGATAGGGCGTTACCGCCGCTACTCCGCCAACTCCAAATGAAGCCCCACCATCGAACCATCCAACAAGATCAACAATCACGTGAGGGCAGCCGCCACTCGAGAAGATGCTGATAGCGCCGAGCGCCCCTACCTTCGCAACTGTCGCGTTCGCTCGCACCTCTCCCGCTATAAAATTTACGGTTGATGAATTTGGCCGTGATGCTCCGGCTGGCCAGAGGGTTACATACCCAGATAAATCGCTGTTAGTTACTGTCACGTTCAAAGCCACTGAGCTCGCAGTGACTGGCACGCCGGCCACATTTACAACTGCCAAAGAACGCGGCGAGGTAACACAGGTTCCATCACCGGAGGCACGAGTATCGAGAAGCCGCGTCGGCGCCACGCCATTAAAGCCACCCACTGTTCCGGTTCCGCCAGCAAACCAACCAACCACATCGACTACGAGTGCAGGGCAGCCTTGATTTGCAAAGAAGTCAATCGCTCCGCCAACGCCTACCGACATCACAGAGTTATTCGGGGTCACATCATTGGCGCCGTAATTGAGCAGTGAAGTCTCCGGGCGAACTCCACCGTGTGGCCATGCAGTGAGGAATCCAGGGAGAGCTGACCCAACGGCAGTGACGTTCATTGCCACACCTGCGGCGTCTGATGGAATACCGCTTCCCGATATACCTGCAACGACCACAGAGCGAATTGTGCTTGGAGCAAGACACGGGCCTTGGCCACTTACCCGCGTATCTACGACGCGAAAAGGATTCACGCCTGTGTATCCACCAGGCGCAACAGCGCTCGCGTTATCAGGGGTAGCGACAATCGAGAGGCTCGCAGCGAGGAGTGCGATTAGCGGCGCCACCTTGCCGATGCGAGCAAAAAGTCGCGGGCGCGCATGCATTGCCCTTTGGCCTAGACCACGAGTACCCATTTTCCTTCTCATTGCTCTCTAAGCCTGCTCTGCGCGGTGCCCGATAATCGACCCAATGGGAGAGAACCTCCCCCTCCAGATCACCTACTGGGGTATCGGCTCAAAATGCCGCTCCCTTTACGGGCTGTCAAGAATGGTCGCACCCCTGTGGGGCTCTCGAGCTTCGAGCCAAGCGCCTCTAAATAGGCCGATTAGGGCGGAGCGGCTGGTTATCGACGAGCGATTAGCAACTCGGCCATCTGCACGGCATTCAAGGCTGCGCCTTTGCGCAGGTTGTCGCCGGTGACCCAGAGATCAAGCGTGTTGGCTTGGCTCGGGTCATCTCGTAAGCGACCAACCAGGACCGGATCTATCCCGGCACCATCTAATGGAGTTGGAGCGCCATCACCACCATCAACGAGCAATACCCCTGGCGCGGTCGCGAGAATCTCCGCAGCCTGAGCACGGTCCATTGCGGAGTGAAAAGAGACGTTGGCGGTCATCGCATGGCCGACGTAGACGGGGACGCGCACACACGTAGCAGAGACCCGTATTGAGTCGTCGTGGAGAATCTTGCGAGTCTCGTAGACAAGCTTCCACTCCTCAGAGGTATAGCCAGACTCTTTTACTGAACCAGCGAGCGGGATTACATTCCCAGCGATCGGCTTCGACCAGACCTTTCCGGGGACTATCACTCCATCAATCGCAGCTGCGCGCCTTAATGAAGCAAGGTCGCCAGCCCGCTCTGCCCACTGGGCATCGAGCTCATAAATTCCAGACTGACCTGCGCCGCTCACAGATTGATAGGTCGAGACAACTAGTCGGTCTATGCCGGCAACGCGGTGGAGCGGCGCTAGCGCAGTTACCAAGACCATGGTCGTGCAGTTTGGGCACGCGGCAATTGAGCGCGGCAACTCATCTAAGTCTTCGGGGTTTACCTCTGCCACTACTAGCGGAACATCGTCGTACATGCGAAAGGCCGCCGAGTTATCGACCACCTGCGCACCGGCTGCGGCAGCAACAGGGGCCCACTCGATCGCAATTGGGTCATCAACATCAACTATTACGAGATCAAGGCCGTCGAAGCAGCCATCGCGTAGCACTTCGCAGAGCACCTCGCCGCCCGCGAAGGGGAGCGCCCGACCCTCGGAGCGTGCGGATGCATAGACGCGCAACTCATCTACCGGAAAATTACGCTCGGCCAAAAGGCGAAGCATCTCCTCGCCAACTAATCCAGTTGCACCAATAATTCCAACACGTGAGCCCACAGCCTTACTCCGCGTCTAGGCCGAAGGCGGTATGAAGAGACCGCACAGCCTTCTCGACGTCGCCGGCACGCACAACACACGAAATACGAATTGAAGAAGTGCTGATCATCAAAATATTTACGCCCTCATCAGAGAGCACCTCGAACATCCGCGCTGCAATTCCAGGGTTTGAACGCATACCGGCACCGATCACAGAGACGCGAGCGATGTCAGAGTCCTGTGAGACTCCGCTTGCGCCTACCTCTCCCGCAATTTTCTCAGCAACTTCAATCGTGCGTGCAAGGTCTGACTCCGGAACAGTGAACGAGATATCCGTGTGACCTTCAGTGGAGACATTCTGAACAATCATGTCGACATTGATCTCGCTGTCTGCGAGCGCGCGAAATAGTCGTGCGGCGACACCTGGGCGATCATCAACCCGAGTAATCGTTACCTTTGCCTCAGAGGCTTCGTGTGTGATTCCACTAATAATTGCTTGCTCCATTGAAGGGTCCTCCTCAGCAACCCAGGTCCCGTGCTCCCATGTGAAGCTCGAGCGAACGTGCACGCGCACGCCGTAATTCCTTGCAAACTCGACCGATCGCAGAGCGAGTACTCGCCCTCCTGTTGCGGCCATCTCCAGCATTTCGTCGTACGAGACTCTCTCCAACTTCGTTGCGTTCGGAACAACGCGAGGGTCCGCTGTGAAGATTCCCGGTACATCGGTGTAGATCTCGCAGGTCTCAGCCTCCAGCGCAGCGGCAAGGGCAACCGCTGTTGTATCGGATCCACCTCTCCCAAGAGTTGTGATATCTCGCGATGTCGAGATTCCCTGGAATCCAGCGACTACGGCGATACCACCATCTGCGAGCACCTCGCGAATGCGATCTCCCTTAACCTCAAGAATCTTTGCCTTGCCGTGGACCGTATCCGTCACAATCCCTGCCTGCGAGCCTGTGAACGAGACTGCGTGGACTCCGCGATCAATGATCGCCATACAGAGGAGGGACATGGAGATTCGCTCGCCTGCGGTAAGGAGCATGTCGAGCTCACGCCCAGCCGGATTCGTCGATACATCATGGGCGAGGCGAACAAGTTCGTCAGTAGCCTTCCCCATCGCCGAGACCACTACACAGACTTCGTTCCCCGAATTATGGGTAGCCACGACGTGGTCGGCGACAGCCCTAATGCGATCAGGGTCGGCCACCGAGGTTCCACCAAATTTCTGCACTACTAGTCCCACAGGCCTGACGGTACCAGCGTCGGTGTCTCAGTCCGAACTTGATAAAGAAATCTGAGCCCTAAAAACTCTGTCTGACAGGACGCGATGCCCCTAAGTGTGGAACTATGCGGAACCACAGCCTGCGGGGGGAACCGCTAGGACTTAGCCACAAATCTAATTTGGGAGACTTCGTGAACCATCTCGGCCGTCGCTTCGCATCAACCGTAATTGCTAGCGCTGTAGCGCTTAGCGGAGTCGCACTTAGTGCAGGGACTGCGCAGGCCGCTACCACTCCGAATCAGGTCAATGCCCAAGGAAGCATCGAGCAGGTCTATGTGGTTGAGGCGACACCAGGTGCAGCAGTCGCCATTAAGAACGGGGACAACCGAACCGTCGGCAAGGGAAAGGTCGACTCGCTAGGTGGGTTCGTGTTCCGAGATGTCAAGCCAGGCGGTGGATACCGCGTATCAGTTACCGGGTTAAAGCCCTCAAAATCTCTTACCGTTACGAGCAACAGCGACAAGCCTCCTACATCGCTCTACTCCAAACAAAATCTTCCGGCTCCCGGGTACGGCTACCTAACTACGCGGGATGGAACAAAACTAAGCGTGAATGTTGCGCTCCCCGGTAAGGCCGAGGATGGCCCATACCCAGTCCTCGTCGAGTACTCCGGTTATGACCCTTCTAACCCGACTGCGTCACTAAACCTTTTCCAGATCCTTGCAAATTCACAGGGCTACGCGTACGTCGGAGTCAACATGCGCGGCACTGGCTGCTCAGGGGGCTCATTCAACTTCTTTGAGAAGATCCAATCGCTCGACGGGTATGACGCTATTGAGACAGTCGCAGCTCAGCCGTGGGCCGGTCGCGTTGGCATGGTCGGCATCTCCTACCCGGGCATCTCTCAACTCTTCGTTGCAGCAACTACACCCCCTCACCTCTCTGCGATTACTCCACTCTCGATCATTGACGACACCTACCGCGGCACTCTTTACCCGGGAGGCATCTACAACGATGGGTTCGCAAAAGAGTGGGCACAGCAGCGGCTCGACCAGAACCAGTGGCCTAATCCAAAGGGCGCTGGATGGGTCAAGCAGCGTGTTGAGAATGGCGACGCAACCTGCATCTCTAACCTCGGGCTGCGTGGTCAGAACGTAGACCTAATGAAGACAATTCGTGAGAACCCTTACTACTCAACAAGGGGAATCCCCGGCTACCCAGACGGCTTCGACACCGTCGCGCCTACCGCGTTCATCAACAAGATTGAGGTCCCAACCTTTATCGCTGGCGCTTGGCAGGATGAGCAGACCGGTGGGCACTGGTCTGAGATGCTTGCAAACTTCCCTGCGGATGTTCCACTTAGAGTCACTGGCCAGAATGGAACTCACACAGACGCACTTGACCCAGATGTGATTTCTCGCCAACTTGAGTTCCTGGATTTCTACGTTGCGCGACGCATTCCCAAAATCTCGGAGGCTGCTCGCGGAGCGGCTCCACAGATTTGGCAGGTACTAACAGGAGTCTCCGGGGTAACGCTTCCAGCTGATCGCTTCGGTGACTTCACCTCGTACAAATCTGCACGCAAGGCATACGAGGCCGAGCCCCGAGTGAGGATCCTCTGGGAGACCGGCGGGAAGCCGGGAGAGGTCGCAGGCGCTCCGGTGCCCGCAACTGAATCGACTGCAAAATCATGGCCAATCCCAACGGCCAAAGCACGAACCTTCTACATGGGCGCTGATGGTTCCCTCGGAGACAAGCGTGACTCCTCCGCGGCGAGCCTCACCTTTAACTACGAGCCAGATGCGCGTCCCCGTAAGACATACACAGGTGACGGTGGTGGCGTCTGGAAGGCCGATGCCAAGTACAACTGGGTGCCCCTCGACTCTGCATCATCGCTTTCTTGGGTCTCCGCTCCACTATCTCGCAACCTCGCTATCGCGGGGCCAGGGAGCGTTGATCTGACATTCGCCTCAACCGCACCCGACACAGATATCGAGGTGACCCTCACAGAGGTGCGCCCCGATGGCAACGAGCGCTACGTCCAGAGTGGATGGCTACGTGCAAGCCACCGAGCGTTGGATTCAGCAAAGTCGACGGCACTTGACCCGCGCCATACCCACACGAAGGTTGACGCTGCGCCCCTCGTACCGGGCAAGGCGACGAGTATTCGGGTTGCATTGTTCCCAGTGGCTCACGTATTTAGGGCCGGTTCGCGAGTGCGTATCTCGGTTCAGGCCCCGGGCGGTAACCGCACCCTCTGGACCTTTGAGAGCATTAAGCCAGACGTAGCGACTCGCAACAGCGTAGGCACCGGCGGGGTAAAGGCCTCACGCCTAGTCCTCTCAGAGATCAAGTCGCCCAAGGGTCTCCCGACGGCACTTCCGCCATGCCCATCGCTACGCGCACAGCCCTGCCGCACATATGTTGCTCCGGCAGTGCAGACTCCAGGGCCTGCCCTTAAGTAACGGGCGCACCAGCAACACTGGCAGAGCAGCCTAGAAATATCTAGAAGCACTATTTCTGAATAAGGAGCAACTGTGAGCAAGGCAGATAAGCGCGAGCGTCAGAAGCAGAACCGCGCAGCGGCCAATGAGGCCCAGTTGGCGGCACAGAAGCGTAAGCGTAGAAATCGGTCGCTGCGGAACCTTGCGTTTCTTCTGCTCCCGGTCCTAGCGATATTTGCATGGTCTCAGGTCAGTAGCAGTAGCAGTAGCAAAACCTCTTCAACGACTGTAAAACCAGCCAAGAAGAATACGAATCAGAAAACTCCTGTCTTAACTCTTGACCCGACCAAGAAATACTCAGCAACAATGAAGACAACCGACGGCACAATGGTCATCGACCTCGATGCCAAGAACGCGCCGATAGCTACGAATAACTTCGTATCTCTATCGCGTCAAGGTTTCTACGATGGCCTCACTTTCCACCGCGTCATTAAAGACTTCATGATTCAGGGTGGAGACCCTCTAGGTGACGGACAGGGCGGACCCGGATACAAAGTTCCAGGCGAGGTGCCTACCAACAACTATGAGATCGGCTCAATCGCCGCTGCGAAAACAGGGGCTGACGCTCCCGGGCTATTTGGTTCCCAGTTCTTTATCGTCACTGGAACTCAAGGCGTTTCGCTCCCCAATGAGTACGCGCGTTTTGGGAAAGTATCTTCAGGGTTAGATGTCGCCCTAAAAATTCAAAATGCCCCCAAGGACTCCAACGACAAGCCCAAGAAGCCGATCTACATCGTCAAGATCTCGATTACAGAGTCTGCCGTATAGGAGCCAATCTGTACTGCGTGATCGCCCTCGGTACGCGTGTATAGCGTGACCCACCCGTCACCGACGACGCTCCACTTGCCCTGGTTGTCGCGAACAAGTGCCGTGTGGTCATCGACGCCAGCGAGCATGTCTGCTCTCGGCAAGAGGTCAAGGGATCGATCTAGCAAGTGGCGCGGAGCGTTTCCGTGGTGCGGAAGTATCGCTAGGTGATCTACAAGCCCGAGGCCGATTGAGAACGCACCACCGCGCGGGTCAACCATTGGGTCTCCAAGAAGTGTTGCCGCTGCACCAGATGCTGCGATAACTGCTCCGTTGTTATAGGCACTTAGCAAGGCCTTGAAGGCCGCGGAGTCTTTGAGTACGGATCGAAGGTGCAGAGGAGACCCATCTGCCAGATAAATAAACTTCGACTCCTTAATCTGCGACGCAAGATCCTTATTCTCAGCGTCACGACGGTTCATCACTTCAATAACCTCGATCTCAGCCCCAAGTGCCTCAAAGCAAGCCTTGGCGGCATCCACAACTTGATCAGGAGCGATGAAGGCTGATGCCGTCGGGAGGATCGAGACTCTCCCTCCCCCAGCGAGGCCTAGGAGGTATTTGTCGAGGCCAGAGGCGAGCGGAGACCACTCCCCTCCGCCGACCAATGCGAGTGTGCCCTTAGGGTTCTTTTCTGTCATGCCAGCACTCTAGTTAGCCGTGCCGAGTCTTCCCTGTACTCCGGAGGTGCCTCAACTCCCTTTCTTGCGGCGGACCAACCCCCAAATTTGGCCCCAGCTCGGCAGGCCACCCGACCGCTCGAACGCAAGAGCTGAGGCCCACTTACTCTCCCCTGTGGCATTGAGAGGCAAGCCTCCGGTACGTTTCACGCCTCCCGGGAAACGCGTTGTTGCGTCCCCAATCATCGAGAAGCGGAAATGAGCAGAATGGCAGTTATCAAGCGCGTAGGAATCGTCGGTTCAGGAATCATGGGATCGGGTATCGCCGAGGTCGCGGCCAAGGCTGGATTTGATGTTGTTCTGCGAAGCCGGTCTCAGGCGAGTGCCGACGGAATGGTTGCCGGCCTAACAAAGTCTCTAGATCGCCAAGTTGAGAAGGGGCGCTTAGAGGCAGCAGAGCGCGACGCAGTTCTTGCTCGCGTCACAGCGGTCTCCGACCTAAACGCTCTAGCCGACTGCGACCTTGTTATCGAGTCCATCCTCGAGGACCTCGCAGCAAAGAAGCAACTGTTCAAAGAGCTTGACTCGATCGTCAAGGCTGGCGCGATTCTCGCGACCAACACATCGACGCTCCCTGTCGTTGAGATGGCGATGGAGACTGCTCGACCAGAACTGGTTTGCGGCGTTCATTTCTTCAACCCTGCATCAGCCATGCCGCTCGTCGAGATTGTGCGCGCTATCACAAGCAGCGACGAGACCATTTCTACAACACGCGCATTCGCGGAGACCTGTGGAAAGCAGCCAGTAGAGGTAAAGGACCAGGCTGGCTTCATAGTCAACGCACTTCTCTTTCCGTACCTAAACAATGCAGTGCGTTTGCTGGATGCCGGTGTAGCCAACCGCGACGACATAGACACAGCAATGAAGGGTGGTTGCAACTTCCCAATGGGTCCGTTTGCACTCCTTGACCTTGTTGGCCTCGACACGAGCCTCTCAATCCTTGAGGCGCTCTACGAAGAATTCAAGGACCCCAACTACGCACCCGCTCCGCTGCTTCGCCGTATGGTCAGCGCGGATCGCTTGGGGCGTAAGAGCGGCATAGGGTTCTACGATTACCGCAAGTAGCCATAACGATAAGTACTGAGATGGACAAGCGCTTTAACGCTTGCATAGGAGACCCTTCGGGAGAATGACGACATGACGCGCGAACGCCCTTGGGTAATGCGGACGTACTCGGGGCATACCTCTGCCCATGCCTCGAATGAGCTCTACCGGACCAACCTTGCAAAAGGCCAGACCGGTCTCTCAGTTGCATTCGATCTCCCTACTCAGACTGGTTACGACCCCGACCACCTACTCGCGCGCGGAGAGGTCGGGAAGGTCGGGGTACCAGTACCTCACCTAGGCGAGATGCGCACACTCTTCGATCAGATACCACTCGAAGACATGAATACTTCGATGACGATCAACGCGACCGCAATGTGGCTCCTCTCTCTATACATTGCGCTTGCTGAAGAGCGCGGGGAAGACGTCTCCAAACTTTCTGGCACAACACAGAACGACATCGTTAAGGAATACCTTTCGCGTGGCACGTTTATTTTTGGACCCGTGCCTAGCCGCCGTCTAACTGTTGATCTCATTACGCATACGGTTCGCAACGTCCCGAAGTGGAATCCGATCAACGTCTGCTCTTACCACCTGCAAGAGGCAGGGGCTACGCCAGTTCAAGAGATTGCATACGCAATGGCAAATGCAATCGGGGTCCTTGATGGCGTACTCGAGAGTGGGCAGGTCTCCGCGGAGGACATGCCGGCGGTAGTTGGGCGCATCTCCTTCTTCGTTAATGCAGGGATCAGGTTCGTTGAAGAGACCTGCAAACTGCGAGCGATGGGTCGACTCTGGACCCGCATTGTGGAGGAGCGCTACGGCGTAACGGACGAGAAATTAGCCAGATTCCGTTATGGAGTTCAGGTCAACTCTCTCGGACTTACCGAGGCGCAGCCTGAGAACAACGTGCAGCGGATTGTTCTTGAGACCTTGGCAGTAACCCTTGGTCGAGACTCACGTGCACGCGCCATCCAACTACCGGCATGGAACGAAGCGCTTGGATTGCCGCGCCCATGGGACCAGCAATGGTCTCTGCGAATTCAGCAGGTGCTGGCATTTGAGACAGACCTTCTCGAGTACCCAGATATTTTTGAGGGATCGAAGGTGATGGAGGCTAAGACTGCCGAGTTAGAGGAGGCCGCTAATGCCGAACTCCAGTGGGTCCTAGATGGTGGCGGTGCATTCCTAATGATCGACGAGCTAAAGGGTCGTCTGGTGCAGTCGCACGCTGATCGGGTACGCCGCATTGAGTCTGGCGACATAACGGTTGTAGGTGTTAACTCGTTCACCGAGACAGCGCCTTCTCCGCTTGCGGAGGGCATCGATGGAGAGTCCTCAATCCTTGTCGTAGACCCTGCCGGAGAGGCGGCGCAGCTCGAGAGCCTAAATACGTGGCGCGCGAATCGCGACTCCGGTGCAGTAGCGAGTGCCATCGAGGAGTTGTCGCGCGTTGCTCAGACAACTCAGAACCTTGTCCCTGCAACAATTGCTTTGGCCCGCGCTGGCGGAACCGTCGGCGAGTGGTCAGATGCGCTTAGGGACATATTCGGCGAGTACCGCGCCCCTACCGGTGTTGGGGGCGTTATGGGTGCACCGCGCGAGGAGCTTGTTGCAGTACGTGAGCGCATTCGCGTCGCCACCGAGAATAACGGCGGACCAATTCGCCTACTGGTAGGAAAGCCCGGTCTAGATGGGCACTCCAACGGCGCCGAGCAGATAGCGGTAGCGGCACGAGACGCAGGTCTTGAGGTCATCTACCAAGGCATTCGTTTAACACCGGCCCAGATCTGCGCTGCAGCCCAGGATGAGGACGTTGATGTAGTCGGACTCTCGATCCTCTCGGGCTCGCACCTAGAGCTTGTCCCGGAGACCGTGCGCCTTCTACGTGCTGCTGGAGTAGATGCCCCAGTTGTAGTTGGAGGCATTATTCCTGAGCAGGATCAGGTTATTCTCCTTGCTGCTGGAGTCTCTAGGGTCTACACGCCTAAGGATTTTCGAATCTCGGAGATCATCTCCGACCTTGCAGATCTAGGCCTCCAGCACCGATTGGGAACATTTCGCTCCACTTAGGGGGATTAGGTGCCGAAGAAGACAGTTGTGAATCGCCAACGCTTTAACCTCCTGATCCTTATTGGTGTCCTAGGCCTCGCCTCCGGTGTTGCGGGGCAGATCACCTCTTGGCCCGAGCTGTCTCTTGTCGCCGGAGTCTTCGCGATGCTCGCTGCGATGATCGGAGCGGCGCAGGTTGGTCCGCATACTGCAGCAGTTGCAGATATTGATCAGCTCTCATCAGAGGTAAAACGGCTAAGTGAAGCGCGCAGCGTGCCTGTGCTCTCTGGCAGTGGAGTCGACCCGACAACTGGGCTACTCGATTCATCTTTACTCGAGCCGCTACTCCTTCAGCGCGTCGCCGCTGCACGCAGGCAGCTACATCCTGTCTCTCTAGTTCTTCTGCGCATTGACGAAATAGACCGTTTATCAACCAAGGACCGCGAGAACGCGTTGGGCTCACTTAGTGGCGTATTAATACAGACCCTTCGCGAAGCCGACGGGGCATTTCGCGCCGATGATGTAACGATCGCAGCTCTTCTTGAGAACACATCGGAGTCCGGAGCGGTATGGGCAGCAGAGCGCCTTCGCGGACTACTGCATTCAAGCCCTGCTTGCGCTGGAATCACAGTCTCCGCTGGCGTCGCCTGCTACCCATCTCATGCACTCGATGCAGATGAATTAATCCTCAGAGCAGCACACGCTCTAGACGACGCAATGGAGCGAGGCCGCGACCACGTAATCGTCGCGCAGGTCGACTGACCAGCCTTAGCTGTAGAGCGCCTCGATCTCAGCCGAGTACTTCGCGCTAATGCCGCGTCGCTTGAGCTTCATTGTTGGGGTTAGCTCCTCGGAGTCTGCCTCCCACTCCGCGCTCAGAATTGTGAAGCGTTTGATGCCCTCTGCCTTAGAGAATTGAGCGTTCACATGGTCAACGTCTACCTGAATTGCTGTGCGAATATCCGCGTTAGCCGCGAGCGCCTCGAGTGATGGTTCAGATATTCCATGCATTGATGCCCATACCGGAGCCACCTCGGTATCGAGCACGAGAAGCGCAGAGAGAAATGGTCGCCCCTCACCAATCACGCAGGCCTGGCCGATCAATGGTGAGGCCTTCAGGGCTGCCTCAAGGTTTGCGGGCGAGATGTTCTTTCCGCCCGCAGTGATAATGAGTTCTTTCTTGCGATCGACAATCTTTAAGTAACCATCATCGTCGAGCACCCCAATGTCACCCGTGTGGAACCACCCATCGGATGTAAGTACCTCGGCGGTCTTCTCAGGGTGGTCTAAGTAGCCCTTAAAAATATTGCCACCTCGGCAGATGACCTCGCCGTCTTCGCCCAAGCGCAATTCGGTGCCGGGGATTGCTGGGCCGACCGTGCCGGCCTTCACTCGAAACGGAGTCCATGTCATTGGTCCATAGGTCTCTGAGAGTCCATAAATCTCCGAGATCTCTAACCCAAGCCCACGAAAGAATCTAAAAATTTCGAAAGGAATTGGCGCAGCACCACTGATCGCTACCTTGCATTCGTCGAGGCCGAGCGCACGACGCCACGGCGAGAGCACGAGGTCAGCAGTTAGAAGCGACTCTGCAAGATCTCCGGGTATCTCCTCGCCACGAGCGCGGTACTCGCTCGCCTCCCATCCAATCGCGAGTGCCGCATCGAACTCCGCTCCCTTGGCGGCATCAGCATGCACGACCGAGGTAACGCTCGCGTACATCTTCTCCCATACGCGAGGGACGGCAAAAAAGATCTGAGGTCGAGAGTGCCCTAAGTAGGTAGTGATACGGCCCGCATCGGGGCATGTAGTCACCTCTAGACCCTGCATAATCCCTGCGTAATGCGACGTATTGCGCTCGGCAATATGAGCCATCGGGAGATACGAGACCATGCGCATTCCCGCGATATCGAAACCAAAGCGATTCATCAGGCTCTCGGCTGTCCATAAGACACCCTTGTGGTCGAGCATTACACCCTTGGGTGGGCCAGTTGTTCCAGACGTATAGATGACGGTTGCAAGATCATCGGGCTGCGCTATCAATGCTGCAACTTCGAGTTCTACAGGTTCGTGGGCCATCAGGTCATCCCACAACAGCACTCCATCGGGGAGTGTCTCCGGTGTGTCGATAACCGCAACCTTCTTGAGTGTCGGTATCTGATCGCGCACTGATAGAAGGCTCTCTAGAAACTTTGCATTCTCGACGATCGCATAAGTCGCGGTTGAGTGTGACGCTAAATATGCAATCTGCTCGGGCGACGAAGAGTTGTAAATAGATATCGGGGTAGCCCCAACCAGCAACGCCGCAACATCAGCAATATGGAACTCGGGGCGATTCGTAATTAGGAACACGACACGGTCGCCGCGCCTGACCCCCGCGTCGGTCAACGCCGCAGCGACTCGACAGGCGCGCAAGGCGTACTCGGCCCAGGTGATATCGGTTGGGGTATCCCCATTCCAAGAACGGAGCGCCACCCGATCCGGATACTTAGCAACAGTGTCGCGAAAACGCGTAGCGACGGTGCCACCAACAATCCGTGCATCTATCTCGGACGCAGTTAGTTCGGTCTCAGAATTCATAACCACATTCGCTCCCATATCGCTCCGGTGCAACAAGTTCGGTGTCTCAAGTTTGGTACAAGAAGTTCGGTGTAACGAGTTCGGCATATCGAGAACTGCTTCGGGCAAACGCTCCAGAAGAATGCCGAGACTCTCCCTGCCCAAATATCAAACCTATTCGTACATCAACCACACGAGAAACACCACCCCCAAGGGTCACTAAATCCACAGGGAGTTATGAATCTATCCACAGTTGACCCTAGATATCCACGGGGTATCTAGGGTTCTCCACAGGTTACCCACAGGACCTTGCGCCATTATCCACAAGTACCTGTGGATGAAAAAGTGTAGGTAAAACGGATTGCCTCGCACCCTTCCCAGAACCTATTTATTACTTGCACCTCGGCGGGTCGGCCACCCGGGCATCTGGGAGATCATGTCTTTGACTTCTTGGGTATCCGCACCGAGCGCCGGCCCTGCACCGCGCACCTCGCCAGGTGTGCGATCCAGCCGTGCCACCGGACCAGTCATCAAGACTCCATCAACCTCGATCAGCACTCCGCGCTCGCGCACATGTGGATCAGCCACTACATCACCGATCGAATAGACGCGAGCCGCCGCAGCATGCGCTGCATCAAACTCTGCGAGGGCCTCATCACAATTACGCTGCGCAACCCAAGCACTCATCAAAGCATCTAGCTCAACTCTGTGCTCAGAGCGCCCCGTAAAACTAGAGAAGCGTGGGTCGTCTGAGACTCCCAGTAGCTCGAGAACACGCGTCGCCACGCTCTCAGCAGATGCTGAGATCGCGATCCACTCTCCGTCTGCGCACTGATAGGTGCCTCGCGGAACACTGTACGGAATCCCAGACCCCATACGAGGCTGCTCATATCCAAGTCCAGCGAATGCGGCAGGGAGCGGGCCCATCATCTGAAGAATGGACTCCAGGAGATTTACATCTACAACTTGGCCTTCGCCTGTCGCATCACGATGGCGTAGCGCAACCATTATCGAGAACGCTCCAACGATTCCCGTCACCTCATCAGTGAGCGCAATCGGCGGTAAGAGTGGAGCACCATCAGGCTCACCGCTTAGAGATGCGAATCCACTCATCGCCTCTGCGATTGAAGCAAAACCGGGTCGCGATCGATAAGGACCTGTTTGCCCAAAGCCGCTCACTCGAAGAATCACCAAACGAGGATTGCGCTTGAGTAACTCCAAAGGATCAAGCCCTAAACGCTCCATCGTGCCCGGGCGAAAGTTTTCGATGAGCACATCTGCGTCATCAATGAGCCTAAGCAGCAGCGCCAGGCCATCCTCTGTCTTGAGGTCTGCAACTACCGAACGCTTCCCGCGCCCAACGATCTGCCACATGTACGCATCGCCGCCATCTGGTGGCATCCACCCCATGCGACGAGTTCCGTCACCTGCTGGGGCCTCAATCTTAATGACATCGGCACCAAAATCCGCAAGGTATTTTGCTGCGGCCGGGCCGGCAAGTACCGTCGCCATGTCTACGACGCGTAAGCCTTCAAGTGCCTGCAAGATCTGAGTCCTTCGGTAAACGCACCCTCAATAAGTCTGCGTAAAAGAGCGATGGTCTAGGAGACCAAGCGAGTAGTCGCGGTAGAGGCCAGCGTAAATAAAGCGTGTGCGCTCTGCCCAATCCATTGCATCGCGGGCACCAAAACGATGAGAGACCTGCGTATATCCACCTTCATAGATCTGGTACTCGCCCCAGACCCCTGGGTAATCCTTTGTCGATCCAACCTCGACAAACGGGATGCTGCGGGCCTTTGTCGAGCGGCGTACGCGATGCCTGTGCGTATGTCCTGCAAAGTATCCAACGATATTTTCGCGCCGAGCTACTACTGCGCCGAACGCCTCACTGTCATCTGGATTGATACCGAAGTAGTTAGTGCTCCGGTCCTCTGAGTCAAGGTCCCACAGGTTGTGATGCCCAAAGACAAATACAGCACCGCTCGTATTGGCAGCGCAGTCATCAATCCATGCGATCTGATCACGCGTGATCTGTCCAACTTCAGTTCCAGGGCGAACTGTGTCAATCACTGCAAAAGTAACGCCGTTTACAACTACTGCAAACGGAGCACCGTTGAGTGCCATTGTGGAGTCAAGCATTGCGTCGTGGTTACCGCGCACGTGATACATGCGGTCACCGAGTTGCCCATACGCATCAAGAAACTGCTGGTACTCCTCCCATGTTCCTGCATTGGTGAGGTCGCCCTTCACGATCACTGCATCGCCATCAAATGCGGAGATCTCCGCAATGGCAGCGCGATTCATCTTCTGAGGGTAAGGCTCCTCGCCCTCACGCCCCATCACTGCACCCATCTCCTCATCTGAGGCTGTATGGATTCTCCCGCAGACAGTCTCGCCGAAGTGGACGTCGTTTACGGTTGCGATGGATGCAAGCAACTTGCCAGCAGGTTGTTCGAGAGTGCGCACTGTTGAAGGAAACTGAGGATCGTTGGATGGGAGCGCTCCCTCAACCTCGACCTCATGATGCGTACCGGCCTCGAGGCCCGTCAAGCGTGCAAGGTGGTGAGGCCCTGTCGTTACTATCTCGGCGTCGCCGACGCGAGTGGCGACACGATCGTCGCCTTCGGTGGTGAAGGTAACAACCACACTCTCAGTACTGATGCTCATTACCTCAGGGAAAATAATCTCAGTCATTATGCGTGTGCCCTCCTCGGAAGCCTCCCAGAGAGTTTATATGCGCCACGCTGCATTGCAGATCTGCGGGAAGACAGTCGCGACATGACGACCCACTGCGAGAGCTCAGGCGCAGCCTCCTCTTCAATCCCCGCGGCCAGCTGCTGATCGATTACCGCGATTGTTGCGAGAACTGCTGCAACCTCCTCGGGGGAGGCAGCATCGTTGATACCAAGAATCGCACGAGGACTCAAAGCGGCACATTCCCATGCTTGCGCTGTGGAAGTTGCTCCTTCTTTGTGCGCAGCATCTCGAGTGCGCGCACAAGCACTCTGCGGGTCTCGCGAGGCTCAATCACATCATCTACGTAGCCACGCTCTGCTGCGTTATATGGGTTTGCAAAACGCTCGGTGTACTCATCAATGAGCTCAGCTGTGCGCTCTACGCCCTTATCTCCGGCCTCAGCAATCTCCTTGCGGAAGATGATATTCACTGCGCCCTGCGCCCCCATCACAGCAATCTCTGCGGATGGCCAGGCGTAGGCCAGGTCGGCACCAATCGACTTGGAGTTCATAACGACATAGGCGCCGCCATAACCCTTGCGCGTGATGATCTGGATGCGCGGAACAGTGGCTTCACAGTATGCGTAGAGCAGTTTTGCGCCGTGGCGAATAATGCCGCCGTACTCCTGCTCCGTTCCTGGCAAGAATCCAGGAACGTCTACAAATGTTACGAGCGGAATGTTGAATGCATCACATGTGCGGACAAAGCGCGCAGCCTTTTCAGATGCGTCAATGTCTAGACATCCAGCAAGCACTTGAGGTTGGTTACCGACTATTCCAACGACCATCCCTCCGATCCGTGCATACCCACAGACAATGTTCATAGCCCAGAGCGCGTTTATCTCGAAGAACTCTGCATCGTCAACAATGTCAGCGATGACTTTCTTCATGTCATAAGGCTTGTTAGGTGCATCTGGGATCAATCCAAGTAGCGCATCGCAGTCGCGCATTGGGTCGTCATCGGGCTCAAAGTATGGAGCATCCTCGAGGTTGTTGGCTGGGAGGAACGACATTAAGTAACGAACCTGTGCAAGGCATGCAACCTCGTCCTCGCAGACAATGTTTGCGACTCCAGATTTAGTGGCATGAGTAAGCGCACCACCGAGCTCTTCCTGAGTTACCTCTTCACCGGTGACCGACTTAACAACATCAGGCCCAGTAATAAACATGTTGGAGGTGCCCTTCACCATAAAGATGAAGTCGGTCATGGCTGGCGAGTAAACAGCGCCACCAGCGCATGGTCCCATGATCACACTGATCTGCGGGATTACACCGGAGGCCTTTACATTGCGGTGGAAGATCCCTCCGTAAGACGCGAGCGATACAACGCCTTCCTGAATACGAGCACCAGCACCGTCGTTGATGCCGATCATTGGAGCGCCTACTGACTCAGCGAGGTCCATGACCTTGTGAATCTTCTCGGCGAATACCTCTCCGAGTGCTCCACCAAAGACTGTGAAGTCTTGAGAGAACACGAAGACCTTACGGCCGTCGATTGTTCCCCAACCTGTAACCACGCCATCGGTAAGCGGTCGCGTGTTCTCAATTCCAAAACCATGTGCACGGTGTCGCGCAAGCATGTCGAGTTCAACGAATGATTCTGGATCAAGCAACAGATCGAGACGTTCACGAGCAGTCAGCTTGCCTCGCGCATGCTGGCGCTCAACTGAGGCGGGGCTACCAGCATGCATGGCTGCTTCGCGCAGTGCTGCTAGTTGCTCAATTCGAGCCTCGATCGGATGAGCGGGAGTCGCCGGGGTTGGGGAACTCACAGGTGCAGCAGCGACAGCTGCCTCGGTTGATTTCGTTTTCTTTGCGGCCATAGGCGACGAGGTTACCGGTCAGCGCGCATGTTTAGCCCCAACGACGCTAGGGAATACTTAAACGGATTATTCCTGGACGAGCTCGATAAGGGTTCCAAAGGCTGTCTTCGGGTGGAGAAATGCCACTGTTGTGCCTCTGCTCCCGGGCCGCGGGGCTGCATCGATCACCATGTGGCCCTGTGCCTTTACCTGCTCAAGAGCCGCGGCCACGTCATCTACGCGATAGCCGACGTGATGGATGCCCTCTCCGCGCTTCTCGAGGGCCTTGGCCAGCGGGGAGTCGGGTCGGGTCGGGGTAAGGAGCTGAATATATGAGTCGGCGACTTTAAGAAGCGCCTCCTCAACCCCATCGGACTCAACAAACTCCCGGTGCTCTACCTCGGCGCCAAACGTGTCGCGGTAATAAGCAATAGCGGCCTCAAGGTCTCGCACCGCAATTGCTACGTGGTCGATCTCAGTAAATGCCATGTCTCTCTCCTCAGCCGTTGAAGCGGCGATACAGGGTGATCTGGGGCAAGAGACGCTCACGCATCTCTGGGTTGGTTACGCCGAGACCCTCGGTAGGGGCAAGCGCAAGAACGCCTACCTTGCCCTCGACCTCATTGCGATGGACAAGCAGTGCGGCGTCAGCAGTCTGCTCAAGTGGAAGCACTCGAGAGAGCGTTGGGTGAATCTTGCCTTCACAGACAAGACGATTCGCCTCGTAAGCCTCGCGGTAGTTAGCGAAGTGGCAACCCTTGAGAGTCTTTAGGTTCATCCAGAGGTAACGGTTGTCATACTCAATCATGAAACCTGAGGTTGCAGCACAAGTGATAATTGTTCCACCGCGCTTAGCAACGAAAACAGATGCGCCCATTGTCTGGCGCCCTGGGTGTTCGAAGACAATGTCGACATCGCGCCCAACTAGTGAGCGGATCTTCTTACCGAGTCGCAACCATTCTTTCTGGTCTTGAGTGTTGTCATCTTTCCAGAACTTAAAGTCTTCGGCGCGACGGTCAATGACGGCCTCGCACCCCATCTCGTTCAACAACGCTGCGCGCTCTGGAGACGAGACAACGCCTACAGGGGTACCTCCGCCGTTGAGCACGTACTGAGTTGCATATGCGCCAATTCCACCGGTCGCACCCCAGATCAGAACAGCCTGACCCTGGGTCATCCCTGCTCCATTTTTACTAACAATCATTCGGTAAGAAGTTGAGTTACATAGCGCGTTGACCGCCGATTCTTCCCAAGTGAGGTGCTCTGGCTTCGGCATCAATTGGTTGGCTTTAACAATTGAGAGATCCGCTAGCCCGCCGTAGTTCGTCTCGAATCCCCAGATGCGCTGATTAGTCGAGAGCATGGAGTCGTCATGGCTAGTGGGGTCTTGATCGTCGACGTAATTGCAGTGCACAGTTACGCGATCGCCCGGCTTCCAGTTTCGAACGGCGGAGCCAACTCGAAGCACTACTCCCGAAGCATCCGAACCCATTACATGGAACGGTTGATTGTGGCGCGCTCCCCATGCACTCTCCTTGCCTAGACGCTTTAGAAAACCAAATGTCGATACGGGCTCAAATATCGAGGTCCAGACAGTGTTGAAGTTGATCGAAGAAGCCATCACCGCGATCACGGCCTCATCGGGTGCGATCTCGGGGAGAGCTACATCTTGAATATGGACCGACTGGCGAGGGTCTTTATCCTCGGATGCCATGCCTGCGAACATCTCCTGCTCCTCGGCAAGGATCACCGCGGCGCGGGTGGACTCGGGCATTGGCAGACTCGCAAGATCCTCGGCGGGTGCTCCCTCAAGGATTGCGTTACGGATGGCATCAATCTGGCTTGTCATGGGGCATAACCGTACCGGCTCAAATGGGTGGGGCTCCACCCAAGCCGCTCCCGTGACCGAAATAATTGACACATGGGGCCTCGGCTCTCGGCCCTTCCCATCAGCCCTTCCCGTAGGCGCGGCATAGAGCCTCGGGGATACGCTTAACACCTCGTTACACACAAGAGCATCAAAATTTAAGAGCCCCTACCAACAACTCGGAGAATCCAATGACCGGTTCAGTAATCGTCTCAACTGCACGTACCCCCATCGGCAAGTTCTCAGGAGCCCTCGCTGGGTTCAGTGGTGCCGAGCTCGGTGCGATAGCGATTCGTGCGGCGCTTGAGCGCGGTGGAGTTAGCGCAGACAATGTCGATTACGTGCTCATGGGCCAGGTCCTTCAGGCTGGTGCTGGTCAGATGTCCGCACGCCAAGCAGCACATGGAGCCGGAATTCCGCTGAGCGTTCCCTCAATGACCGTCAACAAGGTCTGCCTCTCTGGGATCAACACGATTTATCTCGCTGACCAGATGATTCAGGCTGGCGACGCAGAGATTGTTGTTGCAGGTGGCATGGAGTCCATGACCAACGCTCCGTACTTGCTCCCCAAGGCGCGCTCTGGTTACCGCATGGGCAATGGCGAGCTTGTCGACTCTCTAATTCATGACGCTCTGTGGTGCGCGTTTGATGCAGTCCACATGGGTGAAGGTACAGACATGTACTGCGGACAGTTCGGTGGAATCACTCGCGAGGTCCAGGACCAGATGGCTGCGAACAGTCACGAGCGCGCAGCCGCTGCACAGAAGGACGGCAAATTCGCTGACGAGATCGTCCCGGTTGCAATCCCGCAGCGTAAGGGAGACCCGTTAATGGTCGACACCGATGAGGGCGTTCGCCCTGGCACCACCGTTGAGACACTCGCAGGAATGCGCCCAGCCTTCACTAAAGACGGCACCATCACGGCAGCAAATGCTTCGCAGATCTCCGATGGAGGCGCAGCACTTGTAGTCATGAGTCGCGCTAAGGCCGATGAGCTTGGGCTCAACCCAATTGCCGAGTTGATCGGTTATGGAATGGTCGCAGGCCCAGACCCATCTCTACTTACACAGCCATCGCGTGCAATCAAGCGCGCACTTGATTCAGCGAACCTTCCCATCTCTGCGATTGACCTCTTTGAGCTCAACGAGGCATTCGCGGCAGTTGGTCTCGCGAGCATGCGCGACCTTGGGATCACGGATGAGGTTGTAAACGTCAATGGTGGCGCAATTGCACTCGGCCACCCAGTGGGTATGTCCGGTGCACGTGTCGTTATGACTCTGATCAACGAGCTCAAGCGCCGTGGTGGTGGAGTCGGCGCCGCAGCCCTCTGTGGTGGTGGCGGTCAGGGCGACGCCGCCATTATCCGCACCCTCTAACAACAGCGCGGCGAGGACCTGCAATATTGACGTCAGGGCGACGCCGCCATTATCCGCACCCTCTAAAAACAACGCGGCGACGACCTGCAATATTGACGTCAGGGCGACGCCGCCATTATCCGCACCCTCTAATAACAACGCGGCGGCGAGGGCGGTAGTCCGCCCTCTGTTGAGATCTATTACCTAGGCTCCAAGTTGACCGGCACCCGCTGGGCTTCAGGAGATCAACATGTCGCAGATTCCACCGCCCCCACCGCCTCCAGGTTTTACACCTCCGCCTCCACCGCCACCACCGGGAGCGATGTCTTCTGGTGCTGGATTCACTCCGGGCGCAGCGATTTCTTACGCGTGGAGCGCCACGATGAAGAACATTGGGCCATTAGTAGTCATGACTCTCGTGATTCTTGTAGCACAAGTAGTAATTCAGTTCGGGTTCTCCGGAGGAAAAGGCGTCTTCGCTTTACTCCTCTCCATCGTCACAGCGGTTGTGAGCTTGATCCTCTCAATGGGGTTGATGCGTGCCGCTCTGCGAGTAACTGATGGCGGAACACCTGAGTTGAGTCAACTCACTGAGACCGATCAACTTGGTCCCTACATAGTGCAGGCGATCCTCGTCGGCATTGCGATCGGTATTGGGCTCGTGCTTTGCATCATCCCAGGGCTGATTGCAGCCGTGCTATTCGCCTTCGCTGGGTATGTAGTAATCGACACACGTGACGGTGACGCTGTAGGCGCAATCAAGCGATCATTCGAGATCGTCAAGGGCAACTTCGGGGCCGTCCTCGGCCTATTTGTTCTTCTAATGTTGATCAACCTTGTAGGTGCCATGCTCTGCGGTATTGGATTGCTATTCACCTACCCGATGAGCTCGGTAGCGTTTGCATATGCATACCGCACACTCAACGGTCAACCTGTTGCAGCAATTTAGAGCCATTTAATAGGCGTTAATGCATTAGTAACAACAAACACGATTTGGGGCGGCCTCTAGGGGCCGCCCTTTTCGCGTGCCCTCCGACCATGAGGCGCTACTAACTCAAGAACTCCCGAGCCACGAGAACGCGGGAATATTGCGCAGCACCCAGAAGGCAACTGTGATGACGCCAAGCGCTATCCATACACTGCGGCTCGGCATCGGCACTCGCCAACCGCGGCCCGAAATGCCGCGCCAAAGTAGCAACACGCCAATTAGCAATGCCACCGGCACCAAAAGCGCAACAAGAACATTGTGATCAAAAGCGCGACCAATGTGCGCGCTCAAGAAGGAATGAATAGCGCGTGTTCCGCCACAGAATGGGCAGTCGAGTCCAGTGGCTAAACGGAATGGGCAGAGTATTCTCCCGCCACTTGTATCTACTACACCAATCAGTGCAGCGCCCCCCAAGATGACAGCGCCGCCGATAAGAGCGTCCCTGCGGTTAGCAAACAGAACCTCTGGAGACTTCCCCAAATCGTCACTGCGAGATACATCACTTGAGAGCGCAGGAGATTGTTTCGTAGCCTCAGCCATATGGATCACCGTAATCCGATTGCAGAGTAAATGAATGCAATAGCACTCAGCACTTCAATCTAAGCCCCTCAATCTAAGCCACTAAATTAAACGCTTCTATTACGCGAGAGTAAATGCATCTGCATCGGGTTGGCGTGTCCAGCTCCAGTAATCGACGAGTCGCCAGGGCGAGAGTATGTAGATACGCCCGGAGTTGTTTCGATACCAACTGTTACGAATCGATGGGTGCGACCAAATCATCGTCTCGAGCTCGGCCTGTAAGCGATCGTTGTATTCATCGTGGGCTAAAGATGTGCATTCAATTGAGCGCTTCTCGGTTTCAAGGAGCATCTCAAGGCACTCCATGATGTAGCGCACCTGACACTCTGAGTGGAAGAAGAGGCTTCCGCCATGGGCAAGGTTTGTGCCAGGGCC
>JBAWWI010000014.1:0-32868 GCA_037146835.1 Actinomycetes bacterium | reverse complement strand
GGCGTCGAGTGAGCGACTTCGCCTTCTTGAGTCGGAACTCGCGGAGCTTGGCGAAGAGCGCAGCGGAATGGTTGCGCACTGGCAGGCCGAGAAGGACGCTATTACTGAGATCCGCGCGCTAAAAGAGCAGTTAGAGACGGCGCGCAATGACGCAGAGGTTGCCGAGCGCACTGGAGATCTTGAGCTGGCGGCATCACTGCGGTACGGAACAATGCTCGCGCTTGAGAGTGATGTTGATCAGAGGTCCGAGCGTCTCTTGGAGCTTCAGCGAGATGTTCAGATGCTTAAAGAAGAGGTCGACGAAGAAGACATCGCGGAGATTGTCGCCAAGTGGACCGGCATCCCCGTCTCTCGCCTGATGGAGGGCGAGATGTCCAAATTGGTACGCATGGAGGACGAACTCCACAAGCGCGTGATCGGTCAAGACGAGGGTGTAGTCGCAGTAGCGAATGCGATTCGTAGAAGCCGCGCCGGACTCTCAGATCCGAATCGCCCTATTGGTTCGTTTCTATTTCTTGGCCCCACCGGAGTCGGCAAGACCGAACTAGCGAGAGCCCTCGCAGAGTTCCTGTTTGATGACGAGCGAGCAATGGTTCGCATCGACATGAGCGAGTACATGGAGAAGCACTCCGTCTCACGCCTCGTAGGCGCTCCCCCTGGATATGTCGGGTATGAGCAGGGCGGGCAACTCACTGAGGCTGTTCGCCGGCGTCCATACTCGGTCGTGCTGCTTGACGAGGTTGAGAAGGCTCATCCAGATGTCTTCAATGTGCTCCTCGCTCTGATGGATGACGGACGGCTCACCGACGGGCAGGGACGAACCGTAGATTTCTCGAACACCGTCTTGATCATGACAAGCAACCTCGGGGCCGGGCTTCCGCCAGAAGGCGTAATGCAGGCGGTCCATATGCACTTCAAGCCGGAGTTTGTGAACCGTATTGATGAGGTCGTGGTTTTCCACAGACTCGGCGAGGAGCACATCGCTGAGATTGTTGGTGTGCAGATCGATCTGCTCCGAGATCGGCTCGTGGCTCGCGGCCTCGGCCTCGAAATTACAGATGATGCGCGGACGTGGCTTGCACATACTGGATATGACCCTGATTTCGGGGCGCGTCCGCTGAAGCGTGTGCTGCAGCGCGAGGTCGCAGACCCGGTTGCACTAGGCCTCCTTCAGGGCACCTACGGCGATGGCGACATCGTCTGTATTGACTCGTCACCGGATGGCCTCGTCTTCTCCCGTAGAGAGCAGGTACGTCAGGGTTGACGCGGCGTTAGAGCTTGAGACTTGGGCTCGGGCCTTCATATCGGCTAGCGTGTTCCCAACGTGAGCGACATTCTCGGCCTTAGAAGCCGCCTATTTAGGAGCGTCACGTGCCCGGTGCTGTAATTGTTGGTACCCAATGGGGAGATGAAGGCAAGGGGCGGTTTACCGATTACCTCGCCAAGGATGCTTCCCTATGTGTTCGATATCAAGGTGGCCACAATGCTGGCCACACGATCATCGTCGATGGAGAGGTCTTCAAACTCCAGTTGGTCCCTAGCGGGGTTCTCTACCCACATGTCGTTCCGGTAATCGGCAACGGCGTGGTGGTCGATCCAGCGGTGCTTATCTCTGAACTCGACATGCTCTCAGCCAAGGGGGTTGAGGTCTCAAGGCTTCGACTCTCGGGCAATGCTCACCTGATCATGCCGTACCACCAAGAGATTGATCGCGTGACGGAGCGTTACCTAGGTAAGAACAAACTCGGAACAACAAAGCGTGGAATTGGCCCTACCTATGCCGATAAAGCGCTGCGCGTGGGCCTGAGGGTTCAAGACCTATTAGACCCGAAGATTTTCCGCGAGAAGCTCGATCTTGTCCTTCGCGAGAAGAATGGTCTCCTCTCCAAGGTCTACAACCGCCTTCCAATGGACGCGAACGAGATCGCAAAGACCTATCTCGATATGGTTCCGCGCCTTGAGCCACATATTGATGACACGGTCCACCTAGTTCATGAGTCTCTAGATGCAGGTGAGTGGGTGTTATTCGAGGGTGCACAGGCAACCTACCTAGACCTCGACCACGGCACATACCCATTTGTCACGTCAAGCAATCCGATCGCCGGTGGAGTCTGTACTGGCGCTGGTGTTGGGCCTCTCGCAATCCAGCGTGTTGTTGGTGTTGTGAAGGCATACACGACGCGTGTTGGTAGCGGACCATTCCCGAGTGAACTCCTTGAGGGAGATCCAATCGGTGATGACCTCGTAGAGCGAGGACGCGAGTTTGGTACCAATACAGGGAGGCGTCGCCGCCCAGGTTGGCTTGACCTAGTGATGCTGAAGCACGCGACGCGACTCAATACTTGTACAGAGCTAGCAATCACAAAACTTGATGTTCTCTCTCCGCTAAAAGAACTCAAGGTCTGCGTTGGTTATCTCGGTGATGACGGAACTCGCTATGAGCATGTTCCTTATCACCAGTCAGTAATGCACAAAATCAAGCCGATCTACGAAACCCTGCCAGGTTGGGGCACCGATATCGAGCGCGCTGAGAAGATCAGCGACTTGCCGACAGAGGCAAAGGATTACGTTCAGTTCATCGAAGACTTTACGAAAGTACATGTCTCTTTTGTCTCGGTCGGGCCATCACGCGATCAGCTAGTGGTCCTTCCACGAGGAGAGTGAGCATGAGGGTTCTTGTCCTAGGAGGTGGTGGGCGTGAGCACGCACTCGCTTGGGGGCTAGCTCGCTCAGACTCTGTGGATGAAGTCTTTGTGGGCCCAGGTAACCCTGGGACTTCAAGTGTCGCGACGAACCTTGCACTCGATGCCGTGGACCCAGAAGCGGTTCTTCAAGTAGCGCGCGAGAAAGCGATCGACCTAGTAGTCATCGGCCCTGAGGCGCCGCTTGTAGCCGGAGTCGCGGATGTGCTGCGCTCTGAGGGCATCGCAACTTTCGGACCAAATGCTGACGGGGCACGCCTAGAAGGATCAAAGGCGTGGATGAAAGAGGTACTTGCTTCTGCGGGTGTCCCAACTGCGATGCATGCAACCTTTGGTGCTGGCGAAGAGGATCAAGCTCTTAGGTATCTCGAGACCATGGAGGGCTTCTATGTTGTGAAGACCGATGGCCTCGCCGCGGGTAAGGGTGTCGTAGTAACTGAGTCGATAGATGAAGCGCGCGATGCTGTTCGTGCTTATTTATCGGGCGATGCGTTCGGCGATGCGGGGCGCACTCTGGTTATTGAGGAGGGCCTAACCGGACCCGAACTCTCGCTCCTAGTTCTCTGTGACGGGTCGCTTGAGGGAGTGGCACTCGCGCCCGCCCAGGATTTCAAGCGCATCGGCGCAGGCGACACTGGGCCGAATACTGGCGGGATGGGTGCGTACTCTCCGGTTCCTTTTGTGGATGACCAAATCATCGAGAGCGTGATGAGTGGATCCGTAGCGCTTACCCTGGCTGAGTTGAAGAAGAGAGATATTGAGTATCGCGGAGTCCTCTACGCGGGGATCATGCTGACGCCTCAGGGCCCAAAGATGCTTGAGTACAACGTGCGCTTCGGTGACCCAGAGTGCGAGGTAGTCGTGCCGCGTATAGCGAGCGATCTAGGTGTGCATCTCTATGAAGCCGCAACATCGCGCATGACCACCAAGGTCGAGTTCACCACGGACGCTGCAGTAACGGTGGTTGTTGCCGCTGAGGGCTACCCAGCCTCGCCGCGCACGGGTGATCGAATTGAAGGCTTAGCCGAGGCAAATGCAGTTGAAGGCGTTACGGTGTTTCATGCAGGCACGCGAAGTAGCGACAACGCTGAAGACATATTTACCTCAGGCGGGCGCGTGCTTGCGGTTACAGGTTGCGGTGCGTCGATCCAAGAGGCAAGGTCGCGCGCATATCAAGCAGTTGGTTGCCTCAATTGGCCAGGCATTACTTTCCGTCCCGATATCGCCGCTAACGCGGTAGCTGAAGAGGTTTAAAATGATTCCCCGTTACTCCCGCCCCGAGATGGCTGCACTCTTTACCGACGATGCAAAGTTCGGCGCTTGGCTTGAGGTCGAGATTCTCGCTACAGAAGGTTGGGCAGCTCTAGGCGTAGTTCCCGCTGACGCCGCACGCGCTGTACGCGAACGCGCTGGCTTTGACGTAGCTGCTATCGAGGAGCGCGAAGCTATTACTGAGCACGATGTTGCTGCTTTTATAGACATCGTTCAGGAACGAGTCGGTCAGCCCGAGGGAGCGTGGGTGCATTTTGGCCTCACTTCATCAGATGTCGTAGATACTGCATTGTCACTTCAGTTGACGCGTGCAGCAGATCTCTTGCTCGCCGCAGCAGAGAAGTTGGAGACCACAATCGCACGGCGCGCGCATGAGTTTCGCGATACTGCAATGGTGGGGCGCACCCATGGGATACACGCCGAGCCGACTACCTTCGGGGCAAAGATTGCGCTCTGGGCACTGCAGGTCCGCCGCGATCGCGAGCGCCTTACTCGTGCGCGTCACGCTATTGCAGTCGGCAAACTCTCTGGTGCGGTTGGGACGTACTCAAACATTGATCCATCGATTGAGAAATCGGTATGTGCCACCTTGGGCCTAACACCGGTGCCAGCGACTCAAGTGCTCGCGCGCGATCGACACGCAGAGTTGCTCTACGCGTGTGCATCGGTTGGGGCAAGTATCGAGGCCTTTGCATTGGAGATTCGTCACCTACAGCGCACTGAGCTGCGTGAGGCGGAGGAGCCATTCCGTGCGGGTAAGCAGAAGGGTTCGTCTGCAATGCCGCATAAGCGCAACCCTGTAAAGAGCGAGCAACTCTGTGGATTGGCTCGCGTGCTACGAGGAAACCTTCAGGCTGGCCTAGAGAATGTCGCTCTCTGGCACGAGCGCGATATTTCACACTCCTCTGTAGAGCGAGTGATTCTCCCTGACTCATGCATCCTTGCTCATTACATGCTGTTCCAGATGGAGCGACTTGTAGATGGCCTTGTTGTCTACCCAGAGCGCATGATTGAGAATCTCAACGCGTCTTACGGGCTTGTGTTTAGCCAGCCAGTGTTACTTGCACTTGTGGAGTCCGGCCTCTCACGTGATGATGCGTACCGATTAGTGCAGCGCAACGCCATGGCGACATGGGATGAGCGTCGCCCCTTTATTGACGTGTTGAGCGCAGACCCTGAGGTTGCAGCCAAGCTCGACCAAGCGACTCTTGCGGCATGCTTCGACCTGAAGAAGGCCCTAAGCAATGTCTCGCGAACCTTTGAGTCGCTTGACGCGACGCTTGCAGCTCCGCTCTCTTCGCCATCACCTTTACTTCCCCCAGCGTCATGAGCATCGAACTGCCTCATCTGTACTCAGGCAAGGTTCGCGATCTCTACGATGCCGGTAGTGATCGTTTGCTTATGGTCGCAACCGATCGGCTCTCAATTTTTGATGTGATTCTTCCGTCACCAGTCCCGGACAAGGGGCGAGTGCTTACGGCGATTAGCAGTTACTGGTTTGAAGCAACCTCGGATCTCATTGATAACCATGTGATAGCAGTCGATCCGAGTGGGTTCCCAGAAGGTGTTGGCCCGGAGTTCGCTGGGCGTGCGACTCTGGTTGAGCGCACTACTCCGGTTCGCATGGAGTGCATTGCACGTGGCTACTTGTTTGGTGGAGCGTGGAAGGAATACTCGGAGAGCACCACGGTGCAGGGGCGATCAATGCCGAGTGGATTGCTTGAGGCATCAGAGTTACCAGAGCCGATATTTACGCCCACAACAAAGCCCGATTTTGGTCATGACATGCCGATGACAGATGCAGAGGCGATCGAGTTAGTCGGCGAAGATAGATTTGAGGAGATACGCAGCGTCACCCTTGCGGTCTACGCACGTGGGGCCGCTATGGCCAAGGAGCGGGGGATCATTCTCGCTGATACGAAACTTGAGTTTGGGCTGCGGCCTGACGGAAGCCTTCTATTAATCGATGAAGTCTTGACCCCTGACTCCTCTCGGTACTGGCCCGGGGAGTCATATGCACCAGGGGGCAGCCCTCCCTCTTTCGACAAGCAGTACGTGCGAGATCACTACCTCGCAATTGGCTGGAACCAAGAGCCTCCGGCGCCCCCCGTTCCGTCCGAGGTAATCGAGGGGACGCGCGGGCGTTACATCGAGGCCTACGAGCGACTCACAGGCCTTCGGTTCTCTGACTGGTATGGCGGGTAAGGTTCAGAGCATGGCTCGATATGAAGCACGAATAGAGATAACGCACCTGCCAGGAATCCTTGATCCGCAAGGAGTCACCGTAGAGCGTGCACTCCCGTCGCTTGGCTACACGAATGTGACTCGGGTGCGAGTCGGTAAATCAATTCGCCTTGAGGTAACTGCACCGGATGAGGCAACCGCTCGCTCACAAGTCGTTGAGATGTGCGAACGTCTACTTGCAAATACAGTGATTGAGGCGTTCGAGATTCACCTCGCGGAGTTCGCAGGCTGATGGCACCGAGAGTCGGTGTAGTTGTATTTCCCGGAACCAACTGTGAACTCGATGCGATCTATGCGCTTGAGTATTTTGGCGCCGAGGCTGTAACTCTCTTTCATGCCGAGGAGAGCATCCAAGGGGTAGATGCGGTAATTCTTCCCGGAGGCTTTGCACACGGCGATTATCTTCGTACCGGTGCGATCGCACAGTTTTCTCCCGTAATGGAGTCACTTGGAAAATTCGCACAAGATGGTGGACCAGTGGTCGGAATCTGCAACGGATTCCAGATTCTCTGTGAGTCCGGCCTGCTCCCCGGGGCACTCCAGAAGAATGCCGGCCTCAAGTTTCTATGTAAGAGCGTCACCCTTCGGATTGAGACCTCAGCAACACCGCTCACTAATCAAGCGAATGTCGGCGATTTACTCGAGATACCGATTAATCATTTTGAAGGTAACTACACCTGCAGCGCAGAGACGCTTAGCGCGCTGCGTGATCAAGACCGAGTGGTGGTGCGTTATATCGAGAACCCGAATGGGAGCATCGACTCGATCGCTGGCATATGCAACGAGGCCCGCAACGTTGTTGGGCTGATGCCACACCCCGAGCGCGCAATCGAGTCAGTACTTGGATCCTCGGATGGAGCGGTGATGCTTCAATCGATCGTCGCAAGTGCAGTCTCGGGGCCGACCGCTACATCTGCTGCAAGCCGCGGATAAGCGTTCTATCTCTAAAATATTTACCCACAATCGAACGGATATTGAGATGACACTTCGCCCGCATCAGGCCGCGCTAGTTGAGGTATTTAAAGAGCATGGGATTCGAGAGGGAGATTTCACTCTTGCGTCAGGGCGTACATCAAAGTGGTATCTCGATGGCCGTGCAGTTACATTTCGCGGCGATTGTTTCGAGCTAATCGGCAAGGCCATCCTCGAGGCAATTGAGGCAAGCGGTGGCTGCGAGTTTGATGCTGCCGGGGGTTTGGTAGTTGGAGCGGTACCTGTAGCGCTCTCAGTTGCTCTGGCCTCTGGGAAGCGCTCATTCGCAGTTCGCAAAGAGCCCAAGGGCCATGGAATCGGGGGCCGGATCGCTGGCCCAGTATCCCCAGGCGAGCGAGTGCTCGTTGTCGAAGACACTGCAACAAGTGGCGGGTCGCTGATTGAGGCGGTCGATGCCCTCGAGGAGCTCGGCTGCATCATCGCAGGAGCGACTGTGCTTCTAGATCGTGGTGGAGAGCTCGGAGCGTTGCTCGCAGCTCGCTCGATCCCATACTTTCCTGTCCTCAACGCTCCCGATGTTGGGCATGAGTTCGGTTCGTAAAACCGCTACATACTTAGCGGTTTGATCTCGTCGCTATTTAGTAACGCCTGTACTTCTAGTGCGGGCTATCCCTGCCTTCTTTAGGACATCAGCCGCTACACCAAAGTCGCGCCATGTTCCGTAGTTGATTCCTTTGCGCTCGCCGTACGCGCGAGCCACCTTCACGAAGGCAGCCTCAAGGGCAGCGATGTCGACAGAATCAGAGAGTCTCTCGGCCTCGGCCTTGAGATCGCGCTGGGCCTGTAGGAGTTCAAGGCGCGTGATTCCGGTGGCACCCTTCAAGGAGAGCTCAGTAGCGCTCAGTTGCTTAGCGACGGTCTCCGCACTGCGCTTGCGACCCTGCTTTGGGCGGTGTGTCTCTAGCGCCTCGAGGTAACGCGCGACGCTGCGACTCTGGTCCCGCCCTGCAGCAAGTTTTACTTTGTGCTCATCTGAGATTTTCGAGGGCTTCTTGGGAGCAGCCATTTAGGTGGTCCTTGCGCTTGGTATGAGGTATGACTTGAGGTCAAGTGAAGGTATGCAGTCAATTATGAAGGTGATTAGGTTCTATCACGGTCTAAATAGGAAATAAGTACGCCCCTTTATAGAGAAGAAAATGCCTAGTGCCGGCGGGGCTACGGCCCCCGAGGGGGGTGCTCTGCTCGGGTAACCTCGGGCCTGTGACTGCTGAACCAATCCACAGGCAACTCGGACTCACCGATGATGAGCTCGAGAGAATCATTGCGCTCCTAGAGCGTGAGCCATCCGAACTCGAGCTCGCTATGTATGCAGTGATGTGGAGTGAGCACTGCTCTTATAAATCCAGCAAGGTCCACCTTGGGCGCTTCCCAACCGAGGCACCTTGGGTATTGGTCGGGCCTGGTGAGGGTGCCGGAGTAATTGATGTTGGCGACGGTTTAGCTGTTGCAGTGCGCATTGAGAGCCATAACCACCCCTCCGCCATTGAGCCGCGTCAGGGTGCGGCAACCGGAGTCGGCGGAATTATTCGCGACATTTTCTCTATGGGTGCACGACCGATTGCATTAATGGACCCACTGCGCTTCGGAACACTCGATGATGCGCGCACTCGTTTTCTATTCGAGGGCGTCGTCTCTGGCATTAGTGGTTATGGCAACGCGGTTGGAGTACCAACAGTCGGCGGCGAGGTTGTGTTTGATGACTGCTACCGCGGTAACCCACTTGTAAATGTTTTCTGTCTTGGAATTCTTCCCCAGGATCGACTTGTGCTTGCAACTGCCGAGGGTGTCGGAAACCTCGCGGTGTTGCTAGGCGCGTCGACGGGTCGAGACGGCATCGGCGGAGCAAGTGTGCTCGCCTCGGCAGGTTTTCAAGAGGGCTCCGAGGCTAAGCGCCCCTCAGTGCAGGTAGGCGATCCGTTTGAGGAGAAGAAACTCATTGAGGCATGCCTCGAACTCCTTGACCGCGGATTGGCGGTAGGGGTACAAGATCTAGGTGCTGCCGGAATCTCCTGCGCTACATCAGAGACCGCTGCTAAAGCAGGCAACGGAATGGATGTCGATATAGCGCGCGTAGCCCGACGTGAGCCGGGGATGAATGCTGTCGAGGTGATGACCTCTGAGAGTCAAGAACGAATGCTCGCAATCGTTGAGCCAGCAAATCTCGATGCAGTGCTAGCGCTAAGCGCTCGCTGGGAGGTTCGAGCAAACGTTATTGGAGTAGTCACAGATACCGGGCGCTTCCGCGTCTATGACGGAAAGTTTGACGCAGGTGAGAATGCAGATGCCTCAGCCCTTGCGCCTCTCGCAGATGTACCTGTTGAGAGCCTCGGCGATGGCCCTACCTATCACCGCCCGATGCTCGCCCCGAGTGATCTAGCGCAGCGTCAAGCTGATGACCCCGGAGCGGTGCTTCTTGAGCGATTCCCAGATGGAGCTGACCTCTCTGGCGAACTGCTCTCTCTACTTGGCTCGCTGAACATTGCAGATAAGTCTTGGGTGTGGCGTCAATACGACCACCAACTCTTCCTTAATACCGTGAGCGGCCCGGGTGGTGACGCCTCCGTTCTGCGCATTAAAGAGGCTCCAGGTCGCGCCCTTGCTCTTAGTGTTGATGGCAAGGCGCGCCAGGTTGCACTCGACCCGCGCATTGGATCGAAGCTTGTTGTGCTTGAGGCCACTCGCAACGTTGCCTGCTCTGGTGCGCGTCCGATGGCGTTGGTGAATTGCCTTAACTTCGGAAATCCTGAGCACCCCGAGGTGATGTGGCAGTTCTCCGAGGCAGTCGATGGAATGAGCGAGGCCTGTCGAGCACTCGGGCTTCCCGTAATTGGTGGAAACGTCTCTTTCTACAATGAATCAAGCGGTGTCGATATTGACCCGACGCCGGTTGTCGGTGTCATTGGGCTTCTCGAGGGACTCGGCGATACTGCTCCATCAACTATTGCTTTCAAAGATGGGCAAGCAATCGTTGTCCTCGGAACGACAGCCCCTGAGTTCGGGGGTTCTGAGTGGGCTGATCTTCACGGGCTGCGTAACGGAGTGCCGCCAGCAGCGGATCTCGAGATTGGGCATGCTCTCAACGGGTTGATAGCCGCACTTGTCTCTGAGCGAATCGTCACAACCGTGCATGACTGCGCGGATGGTGGTCTTGCAGTATCGCTAGCGGAGATGTCAATCGCCGGAGGGGTTGGTTTCACCGTTGATATTGGGG
Source organism: Actinomycetes bacterium (assembly GCA_037146835.1). Lineage (GTDB taxonomy): Bacteria > Actinomycetota > Acidimicrobiia > IMCC26256 > IMCC26256 > IMCC26256. The sequence goes on along the minus strand of JBAWWI010000014.1, from coordinate 22,446 downwards.
GAGCAGTTGGATGTTTCTCTGAGAGTGCATCGAGAATTGTGCTTGGGGTTGATCCGAAGCGAGTCGTGGAGGTGCTCGGTCGCGCTAGCGCATCGGGAATCGCTGCAGAAGAGGTTGGAGTAACCGGTGGCGAGAGTTTGATAGCCACTGGAGCATTCTCGGTGGCGCTTTCAGATGCCGAAACAACTTGGCGTGACGCAATTCCAAACGCTCTCGGCATCTCTTAGTAGTAATCGGCTCTATGGAGCGCGCTACTTATCAGAGCGCCTGGCTTAAGCCATTCTGGTCAAGGTAAGCCAAGACCATTGCTGCAGACTCCTCAATGCTTTGATCCTGCGTTGGGATAGTGATCTCGCACTTCTCGGGGGCTTCATAGGGGTCGCTAACTCCAGTGAACTCAGGAATCTCCCCGCTGCGTGCCTTTGCGTATAAACCCTTTACGTCACGGTCTTCGCATACCTCCAACGGGGTGGCGATATGAATCTCTATGAACGCAGCTTTAGTGGCGTTGGGCGGAACTACCTCACCGTGCATGGAGCGCACCTCATTGCGTGTTGCCCGATACGGAGAGATGGCTGCTGTAACAGCGACGACTCCATTGCGCGCTAATACTGAGGCGATCCAGCCAATGCGTCGAACGTTGATGTCGCGATCTTCCTTGGAGAATGTCAAGCCGCGGCTTAAGTGCTCGCGCACCTCGTCGCCATCTAGAACCTCTACACGGTGACCTCGCTCGCGCAGTTGGATGGTGACTGCCTCAGCGATTGTTGATTTGCCGGCGCCGGAGAGCCCGGTGAACCAGAGCGAGAATCCTTGTACGCGTGGGTCAAATCCTGAGTCTGAGGTCTCGCTCTGTGGGTTCATTGAGTAGAAAAGTTAGACGAACGCCGCTCGCTCAAGGTGCTTGTGGGGCTAGGCGACTCAAAGACCTAGAGAATTTTGGCAATCGCTCTCCACACTCCTCCTCAATCGCTGTCAAGGAGCCCGAAAAATATGATCCTTCGCCCGGGGAGGCATTGAGTAGCCGCCGCGTGGGATACTCACAAACGTGCAGCCCTCGATCGGCCATTCATGTGGAGTCTTCGGTGTCTACGCCCCGAATCAACCAGTGGCCAACCTTGCATACCTGGGCCTATTCGCGCTTCAGCATCGTGGACAAGAATCTGCAGGGATCGCAGTCAGCGATGGGCAGACCATCACCGTCATCAAGGACATGGGGCTGGTCTCGCAAGTATTCGATGAGAGAAAACTTGCGTCGCTCTCTGGGCATATTGCAATTGGTCACAACCGTTACAGCACGACCGGCTCTTCTTCATGGCAAAACGCGCAGCCCGTATATGGAAGCGTGGGCGACGAAGGTTTTGCGCTTGGACACAATGGCAACCTAACCAACACTGCAGATCTAGCAGCGAGTCTCGGGATGCTTCCTGGTTTTGTCCCGCCAAAGTCTGCGGTTGACTCCACTACCGATTCTGCACTCGTGGCAGAACTCATTTCGCGAGCATGGCCGGTAGAGCGGCGCTCAGATGGCAGGGAATTGGAGATAGCCCTCGAGGCTGTTCTACCAACGCTTGAAGGCGGTTTCTCTTTTGTATTGATGGACGACTCGAGATTGATCGGTGCTCGCGATCCCCATGGGTTCTGGCCGCTTGTAATAGGGCGACTCGAGGGCGGCGGTTGGGTACTCGCGAGTGAGTCGGCGGCTCTTGATCTTGTGGGAGCGCACTACGTTCGTGATGTCCAGCCCGGCGAGATGGTTGTTATTGACGCAACTGGCCTGCGGCGCGAAGTGCGATGGGCAGAGCCGGAACCAAAACTCTGCTTGTTCGAGTTTGTCTATTTTTCGCGGCCAGACACGCGCCTATACGGCCACACGGTGCATACCGCTAGGCAGCGCATGGGTGAGTCGCTAGCCAAACAGGCTCCGGTAGATGCCGACATGGTGATGCCTGTTCCGGAGTCTGGAATTCCGGCAGCGCAAGGATTTGCGCGTGCATCCGGCATTCCCTACGGAGATGGTCTCGTAAAGAACCGCTACGTTGGGCGCACATTTATTCAGCCCTCGCAGAAGATGCGCGGCGCAGGTGTGCGAATGAAGCTCAACCCTCTGCCCGAGAACATTGAGGGTAAGCGCTTAGTTGTGGTTGATGACTCAATCGTGCGCGGCACCACTACACGCCAGGTTGTGAAGATGCTGCGCGAGGCGGGAGCCGCTGAGATTCACTTCCGCGTATCCTCCCCGCCCTATCGCTGGCCTTGTTTCTATGGCATGGATACTGGCCAGCGCAGTGCATTGCTCGCGGCGGATCTATCCGTTGGCGAGATCCGCGATTATCTAGATGTCGATTCGCTCGCGTACCTCGAGATCGATCGCCTTACTGCTGCAACTGGCGCTGATGCCGAGTCATTCTGCACAGCCTGCCTCACCGGTGATTACCCAGTTGCGATTCCAGATGCTGATGCCAAGATGCTCCTAGAGCCAATACGTCGCGAACTCGAGACGCCCTCACCGATTGATGCTCAATGAGTGGCACTTCAGATAATCGCTCTAAGAGTGGAGCGGGCAAGCCACTCACCTATAGCGATGCCGGGGTAAATATCGCGGCTGGTGAAGAAGCAGTTGAGCGCATCAAAGCGCATGTCCGGTCTACATTTCGCCCAGAGGTTATTGGCGACCTTGGCGGATTCGGGGGCCTCTTCTCGCTCGGCAAACTTGGTTTTGAGGATCCAGTCCTTGTTGCCTCGACCGATGGTGTCGGAACCAAGTCAATGGTTGCTCGCCTCGCAGGTAAATACGACACTATTGGTATCGACCTCGTAGCGATGAGTGCTGACGACATCGCGGTGCAGGGCGCAGAGCCCCTGTTCTTTCTCGACTACATCTCGGTTGGAAGACTCGATCCAGTGATGGTCGATGCAATCGTTTCAGGCGTGGCAGATGGGTGCCGTCAGGCAGGGTGCGCTCTCATCGGCGGCGAGATGTCTGAACACCCCGACCTGATGTCCGCCGGCGAGTTTGATCTAGTTGGTTTTGCAGTCGGCATTGTTGAGCGCTCAAAAATTCTTCCGCAGCGTGTCGCTGCGGGCGATCAAATCATCGGCTTCGCTAGCCCAGGGCTTAGGAGTAACGGGTACTCGCTCGCTCGGCGTGCACTCCTAGATCGTGCGGGGCGCTCGCTGCAGAGCCCAGCGTGGAGTGGAGCTCATCACTCACTAGGTGAGGAGCTGCTGCGCCCGAGCGCGATCTACGCGCCAGCTATGTCGGCACTCAACCGTCGCGTAGATGTCCATGCTTTTGCGCATGTAACTGGCGGAGGAATTGGCGGCAACTTAGAGCGCGTACTCCCGAGCTCTTTAGACGGAGTGATTCGTCGTGGTGTCTGGGAGGAGCCAAGGATTTTTGCGGAGGTGCAGGCCGCAGGCGATGTATCTGATGATGAGATGCAGCGCACCTTTAATCTTGGACTCGGGATGCTCGCGGTATTACCCGCCGGCGAGGTTGAGGCTGCCCTCGACTCGGTCAGAGCCTCTGGGCACCAAGCCTGGTTGGTGGGCGAGATCGTGAACGGCAGCGGCCGTGCGCATATCACTAGCCCCTAAATACTGCCTTGACGATTAGTCCTAAACGAGCGGAATGCTTCTCGACCCCGGGACAAGGGCCACCCCGAGGCATAATCTGATACCGCGTCAGAACAATGTCGTAGAGCGGATAACCCCGCTCCTCTTACCGGAGACCAGATGACCCCTACCGATCCCTCATCCCTTGCAGCGGCGAAGGCTCGCTACGACGACGAGCGCGCCAAGCGCGTTCGCGACGAAGGGGTTGGGCAGTACCACTCTCTAAACGAGTACCACCTCGATCAGGATCCTTGGGCAGACCCAAACTTCACACGCGACCCCATTATTGAGGAAGTAGAGGTAGTAATCCTCGGTGGAGGTTTCGCAGGGATGCTTGCCGCCACAGACCTATTGCGTCGTGGCATCACTTCATTTCGCATCATCGAGAAGGCTGCCGACTTCGGTGGAACCTGGTACTGGAATCGTTACCCCGGGTGCATGTGCGATGTGGATTCGACGATCTACCTGCCGCTCCTCGAGGAGACGGGTTACATGCCGACAGAGCGTTATGCCAGTGCGGCGGAGATTTTCGCCTACTGCCAACTCCTAGGTCGCCATTTTGGGCTATACGAGCACGCCTTATTCCAGACTGAGATTGAGTCCCTTAAATGGGATGACGATGCGCACCGTTGGGACCTTGTATCCAAGCGTGGAGATCAGATTCGAACGCAGTTCTTCATCGCTGCAGGTGGGCTCATGCACAAGGCAAAGTTGCCCGGCATCGAGGGGATCGAGCTCTTCGAGGGTAAGGCTTTTCACACAACGCGATGGGACTACGACTACACCGGCGGCAGCCCTACCGAATCCATGGATCACCTTCGCGACAAGGTCGTTGGAATTATCGGTACTGGCGCAACCTCTGTGCAGGTAGTTCCGCAATTGGCCCGAACCGCTAAAGAGGTCTACGTCTTCCAGCGCACGCCATCTGCAGTAGGCGTGCGAGCACAAATGCCGATCGACGCCGAGTGGTTCCGCTCGCTGCCTCCAGGTTGGCAGCAAGAGCGCATGCGTAACTTCACTGAAGTGGTTACCGGCAACACAGAAGAGGTTGACCTAGTTGGTGATGGCTGGACTGCGGCGATGCGTGTCGATACGCAGACAATCCCAACAACCGATGAGCAACGTGCCGAACTCGAATCCATCGACTTTGAGGTTATGGAGGGATTCCGGCGCCGGGTCGATGAGGTAATCGAGGATAAAGAGACCGCTGAGAGACTTAAGCCTTGGTACGGAAAGCACTGCAAGCGCCTCTGCTTCCACGACGAATATCTGCAGTCATTCAATCTTCCGAATGTGCATCTCGTTGATACAGACGGGCGCGGTGTGCGTGAGATGTCCGCTGCGGGCCCAATTGTCGATGGTAAAGAGGTCCCACTAGACCTGCTCATCTTCGCCTCAGGGTTTGAGGTTACGACAGGTCTTGTTGATCGGCTTGGCTTCGATCCGGTCGGGCGTGACGGCGTTCTATTAAGTGAGCGTTGGCATGACGGCACACACTCGCTACATGGTGTCATTACTGCGGAGTTTCCAAATCTCTTTGTTGTGAGCTTTATCCAGGCTGGATTTGGGCTCAACTTTGTGCACTTCCTCTCGGAGTCGGCGAACCACATCACCTGGCTGATCAAGCACTGTCTTACTCAGGGGATTGCATCGATAGAGGCAACAGTGGAGGCTGAGGACGAATGGCTCCAGACTCTATGGAAGCGCTCTGGTGCGATTGCCCAGTACAACAAGACATGCACGCCGAGTTATGGAAACAGTGAGGGCGCGCGCACCATGCTTGCAGCGCGTGGAGCGGTATACCCGGGCTCACTACTCGCGTACGCTGCGCTTCTAGACGACTGGCGCAACGCGGGAACCCTCGAGGGCACTCGCGTAGTTCTGGGCACCTGATCCACAGATTTAGCACACCACTATTACGAGCAGCACTATTTAGAGCACCAACATAAAAAACGTCAACATAAAAAACGTCAACATTAAAAACCGGAAGGGCCTATCTAATGCGCACCCAACTCTGTAATGACCTTGGTATCGAGTTCCCTATCTTTGCCTTCACTCACTGCCGCGACGTTGTAGTGGCTGTATCGAAGGCAGGTGGTTTTGGTGTACTCGGTGCGGTGGGGTTCTCTCCCGAGCAGCTCGAGATTGAGCTGAACTGGATCGATGAGCACATAGGCGACCACCCATACGGTGTCGATATCGTGATCCCTAATAAGTACGAGGGAATGGATGCCGATATGTCCGCTGAGGATCTCACAAAGATGCTTCAGGATATGGTCCCTCAGCAGCATCTGGACTTTGCTCGCAAACTGATGCTCGACCACGGAGTTCCGTTGCCAGAGGGCGAGGATGACAACACCCTCCAGCTACTCGGATGGACCGAGACCACCGCATCTCCTCAGGTTGACGTTGCGCTCAATCACCCAAAGATGACACTCATTGCGAATGCGCTTGGAACCCCTCCTCCGGACATGATCGAGAGGATCCACGCTGCAGGCCGCAAGGTTGCAGCACTCTGCGGTTCGCCTTATCAGGCGTTGAAGCACGCCGCAGCCGATGTTGACATCATCATCGCCCAGGGCGGCGAGGGTGGCGGTCACTGCGGAGAGGTCGGCTCGATGGTCCTCTGGCCCCAGGTTGTGAAGGCCGTTGCACCGCGCCCGGTACTTGCAGCCGGTGGAATCGGTAGCGGACAGCAGATTGCTGCTGCGCTTGCACTCGGGTGTCAGGGCGCATGGTCTGGTTCGCAGTGGCTAATGGTTGAGGAGGCGGAGAACACTCCGGTTCAGCAGCAGGCATATATCGACGCATCGTCTCGCGACACAGTCCGATCGCGTTCATTTACTGGCAAGCCGTGCCGCATGCTCCGTAACGAATGGACCGATGCATGGGATGACCCGGCTAACCCCGATCCTCTCGGCATGCCGCTTCAGTACATGGTCTCAGGTGTGGCGGTTGCGGCGACGCACCGCTGGCCAGACCAGACCGTCGATGTTGCCTTCAACCCGGTGGGTCAGGTCGTCGGGCAGTTTGAGCGCGTCGAGCGTTCTGCAGCGGTAATCGAGCGTTGGGTAAATGAATACCTCGAGGCATGTGAGGCGATTGAGGGCTTCAACGCCGCAGCGGGTGCATAAGAGCGGCGTAGAGCAGGTCGCTGGTTAGTCGAACCAGTGAGTGGCGAGCCACGTGCGATGGCCGCACGCGGGGCAGTTCATCCAGCGGCTGTGGAGCCGCCAGGGTGCCCATGCCCACAGTGGAGCATGGAGACGAACGAACTCCATGTAATTTACGCGCACTCGCCCGTTGCAGCGTTCGCACTCAACAACGAGTGTTCCCGCCCGTCGGTTTGCTGTTGAGAAGAGCGGAGCGCGCGGAGACTCATTCATATCTGCGTAACACCTCGGGCATCTGAATGGTCAGGGGCATCTGAATGATCAGGGGCAGGAGTGAGGATTCCAGCCTCGACGGCGATTGTGTGTGCGATCTCGTTATACGCAGCGGCACCAACGGATGACGGAGCATGATCGATAATCGAGCGCCCAGCGGCAGGCGCCTCGGCGAACCGCACAGATCTCGGCACCGATGGCTCAAATACCCTTAATCCATAGCGAATCTGAACATCAGCAAGCACTTCTCGCCCATGGCGTGTGCGTGCGTCGAACATTGTCGCAACGAGTCCGAGTACCGCAAGGTCTGGCTGTGTAAATGCTCGGACGTCTGCAATGGTCTCGAGGAGTTGCCCAACGCCTCTATGGGAAAGCGTCTCGCACTGCAGTGGAATCAGCACAGAGTCGGCGGCGGTGAGCCCATTGATTGTGAGAATGCCGAGGGATGGAGGGCAGTCAATGAGCACGATGTCGTAATCGCCAAGAACAGGGTCGATAGCTCGTGCGAGCGCATACTCACGACCGGTTCGCGACATCAACTGCACCTCTGCCGCGGCTAAGTCAATCGATGCAGGGAGAATGCTGAGCTCTCCAACTCGGGTAATCGCCGAATCGGCATGCACGCGCTTGGCAATGACATCGTGGAGCGATGCGCGCAGCGTCTCAGGGTCAAGACCAAGCGAGTACGTAAGGCATGCCTGAGGATCGAGATCGACGAGAAGAACTCTGACTCCGTAACGAGATAAAGAGGCGCCGAGAGAGTGCACAGTCGTGGTCTTACCGACTCCACCCTTTTGATTAGCGACCGCAATAACCCGAGCCATTTCGGGGAGTGTAGTGAAGACTCTCTCCATGTCTCCTCAAGGTGCGAGTGAGGCACTCCTTTGCCACTGCGTGGATGCTAGGCGGTTGCGATTCTCGTGAGGCTGGGTACAAAGTCGGGCAAATAGGTGCCGAAAGTCCCTGCCGTACTTTCTGTCCCATAGGGGATGATTTCGTTACTGCAACTAGATCCTCTATCAAAGCTGAATCTCACCCCTACATGACATCCCAAAGCACACCCCGAAGCGAAACCCCGAATCAAGACCCCGAACCGAAATTAGGAGAACCGATGATTGCTACACCAAGCCCAACCACCAACCTCTTGACCCCCGGCGAGGTTGCTCAGATGTTTAGGGTCAACCCCAAGACAGTGACACGGTGGGCTCGCGCCGGAAAGATCTCAGCCATCCGCACGCTTGGTGGGCACCGCAGATTTGATGCCCTTGAGGTGCAGGCCTTCCTAGACCGCAGCCAAGGAATTACTGGCGAGTCTGCCCTCTAGATCCATCCTTTCGGAGATCTAGTTCGCTCCGAGAAAAATCAACAAGTAGAGCGATCGTGCTAACCCACCCCCCCGGGTATAGCAAAACCCCGAGCACCAGTGCTCGGGGTCGATCGCGTTCTAGGGGGATTTAATATGGGGGTATCAAATATTTGTACGGGTTTCGTAGGCGTAATTGCAGTGTACGGAATACCTGTCGGCGCAACACCTGAGGGTGGCCGGGACCGGCGTCGATCCGGTGACCTCACGCTTTTCAGGCGCGCGCTCTACCAACTGAGCTACCCGGCCGGGCAACGCACGCCGGCGCCGAAGCGCCGGGCACGTACTAGCGGTCCTGACGGGATTTGAACCCGCGGCCTCCGCCTTGACAGGGCGGCGTGCACTCCAAACTGCACCACAGGACCGAGACAATCGCACGATGGATTTCGTACGATCTCGGTGCCCCCAGGGGAGTTCGAATCCCCGTTACCGCCTTGAAAGGGCAGCGTCCTGGGCCACTAGACGATGGGGGCTCGATGACCTCTCCGAGAGGCTTCGCATCGTATCAGTAGCTAGGCCCCAAATTGCGAGCCGCGCGCATAGGGGCTCAGGAAGCGGCATATCGGCGACATATCAAGCGGGCTATGAAGCCACCTATGAAGTGGTCCATTTACTATCGTCGGGGGAGGGCAAGCCCCATCCCGGGGTGCGATTCGTAGAGAGAAGTTACCCAATTGAGCGATAACCAAGATCTAGTTGCAGGTCGGTATGAGACTGGGCGTCGCCTCGGTGGCTCGGCCGGCGCAGATGTCCTGGCGGCCCGTGATACCCACCTGCAGCGCTCTGTGGCGCTCAAAGTGCTTCGGCCCGAGACTCGTGGAGATGCCGGGGCGTTGGAGCGCTTGCGGCGCTCTGCTCAATCCACGGGGGCAGTAAGCGACCCCAATGTCGTGGATGTATATGACTGGAATGCCGATGCCGACCTGGCCTACATGGCTATGGAGATTGTCGAGGGCGGAACCCTTGCCGAGTCGCTCCGAAGCCATGGGCCACTCCCTGCCAATCGAGCTGTATCGATTGCATCTGGCGTCGCAAGCGGTCTGGTAGCTATCCATGCGGCTAGTCAAGTCCATGGTGCGATTACGACTGACTCCGTCCTACTCACGAGGGACGGTTCACCTCGACTAACCGCTCTGAGCGGAGGTCCTGCACCTGCAAGTAATGCCGATGAGGCGCGGAATTTCGCAGGTGTTTGCTCCCCAGAGGTACTTGGAGGCTCGCCAGCCGATGCTGCATCGGATGTCTGGGCTCTTGGGGTTGTGCTCTACGAATCAATTACGGGGGCTCGCCCATTCGATGGCGCCGACACAGTGGCCGTAGCCAACTCGGTAATGCGCGATACGCCGGTTGCTCCTTCGCAACGCGCAGTTGGTGTTCCTTTCGTGCTCGACAATCTCATTCTGCGGATGCTTTCACGCGATCCCGCAACGCGCATTACAACAGCAGCGGTAGCGCTAAACGAGCTGTCAATGATCACCTCATCGCTAGCAGCAACTGCGACTGTCGCTAACCCTGTTGCAGCTCCACGTACTGAGGCACTTCCTGTTACCGGCCGAGTAACGGCTGGTCTCGCCACGGCCGCTGCCGGAGTCGAAACAAGCAATGTCGCAGGTGATGGAGCTGAGCCATCACGTCCTTGGCTCGTACCGGTGCTCATTGCTGACGTGATTGGTCTCGGGGGCCTTCTTGGTTGGACCCTCTTCGGGCCCAAGGACTCGAATAAGACGCCGGCTGAGATGGTGACAGTGCCAGATGTAATTGATGAAACCAGCGACACAGCTTCGAACACGCTTTTCGAGGCCGGCCTTAGAGGTATCCCGCAAGAAAAAAATAGCGAGACCGTAAAACTAGGCGTTGTGTTCGCACAGCAGCCACAGCCTGGAACGAAGGTAGAGCGTTCTACGAAGGTTCGTTACTCGGTGAGTGCGGGGCCAGCTGCGACCACAACGTCATCTACAACGACATCCTCTACGTCGTCTTCAACGACCTCCTCTACTTCTACGACCTCGTCTACCACTACGACAACAACGATCCCGCCTACAACTACTACCTAGGTAGCGGCTCGAGGATCAGGGAGTTGAGTTAGTCGCTCGATTTAGGGGCGCCACTCGCGTCAAGTGCAATGTAAGTGGCAAGAGTGTTGGGGAGTTTTCCTGTCCAGTACAAGTATGGAATCTTGGGCACCCCAGACGAAGTAAAGGTGAGCGTGCCTGTAACAGTCTCAAGGGCCTTAAGTCGCGAAGGCATGTCGCTTACTACAGCTGTGACGGTTGGTATCGAGTTAGTTCCGTCAACGAGTTCGTAGAGGGTCGCAGGTGGCGCGTCATGAGATTTGTTGGTTTGATTCGTGAGCTCTATGTGGGCGATCGTTGTTGTTCCGATAGTGGCGTCGACAACGCGCAGCTGCCAATCGCCGAGGGCTGCACGGTCTCCTACTAACAGGGGCTGTGGTGGGAGCGACGGGATGGTCACGCTCGGCGTGCTGCTAGAGGTGCTGGTGCGCTTGGGTGATGCAGAGTCTGACCCTCCGCAGGCAGCAAGGCCTAAGCAAAGAACTACGACGGCAGCGGCTGTTGCGATGTCGCTCTTCAGTCTGTGATTAATCATCTGCATCTCTCCGATGTTAGAGGCTTCGGGTGTCGTGGTTTGGCGTTGGCGGCTTTGGTGTGGGGGTCTTGCTGTGGGGGTCTTGCTGTGGGGGTCTTGGTGTAACGGAAATCGAAGAGCCCCGGGGAGTAATCCTCCCCGGGGCTCCATCGAAATCAACTAGTTGCGAGCAACTATTGAGTCACACCAGTGTTTAGACCAGCGCGCCGTTCTTTACGCAGTACGACTGAATTGTCGTAGCTGGGTCAACTACCTTCTTCAGCGGGATGAAGCCGTAGAGCTTGATCGTCGTTGATGCGGTGTTGCTGCATAGGAAGCCGTTTTCGGCTGGAGTTGCAACATTGTTGTCAAGGTCACCAGCACCTACGAAACGAAGAGCATTTCGGTAGTCCGGGTTACGGGTGTCAAGGATGTTGTACACGTAGCGAGTACCGAGGAAACGGGTCGCCGAGGTGTTGATCGTCGAGGGTCCTGGCTTAACAGGAGTGCCACTCTGTGTGATCGATCCAAGTACTGACTTGTTACGAAGGTCAGCTAGCACGCCCTTGCTCTGTGCGTATGCCTGTCCGTAGGAGTAGTAGTAGATCGCGTTTGCCTGGTCGACGGTTGCGATTCCACGACCGTCGTTCTCCTGAGTCACACCTGCAAGGCCTAGGCCGGTGCAGTTGGTGTTGAGGTTTGTGTCGGCACCGTTAATCATCTTGGCGAAGAATTTCCCAGTTCCTGAAGAAACCTGAGCAATGTATCGCTTGATTGGTCCGGACTTGACACCACCAGCAACGCCGCTCCAGTCGGTGACGAGAGGTGCACCAGTTACAACGTCGCAGTTGTAGATGCTCTTCAACTCGTCCTTGGTGAGAGTCGTTACAACGTTCCCTGGGAACTTGATCCAAGAGACAGCGTCAAGGGCGTATGCCCAGTACTCTGTGGTCCCTGCTTCTGTACCTGGACCTGAGGAGGAGCGCCCGATGTCGTAGCAGGAGTTAGGAACTGCACCAGAGGCGAGAACCTTGGTCTTGCCTGCGCCGGAGCCGTTTGCTGGCGCCTCGAAGGTCACACCAGTCACTCCAGTAATTCCGGTGATTCCACGCACGGCCGAGTTGGTCGAGATGATGGTTGATGCGCAGTTGGAGTCTGAAGGAACAACGCTGCCTGCAGGGAATACCTTGTTAACAATGTCTCCATCGTTTGCCAACGCAACGAGTGGTGGGGTGTTGAGCACCACATCATCGTTTGCGAGGTCGTTAATGGATGAGACGTTGTATGAGCGGGAGAGCTGGTCCATCACGAAGTATGTCGTGTCAGATCCAACTGCATTTAGGTACTGGCCGGTGGCGTGAGCCGCCGGTGCTGCTGCGGCAAGTAACCCTGCTACGAGGGTCCCTGCTACAGCAATCCTTCGGATGCTGTGTTTCATGATTCTCCTTGGTTATTTGGATTGGTTAGGTAGTTGTTTTTTGCAGTTTTTCTTGTGTTATTTCTTTTGGTGCTTTTAGGTATTTCCGGTCAACGCCGGAATCTCCGCCCGACGTCAAGGCATGTTCTACGGGATCAAAGTGAACGAATTCTTCGCAACTAACGACATCAAGGTGAACAGCGGGAGGCGGTTAGGAGTCACGCAAAGTGGGGATTTCGCCCGAAATATCTGCGTAACACAAGTAAATCTGCGCGGTGAGTGGCCAACTCTCCCTAGAGGCCCTAAATGAGTGGTCTGGGCAGAAAGAAACCAACGAATCACAGCACCTAGAGAGATTGACCGTTGCATTATCCCGGTCCGATAGGAGCGGGCTTTTGAGCAGGCAGTCGTACCGAGAGTTTCTAGGAGGCGGAGCGGCGTGTGAATCTGCGCCAGATTCCTGGAGCGATTGCACCCAATCCAGCAGCGATGCCAAGCACGAAGAGCACTACAAGCGTGCTCGAACTCTGTTGGGCAGGGAACGCAACTACCGGGGTAAAGCGAGCAGTACCGCGATAGATCGTTTTTGTAGCTGAACCCTGAGGCGGGGTTGATGTATCAGTCGCGGACCCGTTCTCTGACGAGGATCCGTAATCGACGCCTGAATAGTCAGGTACTTGATCGATTATCTGCTCAGGAGTGCTGGCGTCTTCGACACCGCTAATTAGGGCTTCAAGGTTCAATGCAATCTTGGTCGTTTGATCTCTAGCCTCTTGGGGGAGGCTTACGTACCCAAAGGGGAGAGAGTCCTGTACAGGGCCAACTGTCTGGAGAAGAAGGCCTTTCAACGCGGCCTCCCTTGATGGGTTGAGTGCATCTGTGACCATTGCATGGTCGATCTTGACAAGTGGATATGCAGCGGGGTCGGTGGTGGAGGGGTTGGCGACTCGGGTGCCGTCTGCGTTGAGCGTCATTGCTCGATACCCGGCAAGGATGGAGTCAGTTGTTGGGGTGACCGCAACCCCTGCAGCGTTCACGATTGATGCGGTAGCCATTCCGTAACGCTGAGCGGTCGGTAGGTCGACGACACCGATAATGCCTTCGAAATCAGTCTGTGTGAGGTTTCCGCTCGGGTTCACGCCGTAAAACATGCGGACTCCTACAGGGCGTTGCGTTGTCAACGGCGTATAACCGGATCCTGCAGCGCGACTCTCAAAAATATCCGTTGGGTATGAGATACCGCGCCATGAGGAGTTGACCTGAACCTTGTATTGGTCGGCCCCGTCGAGGAAGGCTCTCGCCGCTGGGCTGGAGTTGAGCCAGCCGGTAACTAGTCCGGTATCAGCGTTTGCCTCAGCGCGAATTAGGGGGCGAGCAATCCCAGCCGCAGGCCAGTTGACCTTCGTGCCGATTGTCGGATTGAGCGCTTGAAACTCGGGGTCGGCAAAGAAAGAGTCCACCTGCGTGTCGGAGATGATGCGCGCGACGAGTCGAGGGGATAGCACCATTGATGTAATCGGAGTCCCTGTGCGGGAGTCCTTCATCAGGAAGACAACAGTAACGGCGGTTAGATCTAGAGGTGCGTATTTGATTCGCTTAACTAGCGGATGTCCAGCGAGCTCTTCGGGTGTTGCAGGTACGTCTGTAATGCCCGCATCGATCTGGCCCTCAAAGAGCGCATCGCGCCCCTCATTCGAGGATGTCTCGGTGACGTCGTAGATCAGAGGATTTGCTGCTAGGCAAGCAGAGCCGGCTAATCCGTAGAGCAATGGAGCGGCGGAGGGCTCCCCTCCAAGGCGGACATCGAAGTTGGAGACAGCGGGGCAATCTGCTGGGCTTGGAGCGAACGAGATGGTCGCGTATGCGTAGGCAGAGGGCATTTGACCGGCGGGTGTTGGGTCGCCGGTTAGCTCGTACGCCAGTACGGAGCAGGGAACACTTACTGCACAACCAAACTCGGGGAGATCCATTGCTCCACGAATCTCAAAGTTTGCGGACCCGGTTCCATCGGCCTTTGTTGTCGCACCGTAATAGATGGAGCCCTGGTCTGCATTTGGAAAGCGCGTATTCATGAAGCAATCAGCATCAAGTGCGGTTGGCGTGCCTTTGCACTGAACGATGTTGACACCGTATTGGCCGTTCGACTTGCGAGTCGGTCGGAAACCCGCCCACGAAACCGTAACTGCTCTCGTCACTAGCGCTGAATCTTGACTCAGTGAGAGTGTGCGTCCGTCTACTCCAGTGGTTGTCGCTCCAACTGGGCCGGTGGCGGCTGCGCTCAGTAGTCCTGCGCAGGCGAGGGCAGTGACGGATACGCCAGCAAGTAATCGCCGAAGTGGGAACGCGGTAAAGAACATTGATGGCCTCTAGATGGTTGAGGGAAGAAACCCGGAAGCAAGGTTAGATACCAGCCAAACGCCGGCGAAGATTATTGGTGCGGCTACTAAATAGGCTGACCAGGGTCTCCACGCTAGGAACAGCCAAGTTGTACCGGCGCCGATTAGAGCTAGAACCAGGAGTGCCACTGCTAGGGCGGTTAGCCCGCCTCCTTGGCCAACTAGGCCAGTCTCCGTAGCGGTAATCGTACGCGCGTGGCGCGTCGATTGAAATGCCGGGGTGACGAGGCGCGCATTGGTAACTGTGTAGCCATTGGGGGTAAGCGCTCCATCAGCGGTGACGAGACTCAGAACGCCGGCCCGGCTTGAAGTTGCGAATACTGAAGGGTCCCCTGCTTGCACTCGCTCGACATCAGTAACGCGATATTGGGAGCGCCCCTGCCCAGTAACGACGCGAATAGTGTCGCCCTTGACTAGAGAGTCAATGTGGCGAAAGGGTGCTCCAAATGTGGACCTGCGCGCCATAAGTACTGAGTTGCCAGGCTGCCCAGGCATCGGGGTAGCGCGCACGTGCCCTGCCCCGCTTTTGGTCACCTCGGGCGAACTCCCCTCTGCAACTATTTGGCGAATATCTAGAGCGGGTATCTCTAGCACCGCCACCGGAGATCCAACGCGTACATTGCCGCCGATCGGCGCTACCGCGCGCGCCAGTTGATCGCGCAATGTGCGCTCAAGCACTACCTGGTCACGTTGCCCAATAAGCCCGGAGCCGACGAACAGGAAGAGGGCAAAAGCCACTATCAGAAATGCGAACGCACCGGAGGCAGATCGCAGGACTCGGGCGGCAGTACCGCGACTATCCGGCCCAGTATCGGCGATGATTGTGAGCAGATCTGCGGAGTCGATTATCGAAATCTGCTCCTCGTTCTCGGTTCCCTGCATGAGAGTCGTCATAAGTAAGGGAATAATTACCACGATTGGCCCGCCTTTGGATAGCGCAGAGCGAAGGCTCTGCCCGCTGTTAAGCCTCCGTTTACCTAGTTGTAGGGCTAGCGCAATGCGCCCGGGAGAGTATGTCGCCTGCGTCAGTCGGCGCCCTCTAAAACCCCATCTCTAAAACCCCATCTCTAAAACCCCATCTCTAAAACCCCCTCTACTCGGTTCGTCGGAGCAACTCGAAGCCATGCAGGTAATCGACCCAAGCATCGCCCTTGAGGGCACTACTCCCATAGAGGAGGAGCGCGTTCGCCCTGTCACGCGCCGAACCGGTGCTGACCGAGCCTTTCGACTCACAACCTTTGGAGCCGGAACCCTAACTCTCGTGCTCATGGGGGTCATCGGGCTTTTCCTTCTAGTGCGATCGTGGAGCGCAATAAGCGCTGCTGGCCTTTCGTTCTTCACTACATCTGCTTGGCAGCCAGACGGAGGAGCATTCGGAATAGCGGCGGTACTGCTTGGAACATTTTTAATCGCATTCGTTGCCCTAGGTTTCGCTGTTCCACTAGCCACCGGTGGAGCGCTCTTCATCACGGATTACGCGCCTTCAAAAATAAAGACGCCGTTGGTCTGGCTCGTTGACCTCTTGGCGGCTGTTCCAAGTCTTATATATGGACTCTGGGGGCGTGCCTACTTGCAGCCCAAGATCATTCCGATAAGTGAGTGGATCAGTACGCATCTTGGATTCATCCCATTTTTAAAGGCTAAACCAGGTGCGGGGTTTGCTGCCTCCACTTTTATTGCTGGCGTCGTAGTTGCACTGATGGTGCTTCCGATCTGCACAGCTGTTATGCGGGAGGTCTTCTCCCAAGCCCCTGCAGGCGAGAAGGAAGGCGCACTCGCTCTCGGTGGAACTCGATGGGGTGTAGTTCGCGATGTGGTACTCCCATTCGGGCGAGGCGGCATGGTCGGTGCATCCATGCTTGGGTTAGGCCGCGCACTCGGCGAGACGATTGCTGTCACACTCATCATCTCCCCAACATTCGACATCACGCGCCTTACCCACCCCCTCGAGACGGGTGGAAACTCGATCGCATCTCTCATTGCACTGCGTTTCTCGGAGTCGAGCTCCTTTGGAATTAGCGCGCTAATGGCCGCCGGGCTCGCACTCTTCGTAATCACGCTTCTCGTCAATGCCGTGGCATCTCTTGTGGTCTCGCGCTCCCGTTCCGGCGCATCGACGGAGATCTAATGACAGATTTAACGACGCCAGATATAGCAACTACCAACATCGATATGAAGGCGGTCCCCGATTTAATTGAGACGGAGCCGCGGATCAGTCTCCGGAGCATTGATCGAACTGCAGTATTCGCAGTTGTTGGTGCGGCATTTGGGGCGATGGCGTTTGTCTGGCTGCTCTTCACGCAGTTCACAGCGGCCGGGACCAATATCGGTATGTTCATTGTCTGGTACTTGGTGTTCATCGCGATGATCTGGGTAATAGGCCGTGAACAATACGATCCGGTTCGGGCACGAGATCTAGTTGCTCGAGTTATCTTCTGGAGCGCAGGTCTCATCATTGTTGTGCCGATGATCGCTATTGCGACCTACACAATTGCAAAGGGTGTCACCGCACTTACACCAAACTTCTTCTTCCAAGACCAGAGCCGAGTCGGACCCCTTAGCCCTGCCAATGTAGGCGGCGCATCGCAGGCGATTGTGGGGACGCTTGAGCAGGTCGCCATCGCTGCGATCATCTCAGTGCCGCTAGGAATTCTTGTGGCGATCTACCTCAACGAGGTTGGGGGCCGCCTCGCGAGAGTTGTTAGAACAATCGTCGATGCGATGAGCGCCATTCCCTCGATCGTTGCTGGTCTCTTTATTTTTGCTTCGTTCATTCTTGCCTTCGGTGGGCAATTGAGTGGATTCGCTGCAGGGCTAGCGCTCGCTGTGTTGATGCTGCCAACGGTCACGCGAACCACTGAGGTAGTTCTTCGCCTTGTTCCTGGTGGGCTTCGCGAAGCAGGCCTTGCACTAGGTGCCACAGAGTGGAGCACGACGCGCCACGTGGTACTGCCAACAGCGCGCAGCGGAATCGTCACCGCAGTGATTCTCGGTGTTGCCAGAGTTATTGGAGAGACAGCCCCTCTACTGCTTACGACACTTGGAGCGGTCTCCATGAACTGGAGCCCGTTCGAGGGTAAGCAATCCGCTCTTCCACTCTACGTTTATAGGCTTTTTCAACTTCCTCAGGAGGTTGCAATCCAGCGAGCATGGACAGGTGCTCTTGTCCTACTAATTCTCGTTTTTGTTCTCTTCGTAACCGCACGGATTATTGGTGGCCGAGGTCCTGGCCATATCAGTAGGTTCCGCCGTGCTCGACTAGCCCGGGAAGGCCTCGCATGACAACTATTGAGCATGAAGTACTTGATTTGAACAACCCTTCGCCTGATTCGCCGCCCTCTTCTTCGCTTGCTGCGCGCGATGTGAGTGCTTGGTTCGGCGATCACAAAGTGCTTGAGCGGGTCAACCTTGATATGCCGGCCGGTGAGGTGACTGCTCTCATTGGACCTTCGGGCTGCGGAAAGTCAACGTTCCTTCGAATCTTGAACAGGATGCACGAACTTGTTCCATCGGCGACCCTCTCGGGGACGATTGCCCTTGATGGCGATGACATTTATAGAGGCGACATCCCAGTTACGGAGATGCGTCGGCGCATCGGGATGGTCTTTCAGAAGCCCAACCCTTTCCCGGCGATGACTGTCTCAGAGAATGTAATTGCGGGTCTGAAACTCTCCGGTGTGAAAGCCACAAAATCAGATCGTCGTGATCTCGTTGAGTCATGCCTGCAACGCGCAGGTCTTTGGAACGAGGTTAAGAACCGTCTAGGTGCAGCGGGCGGCGCCCTGTCTGGCGGACAGCAGCAGCGGCTCTGCATTGCTAGAGCTTTGGCGGTGAAGCCGAGCGTGCTTCTAATGGACGAGCCGTGCTCTGCCCTAGACCCAACCTCAACAAGGCGCATTGAAGAGACCATTGCCGAGATCGCCCATCAGGTGACGATCGTGATTGTTACGCACAACATGCAGCAGGCTCAGCGCGTCTCCAACACGGCTGCGTTCTTCCTCGCGGGCGAGGGCGAGCCTGGGCACATTGTTGAGGCCGGCGATACGGAGACCCTCTTTACTAACCCCGCAGACCCGCGAACCCTTGACTACGTGAATGGAAGATTCGGATGATGCGTACTTATCGTGGCTCCTATCGTCGCCTTACTGCCGCAGCGGTGAGCGTAATAACTATTTTCAGTGGAGTCTTCCTCACCGCATCTCCCGCCAGTGCAGGCGTGACAGTCGATGGCGGTGGATCCACATGGAGTTCGATCGCCGTTACTCAGTGGGCCGCGGATGTCGCGCGCCAGGGATTGTCTATTAACTATCAGGCCAACGGATCAACAGCGGGGCGCGTCTTCTACTACTCAGAGCAGGTCGATTTCGCAGTCTCTGAGATTCCATTCCAAGCGGAGTATCGAGACGCCACCGGCACAGCGGTTACCAATGAGGTAGCGCTTGCGCAGAAGCGCCCATGGGTTTACTTGCCTATCGTGGCAGGCGGAACTTCATTTATGTACAACCTCGTAATCAACGGGAAGCGCTTCACGGATCTGCGTCTCTCTCCCGATGTTTTGGCCAAAATCTTTACAGGCGTGATTACTCGCTGGAATGACCCCGCTATAGCTGCAGAGAACCCAGGAGTAGCGCTACCTGCTATCCCAGTTAAGCCAACAATTCGTTCCGATGGATCAGGAACCTCAGCGCAGTTCACTGCGTACATGGCGAGTGAAGCGCCAGCGGTCTGGAGCGCGTTCTGCCGCAAGGTTGGCCTACCTGCGAGCTGCCCTGCAACGTCTCTCTACCCTGAGTTTGATGGCAGTACTGCGCAGCAGTTCTCCGATGGCGTAGCTGCATTCGTGGCAGCGCCTTACAACAATGGTGCGATTACCTACGTTGAGTACGGCTACGCGAAGCAGCGTTCATTCCCGGTTGCCTCGCTTCTAAATAATGGTGGTTACTACGCGCAGCCGACTGCACAAGCTGTTGCTATTGCGCTTCAGGGAGCGCGGATCAACCCAGACGGTACGCAGGTGCTTGCCGGTGTTTATCGAAATACTGATGCTCGCGCTTACCCGGTCTCTTCATACTCATACATGATTGCGCCGACTACGACAGCCAAGCCCTTTAGTGCTGAGAAGGGTGATGTGCTCGGTAAATTCATCCTCTACTTCCTATGCGCAGGCCAGCAGAAGGCTGCTCAGTTGGGTTACTCCCCCCTACCTAAGAACTTGGTTCAACTCGGATTTGATGCCGTCGCCAAGATCCCAGGAGCACCCGCAGTGCCTGCGATTGAAACATGTTCAAACCCAACCATTACCGGAGACTTCATTACAGGGGCAGCACCGCCTCCCCCGGACTCTGCAAAGAAGGCCTCTGTTGCAGGCATTGGAAACGGCGGCTCTGGTCAAACTGGGGGTGTTTCTGGCGTCATCGTAGGTACCGGAGTATCGGGGGTAACCGGGGTTACAAGTGGCGA
Source organism: Actinomycetes bacterium (assembly GCA_037146835.1). Classification (GTDB taxonomy): domain Bacteria; phylum Actinomycetota; class Acidimicrobiia; order IMCC26256; family IMCC26256; genus IMCC26256. The sequence continues at coordinate 2,220 of JBAWWI010000014.1, read as the reverse complement.
GAGGGTTGTCGATGGGCAGTTACTCACCGCATCTAAGCCGCTAGCCCTTAAAACCCCAAGTGATGATGGCACCGTGGGCTACCTGCTTATCGCCTTGCTCCTAGGGGCTGTCGTATTTGCCCCGCCTCTGACTGCCGTTGCTATGAGGCGCAAACGAGGAGCAAAGATCAGCAAATAGGGGTTTTTCAGCTCTTACTTGTGACCTTCTTCGTTGCTCAGGCCAATGATCACGCCCCGCTACCCACAGCGGGAACCGGGAGATAATTGCTGCTAGTGTTCGCGTACTCACTAAAAGTAGCGACTAGGGCCTTCGCTCAGCTGCCTTAGTTACACATTGGGGAACGTATGACTGGGATTCTTGGCTTTATTATTCTTGGTTACTTCCTAGGAGTTCTCGCTGCAATGGTTGCTTTAGTAGAGATCTCGTCTCTATCAAAAAGGGCCTGGCGCCATACCGGACGACGAAGACGAAGTTGGCAGATTGCCTTGGGTCTGAGTTGGATCGCCTTTGGCTGGGGTGGGTTAATAGCGACGGTTGTTTGGTTTGCAGGCGACGCCAGGTCACAGGTTCGCCAAATCTCTCAAGAACTAGAGGTTTCCCAAGAGATTGATCTCTCCTTTCAGGAGGCATTTGCGAACCGAATGTCAACTATCGCAATGGCAAGACAGTCCTACTATGAGATCAATCTGGTCGAGGAAGCGAACTCGGAGACAGATTTCGGATCCTGAATACGAAAATTTTGCTTCTCTGCGCAGCGCTGTAGAATCACTCTCTATTTTTACATGACATCTGTCATATTTTATGGCAGACTGCATACCTCGGGCAGTAGCAGAGGTTGTAGGTGGGTAGGACTCGCCTGTAACTCCAGACTCATTACGCCCCATTTCTGCCTCGGTGATGAATTGGGGGCTAGAGGATCAACGTGCTCACAGGGATAGCCGGATTCATTGCTCTCGGGTATGTCGTTGGGTTAATTGTATTAGCAGCAACCATCGCCGACATGGCAGCGTCACCGCGTTCGGCGTGGCGCAATACCGGTCGACGTCGCCGTAATTCTGAGGCCATTGTCGTGGTCTCCTGGTTCATTCTTGGTTGGGGCGCTGTGCTCGCTGGGATTATTTGGTTCGCCGGGAATGCCCGCACGCAGGTGCGTATTGCCTACTTCGACCGGCAAGATTCAGAGCATCATGATTTAGTAGCAGTGGAGTTGGAGGAGGGGTTAATACTCAAGGCTCCGCAGACCCCTCGCCGAGTGGAGTTTGCAGAGACACCCGCCCCCAGATCTCAGGATGATGTAGTGGGCGATCTTGCAGAAGTAGTAGAGATCGATATCACCGAGGCACACATCTCGGAGTAAACCCTGAGGGTCAGCGAGATAATCAGCAACACCACTGCGCGGACAGTTATGTGCGCCTATGGTTGCTTGCTAGTGGAGACTCTGAAGAACCAACTGCAGAATGACCTCTCGACAGCGATGCGAGCCCGCGACGAGATCAAACGTGACACCCTCCGAATGGCGATAGCGGCAATCCGCAAGGCTGAAGTATCGGGCAAGGAGAAGGTCGAGTTATCGGATGATGCAGTTATTGGGGTTCTTCAGGCAGAGGTCCGTAAGCGCATAGAAGCCGCAGATGCATATTTCTCTGCTGGAAGAGAGGACCGCTCAGTTAAAGAGCGCGCTGAGGCAGAGGTTCTCTCGGCCTACCTGCCAGCCGCTCTCGATGACGATGCTTTATTTGCGTTGGTGGCAGAAGAGGTCGCCGTCGCGCAGGCTGCGGGTCTAAGCGGCGGAAAAGCTATGGGTTCAGTGGTAAAGGCGGTTCGAGAGCGGGCGGGAGCGGGCACCGATGGAGGCCGAATCGCCGCGGCTGTGAAATCAGCCCTGGCTTAATCCCTAGAAGTGTGAACCGCAGGCGACGTCGCGGTTAAGCCTTAGCCTCGCGCCCCGGCGGCATCTCGTGACTCGGCCTATCCTGTGGGTCTCAGAGCCTTCCTTAATAGGAATTCTCGAAGCTGCATTCTTGCCCGCTCACTAAAACTAGAGGTTTTAATGTCTCGTCGCCCTTTCCTGACTCGCTTTACAGCCCCGCTTGCCTCAATGCTTCTAGTGGCGTCTGCTACGGCTGGAGTTCTAACGACGACTGCGGTGCCGGCATCGGCGGCGGTCTCGGCTGGTGGTTTTGTTGGTGTCACACCTAACCGTCTTCTCGATACTCGCA
>JBAWWI010000013.1:0-34260 GCA_037146835.1 Actinomycetes bacterium | reverse complement strand
ACGTAGATAACCCGTCCGTCTACATCCTTGAATTGATAGGAGCCAGGCGAATCTGGAATGGTGGAGGGAGCCGGGCGATCGAGCATTCTCATAGTCTCGCGGCTCAGCCCTCATAAATGTCACCTAAAGGGGGTACACTCTCATCAGGCCGGCCTGGTAATCCGGTCATACATATGGATTCCGGGGCCTACAACCCCGCGGAGGGCGACCAGGCTGTCCCCGCAGGCCAAATCCGGAGACCAGCGCCAAGCCCCAGAAGGGCATTAGATGCTTCGAATTCAGACTCCCCTACCAGACCGCTACACAACTGCGTCCCCAGAGGAATTAGCCCAGTGGATCTCGGAGGCAAAAGCAACTCTTGGTCCCCGCTTATTGATTCTTGGTCATCACTATCAACGAGACGAGGTCATCAGGTGGGCAGATGCTCGCGGTGACTCATTCCTGCTCGCCCAGATTGCCCAGGAGAGCGTTGCAACCGAGATCATCTTCTGTGGAGTCCATTTCATGGCCGAATCAGCAGACGTGCTTACCGGCGATCATCAAAATGTGATTCTCCCAGATCTAAATGCAGGCTGCTCAATGGCAGATATGGCCGACATCGATCAGGTCGAGGAGGCGTGGGAATCGCTCTCTGAAGTAATCGAGATTGAGAAGCTCATTCCAATTACATATATGAACTCCTCTGCAGCTATCAAAGCCTTTGTAGGTCGAAATGGTGGAGCAGTATGTACCTCATCAAATGCACGAGCAGTTCTTGAGTGGGCGTTAGACCAAGGTTCGCGAGTTCTTTTTTTCCCAGATCAGCACCTCGGTCGAAATACTGGTTTCGATATGGGCTTCAAAGAAGAGCAGATGCTTCTATGGGACCCTCGCAAGGAGCTAGGTGGACTAACCGCCGCAGAGATCGATAAATCGACACTCTTACTCTGGCGCGGTTGGTGCTCAGTGCACCAGCGATTTACTCCTGCTCACGTAGAGAAATTTAGGGCTGACCATCCGAATGGCGAGGTCATTGTGCACCCTGAGTGCTCGCATGATGTTGTCGAAGTCGCTGACAGAGTCGGATCGACCGAGCGCATTCTTAATTGGGTTCAGAGTGCACCTCCCGGCTCAGCAATCGGTATCGGTACAGAGATTCACATGGTCCAGAGGCTCGCTGCAGAGAACCCTGACAAGACAGTCGTCTCCTTAGATCCTCTCGTATGCCCATGCTCAACGATGTTTCGAATCGACGCTCCACACCTTGCTTGGTGTTTAGAGTCGATAATCGCCGGAGATCCGGTCAATCGAATCTCCGTTGATCCCGGCGTGAGCGAGTGGGCGCGCGTAGCTCTACAGCGCATGCTTGACATTACGTAGTCCCTATTACGTAGTCCCTATTACGCAGGCCCTATTACGATCTAAATTTCTAGACGCGAATCGCCTGGAGCACCAGCAGGCGCGGAAACTCTGAAGCGTCTGCGTACTCAGGTGCTTTTGATAGGAAACCGGCCGGAGGCGCTGGCTCCAGCATTCGATCTAAGACCAAGCCGTTCTCAACCATCGTATTTACATAGCGACTAAGCGGGCGGTGAACAAACGGGAGAATCACCCCAGGCTCCATCTGCTCATTGGTGATGCTCTCCGTGAGGTAAGCGCCAACACGCCAGTACTGCTCGCCGAGAATATGGTCATCGATCCAACCGCTTCCAGGCGCTTGAAGAAGAGGATGGTTGAGCATAAAGAGAAAACGACCGCCAACCCGCAGGACGCGTGCTACCTCGGCGAGCGCCGCATCTGGGTCCTCGAGATGCTCAAAAACTAAACAGGCAATGGCCGCATCAAAAGCGCCATCGGCGAATGGAAGAGCAGAGGCGTCACCTTGGGAATACACCGGACCACCACCGCGCTTTGTCGCCTCAACAGTCTGCGCCGGAATTGGGTCCAGCCCAACGACCCTCGCTCCCACGGAGGCGGCACGACGGGAGAGTTGCCCCTCACCACACCCGATATCCAGGACGCGGTCATATCCAGATAGAGACTCAGCCACAATGGGGAGAATCTGCTCTTCGTACTCTGGGTCAGCACCATCGGTGAATCCCTCCTGCCACCAGGCAGCGTGCTCAGACCAAGCCGAGTATCGATCGCTCAAAGTTTCACTCTTATCTCTGCGCCAGCAGAACCGGCTCCAAATACTTCCCCGTCCATGAACCCTTGATCTTCACAACATCCTCTGGGGTTCCCTCTGCGATTAGAAGGCCACCCCCGTCGCCACCCTCTGGACCAAGGTCAACAATCCAGTCCGCACACTTAATCACATCGAGATTGTGCTCAATAACTAGAACAGTGTTGCCTCCATCGACAAGGCGTTGGAGTACCCCTAGCAAGCGACGAACATCCTCAAAATGGAGACCAGTTGTCGGCTCGTCAAGGATGTAGATGGTTCGTCCAGTGGAGCGCTTGCCTAACTCTGTTGAGAGCTTCACCCTCTGCGCCTCTCCTCCGCTGAGCGTAGGAGCAGGTTGGCCGAGGCGTACATACCCAAGACCAACATCAACAAGGGTCTGCAGTTGACGCGCAATCGTCGGTTGGTTCTGGAAGAACTCCAGCGCTTCTTCAGCAGGGAGATCCAATACCTCAGCGATGTTCTTCCCCTTAAACGTCACCTCAAGCGTGTCTCGGTTATAACGATCTCCCTTACAAATTTCGCAAGGAACATACACGTCGGGCAGGAAATGCATCTCAATCTTTATGGTGCCATCTCCGGCGCAAGATTCACAACGACCGCCCTTCACATTGAAGGAGAAACGACCCTGTTGGTACCCGCGTATCTTTGCCTCAGGAGTGCCCGCAAAAAGTGTGCGGATCTTGTCGAACACTTTTGTGTAGGTGGCCGGATTTGATCTAGGTGTTCGCCCAATTGGCGATTGATCAATAGTAATTACTTTGTCGAGGTGCTCTATGCCGGTGACACTCTTGTGCTTACCAGGAACGGTTCGCGATTTATATACCGACTGCATAAGCACATTGTTGAGAATGTCATTAACAAGAGTGCTCTTGCCGCTCCCGCTCACCCCGGTGACTGCGACGAAGCAGGCGAGCGGGAACCCAACGTCGATTCCACGCAGGTTGTGCTCTTTAGCTCCGATTACTCGTAGCCAGTTATCGCTCGTAGGCCGACGCGTCTTTGGAACCTCGATCTTGCGCGCACCTGAGAGGTACTGCCCAGTGATTGATCTCGGCTCCGAGAGCAGATCCTCCAAAGAGCCAGAGACGACGACCTCTCCCCCATGCTCCCCAGCGCCCGGACCAATGTCGACGATGTGATCCGCCACTCGAATCGTCTCTTCGTCATGCTCAACAACAAGAACAGTGTTACCAAGGTCTCGTAGCCTCACCATGGTGTCGATTAAGCGCTGGTTATCTCTTTGATGGAGCCCGATGGATGGCTCGTCTAATACGTAGAGCACCCCAACAAGACCGCTACCGATCTGAGAAGCAAGCCTGATGCGCTGCGCCTCGCCACCCGCGAGTGAACCGGCAGATCGATTCAAACTTAAGTAATCAAGGCCAACATCGAGCAGAAACTGAAGCCGATCGTTGACTTCTTTTAAAACGCGATCCGCGATAATTCGATCGCGCGCTGAGAAAACAATGCTGCGAAAGAAGACGGCTACGTCTTTAATGCTTAGATTTCCCACTTCGGAGATGCTGCGCCCATCTACCTTCACTGCGAGAGAAGAGGGTCGGAGTCGCTGACCTAAACAGGCAGGGCAAGGAACCTCGCGCATGTAGCCCTCAATCTGCTCGCGCAGTCGGTCGGTATCAGCATCTGTGTGTCGCCTCTCTAGCCACGGAATAACCCCTTCGTAGCCTGAGCGATATTCACGTTTACGCCCGTAGCGATTCTTGTACTTCACGAGAACTTGTGAATCGCCAGATCCGTACAGAACAATCTTTCGCTTTGCAGCGCTCAGTTTCCTCCATGGCGTATCAACTGAGAATGAATGTTCCTCGCCTACTGCAATCAGGAGTCTTGTAAAAAACTCGCCTCTAAAACCAGACCAGGGAGCAATTGCCCCCTCCTGAATTGAGAGATCTTCGTCCCGAATTACGAGTTCTGGGTCCACCTCGTATCGAGTCCCGAGACCATCGCATTTCTCGCATGCTCCATAAGGCGAATTAAACGAGAAATTGCGGGGGGCCAACTCATCAAATGAAACACCGCAGTAGTTGCAGGCAAGGTGCTCCGAGAAAGTTAAAGCCTCAGAGGCCTCCTCGCCCTCCGCCGGAACAATCTCGATCTCTGCAACTCCCTCCGCGAGCCGGAGCGCTGTCTCCAATGAATCGGTTAAGCGGCGCTCAATCCCTTCGCGCCTCACAAGGCGATCGACAACAACCTCGATCGTGTGCTGCTCGTAGCGCGCGAGCCTTTCCTTTGATCGGTCGGCTAATTCAATAACCTCGCCATCAATGCGCGCACGGGTAAATCCCTGCTGCTCGAGGTCAGCGAGAAGCCCTTCGTACTCGCCTTTGCGTCCACGTACTACTGGGGCGAGAACCTGGAAGCGAGTTCCCTCAGGGAGTTCGAGTATCCGATCAACGATCTGCTGGGGCGTCTGGCGAGTAATTACGCGCCCACAATCTGGGCAATGAGGGACACCTACACGCGCAAAAAGCAACCTCAGATAGTCATAGATCTCGGTAATTGTTCCAACGGTGGAGCGCGGATTTCTAGATGAAGACTTTTGATCAATGGAGATCGCTGGCGAGAGCCCCTCGATGAAATCAACATCGGGCTTATCCATCTGGCCGAGGAATTGACGAGCATAGGAAGAGAGCGACTCTACATAGCGACGCTGACCCTCGGCGTAGATCGTGTCAAAGGCAAGCGAAGATTTGCCAGACCCTGAGAGCCCTGTGATCACTACAAGTCGGTCACGCGGTAAGTCAATATCGATTCCGCGCAGGTTGTGCTCACGCGCTCCTCGTACCGATATCATGTCGGGTTCACCCTTGGGAGCGGCTTTGATTCGTTCCACTGCAGCCTTCTTGACAGGGGACTTCTTTGCTGAGGGAACCTTTAACGCAGCTTTCGTTGGCTGAGACTTCGTAGGTGCCAGAGACTTGCTGCCGGCTGCAGGCTTCTCCTTCGAGGAGGCCGAGACGGGCTTCTTCGGGGCTTCGCCACCAGCTGCAGGCTTAGGTTTGCGGGGTGGCTGAGGCACTCCCGAATCGTACCTAGTTCACGAGGCCGGATTGTGATCGCCACGGCATAAGTGGCGGTCACTCCAACAGGAAAATCTGCCTCGGTGACGTTCTACCTATCCTGATGCTCGAATCTCTCGCTTGAGCTCATTTACCTCATCGCGAATCCGTGCTGCTTCTTCGAAACGAAGATCTTTAGCGGCCTGGTGCATCTCCTCTTGAAGTTGAGCAACCAACCGACCAAGCTCCTCAGGGGCGACGCCGGCAAGATCAGCGAAAATCGCCGACTTCTTCCGACCCCTTCGAGAACCTGTACCGCTCCCAGTGTCGTCATCCTCCCCTTCGCGTGCCCTAACCATCTCCATGATGTCGGCCACCTTCTTGATGATTGTCTGTGGATCAATCCCATGCTCAAGGTTGTAGGCCATCTGATGCTGTCGTCGTCTATTGGTCTCTGAGATAGCGTGCTTCATCGAGTCGGTGACGCGATCTGCATACATGATTACTTGACCATCTACATTGCGAGCTGCTCGCCCAATGATCTGAATAAGGCTTGTAGCGGATCGAAGAAATCCTTCTTTGTCAGCGTCGAGGATCGCAACAAGCGAAACCTCTGGGAGGTCTAATCCTTCTCTAAGGAGGTTGATGCCAACAAGCACGTCAAACTCGCCGAGACGTAGTCCTCGAAGAAGTTCAACCCTCTCTAGAGTGTCGATATCGCTATGTAAATAACGCACGCGAATGCCCAGCTCAACCAAATAATCAGTCAAGTCTTCGGACATCTTCTTTGTGAGAGTGGTGACTAGCACGCGGTCACCGCGTTCGACGCGTCCTCGAATCTCGTGCACAAGGTCATCGATCTGACCCTTAGTTGGGCGCACAATTACCTCTGGGTCGAGTAGCCCTGTTGGGCGAATGATCTGCTCAACGATCTGATCCGATCGCTCCACCTCATACTTAGAAGGGGTAGCCGACATGAAGACAATCTGCTTTACCTTCTCCATGAATTCATCGAACTTGAGCGGACGGTTATCTAATGCCGAAGGCAGCCTAAAACCATGCTCTACAAGAGTCTCTTTGCGCGAGCGATCTCCCGCATACTGTCCGTGAAGCTGAGGAACAGTCACGTGACTCTCGTCTAAGACAATTAGGCAATCATCAGGGAAATAATCGAGGAGGGTGTACGGCGGATCACCCGCTGAACGTCCATCAAGATGTCGCGAGTAGTTCTCAATGCCAGAGCAGAAACCCACCTCGCGCATCATTTCTAGATCAAACGTTGTACGCATACGGAGTCTCTGTGCCTCAAGCAATTTCTCGCTGGAATGGAATGCCCGCAGCTGCTCCTCCAACTCAGCCTCTATACCGACGACCGCACTCTTCATCTGCTCTTCCTCAGTCGCATAGTGAGAGGCCGGGAAAAGCACCATCGTGTCTAGCTCCTCGTAGACCTCGCCAGTTAGCGGATCAACTGTGGAGATGCGCTCAACCTCGTCTCCGAAGAGAGAAATGCGGATTCCGCGCTCTTCGTAGGCGGGGAAGATCTCGATGGTGTCGCCACGCACACGAAATTTGTTCCGCACAAAAGACATATCGTTGCGCTCGTACTGCATCTCTACAAGACGCCTAAGCAATGCTCGCTGCTCGTACTCTTCGCCGATCTTTATTGTCAGCAATTGGCGCGCATACATCTCTGGTGAGCCAAGCCCATAGATCGCAGAGACAGAGGCGACTATTACAACATCGCGCCTAGAGAGCAGTGCAGCAGTAGCTGAGTGGCGTAGCCGATCTATCTCAGAGTTGATCGACGAATCCTTCTCAATGAAAGTGTCGGACGAGGGCAAGTAGGCCTCAGGTTGGTAATAGTCGTAGTAGGACACGAAGTACTCGACACGGTTCTTCGGGAAGAACTCCCTAAACTCTGATGCCAACTGCGCAGCGAGACTCTTATTAGGAGCGAGCACGAGCGTTGGGCGCTGTACCTCCGCTATTAAGCCAGCGATTGTAAAGGACTTTCCAGAGCCTGTAATTCCTAGAAGCGTCTGAGCGGCATCGCCTCGCCGGAGCCCTGCCGCTAGTGCCGCTATCGCTTCGGGCTGGTCCCCTGCCGGCGCAAAGTCAGAGACGAGTTCAAATGGCGGCATGCTTCAGAGTCTAAGTGGTCGCTACTGCCGTTAAGGGGCGAGATCCTCTGCCTGCGCTGCCAGTGCTGCATTCTCGTCACGAAGGATCAGTAGATCGTTCCACAATCCATCAACTAAATACTCGAGAGTTGCATGGTCGCCCTGGTTGTCAATTACGTGAGTGGCAATCTCTCGACGCTCTTCATCTGTTGCCTGTGCAGCCATGCGCGCCTCTGCGTCGGCCCTCGGAATTCCGCGACCATCTAGCCTGAGCAGGCGCAATTCCTTAGGTGTCTCCACAACCACGATTGCTCCGTACCCACGAACCAACGCCCCGGCTGACTCAGCTAGGAGCGGTACATCGTGGACTACAACTGCGTCAGAAGGTGCTTCAGCGATGCGCTTGAAGAACACCTCGCCAATTGCCGGATGGGTAATCGACTCAAGCTCCTTGCGTAGTTCACTTGAGGCAAACGCGATATTCGCAAGTGCGGTTCGATTGAGAGCGCCGTCTGGGCCGAGGATCTCTGGCCCGAAACGCTCAACCAATAGAGCCAGCGTGGGAGAGCCTGGCTCCACGACCTCTCGAGCAATGGCATCTGCATCCACAATTAATGCACCCCTTGCCTCCAAAAGGGCAGCAACCGTGGATTTACCTGAGCCGATACCGCCTGTGAGACCAATTAGAAGCACACGGGGAGCGTAGAGCATTGCACCGGTAGAGAAAAACCGAGGCCCCCACTGGGTTAGTCGCGTTAAAGCGCAGAATAATCGAGAGAGACGCATCTTTACCCTTGAGTCGCCCCATTCGCGTGCCGATGAGTCATCCACAGGAAGAGATCCTGAGACACAGGACTACATCCAACTAGGAGCAACCGCGATGACATCAGTACTCGTAATCCACGATCAGCGACTCGTCAGAGATGCCGTGCGATCAATCTGCGCCGAGGGCGGCGCCACTGTTATTGCAGAGGCCGAAGAGGCCTTAGATGGGGCAAGGCTTGCAGCTGGGCTATCGCCTGATGTTGTGGTCGTATCCTCGATCGCTAGCGTAAAAGCAGTAGCTGAGCAGGCCCCCGACTCTCGCATTGTTTTGATCGGAGCCTCCGGTTCGGCCGAACGCTCAAATGCAATGGTCTCAGGAGCCTCAGCAGTAATTGGGCCTCAAGACGGCTCCGTTGAATTCCTATCCGCAGTCACCTCGATTGAGCACCCAGTGATCCTTCGATTGGTCTCAAACTCATCTGACCGAGGACCGCTCACACGTCGCGAGCATGAAGTGCTTCAGCAACTCGCTGAGGGGCGAAGCAGCCAGGAGATTGCTGCTGAACTATTCATCAGCCTCAAGACCGTGAAGAATCACCTCGGATCCATCTACACAAAGCTTGAGGCTCATAACCGGACCCAGGCAGTACTGAGCGGGATGCGCTTAGGACTAGTTCGAATCGCTTCGTAGCAACGGGGTAGGAAGCTCCTCCATATTGGAACGGGCCTCAAAGGGATTCCCTTAGACCAAATAAAAGTGTGGCCCGAGCAGATGCTCGGGCCACACTTCTTCTACTAATTACGCAGACGCTAAGACACTTAGCGCTACGAAGTTCTATGCCTCAGGTGCTGCCTCGGGTGCTGCATCGGGAGCTGCCTCTGGGTTCTCTTCGATGACCTCAGGTGCCTCCGAGACTGCCTCTTCGACCGCCTCTGCTTGAGGTGCCTCGGCTACTGCAGCCTCTGGAGTTGCCTCAGCTGCGATTGCTGCATCGTCAGCAGCAGGCTCGTCTACAGCTATTGGATCGCCGATGTAATTGCCAGCCTCGTCGAAGGCGTGCTCGCCGAATGCATCTTGGTACTCGGCGGCAACTGTTCCACCCTCTGCAGCCTGTTTGATAGATAGGGAAATTCTGCGACGCTCAAGATCAACATCAATGATCTTGACCCAGAGCTCTTCCCCACCGTTGACGACCTGCTCGGGTGCCTCGACATGGTGCACAGCCATCTCGCTGATGTGCACAAGTCCCTCGATACCCTCTCCGACCTGGACGAAAGCACCGAACGGCACGAGTTTTGTGACTCGGCCGTATACGAGCTCTCCGACCTGGTGACCGGATGCGAACTCCTGCCATGGGTCCTGCTGGCAGGCCTTGAGAGAGAGCGAGATGCGCTCACGACTCAGGTCAACCTCGAGAACTTGAACAGTCACTTCGTCGCCGACGGTTACAACCGATGAGGGGTGATCAACATGCTTCCATGAGAGCTCAGATACGTGGACGAGTCCGTCCATGCCTCCAAGGTCCACGAATGCACCGAAGTTAACAACGGAGGAGACAACTCCCTCTCGGATCTCCCCTGGCTTGAGATTCGTTAGGAAATCGTCACGCTGCTCGCGCTGGTTCTCCTCAAGGAATCCTCTGCGAGAGAGAACAACGTTATTGCGATTCTTGTCGAGCTCGATAATTTTGCACTCGAGTTGACGACCGATGAACGGAGCCAAGTCGCGTACGCGCCGAAGATCAACGAGTGAAGCGGGGAGGAATCCTCGAAGGCCGATGTCGACGATCAATCCACCCTTAACAACCTCGATCACAAGGCCGGTAACAATTCCTTCTTCGGCTTTGACCTTCTCGATGGTGCCCCAAGCGCGCTCGTACTGTGCGCGCTTCTTCGAGAGAATTAGCTGTCCCTCTTTATCTTCCTTCTGAAGTACCAGTGCTTCAATACGCTCACCAATGGAGACAATCTCCGAAGGGTTTACGTCGTTGCGGATCGAGAGTTCTTTCTTAGGGATGATTCCCTCAGACTTGAACCCGATGTCGAGCAGAACTTCATCTGCATCGATCTTCACAACAATTCCGCTGACAAGCCCACCCTCCTCGAACTCGACGAGCGTCGCATCGATGGCATCGGAGAGAGACATTGAACCGAGGTCGTTTAGAACGACTTCGCTTAATCCACCCTCTTCGAATACTCGTGCTGGCGGCTCTGCCAAGGCAACGGCTGCGGGGGCGGACTGGGACTCGGGGGTCACTGGTGTGACCTCAGGCTGATCGGACACGGAATTTGCTCCTGGATTTTGACTCAGTCAGGCAGGGTCTCCATCCTCGGGTATTACCCCTTGATTAGAGAGTGCGTCTCAATGCCTCCGGTTGAAGGCTCCCGCAGGCTACAGGCCAGAGCCCCTAGATGCGACAAAGAGGATTTCCGGCCGATCGAGGGCAGGTGGCCGGACGCCATAATCGCCAGGAGTGACTCCGTAGGTCGCAGTAGCTACAAGCCCAGACGCTGCACCTAAAAGCAGCAATTCCCGAGAGGTGAAGCAGGTCGTCCAGAGGTCGAATGGGGCCTCTAACCCATCGCTATTACGCAGAGTTGAGACTTCGTGGAGCACGCCTACCCTCGGGTCAAACTCCTCCCCTTGTTCTAGGTGGTGTAGGGCAAAATACGATGAGAAAGCGCTTACGACGACACCTCCGCCAGGTTTCACAGCCCGAGAGAGTCGAAGGAAAACATCTCCATCATCGTCGCCACCTAGCAGCCCAAACCCACCTTGGCAGAGGCAAATCACTGCGTCGAATTCATCCTCAAAGGCAAGATCACGAACGTCAAGCATCTCAAAATCAATCGACAGGTTCTCGGAGCCTGCGCTCTCCACAGCGAGGTTTATGAACTCTGGAGAGAGATCAACTCCGGTTACTTCGTACCCACGCCGCGAGAGTTCGAGGCTGTGTCGCCCAGGGCCGCAACCAACATCAAGCACCCTCATTCCAGGCCTCAAGCCCAATATCTCGATGATGAAATCAATCTCCTGAACTGTCCCGTAAGTAAATGCGTTACGAAGATATGCAGGGCCTAAATATGACGCGAGTGCGTTGAACCACGATCCGCTTGGAGTCTCCATGGATCCTGCTACTTGGCCTCAGCCCAGTTGGGTCCAAATCCGATATCAACGACTAACGGGACGAGAAGATGTGCTGCGCCCTCCATCACTGAACGAGTTAGCGCTTCGCAAGCATCCATTTCACTCTCCGGAACCTCGAGAACAAGTTCGTCGTGGACGGTAAGCACGATACGGCTACGCAAGCCTTCTTCCTTGAGAGCGTGGGCTAAGCGAACTGTTGCAACCTTGAATACATCTGCGGCCGAGCCCTGTACAGGGGCGTTCTGTGCCATGCGCTCACCCATCTGCCTAATGCGAAAATTATCGGATGCCAGTTCGGGGATGCGACGCCTACGCCCCATGATTGTCGAGGTATACCCAAGCCTTCTCGCCTCAACAACGGTCTGATCCATAAATTCGCGAACTCTTGGGAACCCTGCGAAGAAAGCATCGAGGATGTCGCGCGCCTGGTCGTTGGGAATATCCATACGCTGCGCCAGCCCATACGCCTCCATGCCGTACGCAAGGCCATAGTTGATCACCTTGGCAAAGCGACGCTGATGGGAATCAACATCGGCCTCAGCAACACCAAAAACTTTCGAAGCAGTGACCGTGTGTATATCGGTGCCGCGCTCAAAGGCATCGACCAAACCTGGGTCATTCGCAAGGTGCGCAAGTATCCGCAATTCAATTTGGCTGTAATCAGAGGAGAGGAGCACGCAACCATCCGCAGGAATAAACGCCTTTCGCAGAGCTCTCCCCTCTTCGGTGCGGATGGGGATGTTCTGCAGATTCGGATTCTCGCTTGAGATTCTCCCCGTCGAGGTTGACAACTGGTTCAGGGTTGCATGTATGCGTCCATCGGCTGCAACTAGTGGTGGGAGCGCCTCTGCGTAAGTACTGCGCAGTTTCTCTACCTCGCGATACCTCATTAGCTCGGCGACAAATGGATGTTCGCCGGCCAACTTTGAGAGGGAGTCTGCATCGGTGGAGGGTTGACCGGTACTTGTCTTCTTAACTGGCGTGAGCCCCAATTTCTCGAACAGCACACGCCTTAACTGCGTCGTGCTATTGACATTGAAAGTCTCGCCGGCATATTCGTGGAGCGCTGCCTCATGCTTTGCGCAAGAGGCAGTGAGTTCGACTCGTAAGGTCTCGAGAAACGGAACATCGATGCGTACACCTAACTCCTCGATATTTGCGAGTATCTCCACTAACGGCAGCTCCACCTCTCGATAGAGGTCCATCTGCTCGCGCTCAACTAATGAAGTCTCTAGAGCTGTAGCTAAGCGGAGTATCGCAGCTGCACGCCGCCCTGCCTCAATAAAGGACTCTTCGCCCCCCAAATCCAGTGTTCCCTCTTCACGGTCAGGGCTCTTGATTTCGATTCCAAGATGGCGTGCGGAGAGCGCCTCCAATTCATAAGTGCTCTCGCCCGGCTCGATTAGATATGCCATTACAGCGGTGTCGTAGGTAAGACCGGGGAGAGTATTTGAATCGCCTAGGTCGAATGTGCGCCGAAGTCCGTGGAGAAGTTCCTTGGCCCCATGCGCTGCAATTACTCCATCACGGATTAATGCAATTACTGCTGCCTCCACGTCGTTGCTTCGCAGTGCCTCTGGATTAAGAACTAGGCAATCATCGCCACTAGCGACGGCAAGAGCATCGATCGGGCTACGCCCTCGCGCGCCGGCCCATACGGGTTCGAGCGCCAACGTAGAACCAACCATGGAACTCAATTTCGCGACGGCTGACTTAGAGCCGAGTACCTCGACCTCTACATCGAATGCTTCATCGGGGCTCGGAGCGATATCAACTGTTTTGAGTGCGCTGAGCATCCTCGGGAAAAGAGTTCGAAACTCAAGTTGGTTGAAGAGGGATCTCGCTTCCTCTATCTCAAATGGCTTTGAAACAAGGTCGTCAACGGTTATCGAGAGTTCGACGTCGCGGCGCAGAACAGACATGTCGTGGTTGTGCCTAACCTGCTCCTCCCACTCCCCTAGATTTGTACGCTGCTTCGGGGGGAGTTCGTGCAAGTTGGCAAAGATCCCATCGAGGTCTCCATAGGCGTTTACGAGTTTTGCTGCAGTCTTCTCGCCGATTCCTGGCACGCCTGGCAGGTTGTCCGAGGGATCACCGCGAAGCGCTGCGTACTCGGGATACTGCGTAGGAGTAACCCCGGTGCGCTCGAGAATCCCTGCCTCGTCATAGAGCGCATAATCAGAGACTCCGCGCTTGTTATAGAGAACCTTGATGTGCGGGTCATTGACCAACTGATAGGAGTCGCGATCCCCGGTAACGATGATGACGTCGTGACCTTGTGCCTCCGCGGCGGTAGCGAGTGTGGCGATCACATCATCGGCCTCGAAACCTGGCGCCTCAATAATCGGAATGCCTAAAGACTCAAGTACCTGATGAATTAAGGGCAGTTGCTGACGGAATAGATCTGGTGTCTCTTTGCGACCGGCCTTATAACTGTCATCCTTCTCTTTGCGGAAGGTTGGCGCCGGCGTATCAAATGCAACCCCGACTCCATCCGGCGCTAGATCGCCAACAACTTTCGCGAGCATCGACGTGAAGCCGTAAGCGGCATTCGTTACCTGGCCTGAAGAGGTCGCTAAATCGGCTGGTAATGCATAGAAGGCGCGATAGGCCAGAGAGTGTCCGTCGAGGAGAAGAAAGAGAGCCACGCCCTGATCGTACGGCAGTCAGAGCATTAAGTCGCAAGGCGAGAAACTGAAGCCCTAGGACGCTGGGTTGATCTCTCCGGAA
Source organism: Actinomycetes bacterium (assembly GCA_037146835.1). Taxonomy (GTDB): domain Bacteria; phylum Actinomycetota; class Acidimicrobiia; order IMCC26256; family IMCC26256; genus IMCC26256. The sequence goes on along the minus strand of JBAWWI010000013.1, from coordinate 20,307 downwards.
ATAACAAGGGCGGCAACCTCGTGCACTTTCGAGCGGCGGTTCATGGCCTCGGTCTGGAGAAAACGCCAAGCGTCTTGCTCGCTCAATCCAGAGTTATCCATGAGAGCGCCCTTTGCGCGATCAATCACCTTTCGAGCATCGAGGCGTTCAGAGAGGCTCTCAATTTCACTCTCTAGACTCTTCATCTCCTGATGGCGCCCGATTGCTAATTCAAGTGCGGGTATCAAATCGCTCTTCTGAAACGGCTTCACCAGATAGCCAATTGCCCCGGCATCTCTTGCTTGCTCAACCAACTCTCTCTGTGAAAATGCGGTGAGTATCAAGACCGCTGCTAAACGTTCGGCGGCGATGTGTCTTGCCGCGGTGAGCCCATCGAGCCCTGGCATCTTGATATCGAGAATTGCAATATCCGGCATAAGGCTGCGCACAAGGTCGACCGCTTCGTCTCCTCGACCGGTCTCTCCAACAACCTCATACCCCTCCTCCTCGAGGAGCTCCTTAAGGTCAAGGCGAATAATCGCCTCGTCCTCAGCAATTACAACTCTCGTCCGAACTGATCCGCTACTCACTCTTTACTCCAGCATTCTCTGAGGGGAAATTCTCTGAGGGGGCCTTCTGCGATGGGGCCTTCTCTGAAGATGAAAGTTCCCCGGCCATTCGATCCAAGAGCGAATCCTGCTCCAACTCAAGCTCCTTTATAGAACTCGCAAGCCCTATTTGATACTCAGCTAGTGCTGAGCTGTGGCGCGTGGCTTCGCGAGCCTCAAACTCTGCGATCGGGGTCTCAGCAACTAGCGATCTGAGGCGTTTCTCTTCGGCGTCATCCTCCATAAACAGGAGCTGCTCCGCGGTGACGTTGAATTCCGCCCGCAGTCTCTTTAAGCGCTCGCTGACATCCACGAGCCTTCGTTCAAGGATTGTTCGATTCACGTTTGAGAGTGTAGAGCCTCGACGCCAGTGACTAGCCTGAGAAAGTGGCTAACCCGATCTTCACCCCAGAGCACGAAGCACTTAGAGCAAGCATCCGGACCTATGTGAGCAAGGAGATAGCGCCTTTTGTGGACGAGTGGGAGGCCGATGGCTTCTTCCCAGACTCAGTCTTCCGGAGATGTGGCGAGCTTGGCTTTCTTGGGCTCCACTACCCAGAGAAATGGGGAGGCTCGGGTGGTGACTTCGCTACCGGCATCGTCCTTATGGAGGAGTTGGGCCGAGCCGGCTGCGGTGCAATCTCAATGGCTATTGGGGTGCAGACCCATATGGCAACACCCGCTCTGGCCGAGTTCGGGACAGACGACCAGCGCGAACGCTATCTACGACCTGCAATCGCCGGGAAGAAGATCGCTGCCGTCGCTATCACGGAACCCGACGCTGGTTCAGATGTAGCGGCAATAAAAACGCGCGCCGTTCGAGATGGTGATGAGTGGATCGTCGATGGCGCTAAGACCTACATAACTAACGGAGTCAGGGCAGATTTCCTTACTTGTGTTGTCAAGACTGATCCCACGCAAGGAGCCCGCGGAGTTTCACTCATGCTTATCGACACCAATCTCAAGGGTGTCACAGTGAGTCGTAACCTAAAAAAATTGGGTATGAAATCGAGCGACACCGCTGAGTTCTCTTTAGTGGGAGTGCGCGTACCTAATAATAATTTGATTGGCTTAACTCCCGGCCAAGGATTCGCTCAACTCATGTGGCAGCTTCAGTACGAACGGCTTGCTGGCGCCGCAGCGGGTATCGGGCAGGCCGACGACATCCTTGCTGAGACTATTGAGTTTGCGCGCAACCGCCAAACATTCGGCAGACCCATTTCTCAGCACCAAGTCATTGCACATAAAATCGCAGACGCAGCCACGGAGTTAGAGGCTGCGAGAGCACTGCTCTACTCGGTCGTCTGGCGAATTCAGAACGGCGAGTACCCCGTCGCGGAGATCTCGATGGCAAAAAAATATGTTGCACAAGTTCAGAACAGGGTCGCGGACGTCTGCTTGCAGATCCACGGCGGTGCCGGCTACATGGACGAATACAGGGTTAGCCGACAATTTCGCGATGCGCGTCTCTGGAGAATCGGGGCTGGAACAGACGAGGTCATGAACGAGGTAATCGCTAAACGCCTCGGCCTATCCTCCTGATTTACTCGCGTTACATGCCGCTACGTCACCATTCATACAACGCTCAAGGAGTTTCTTTGCCTCGCCTTTGGATGGATTGTTTGCAGGTTCTGGAATTGTCCCACCCCCTGGGAGGGTTATCGAAGTTGGGTTCTTGTTGGCAGGACACTCGTCGAGCTTTCCACGAAGGCAGCCACTTGGAATTCTGCTAGAAGCAGAGGGCGTAAATACCTTTACAGTGACGATCAAGAGCAAGACCAAGACGATGACACCAATTACAGACCCGATAAATACCTTGATTATTCGCTTCCGTAGCGCCAACTCCGAGGGACTTAAGGGTGCGTCGTCACCTTCTTCAGGCGAGTCGTCCTCCCACAGCCAATCATCGACAATAAGTTCGTCACCCATAACCGGAGAACCTACTCCTAGATAATCGATACATACATGCGCTATCGAAAGACGTCCGTCCTATGGAGCGCAATCTGGGGCTGCTTCAATTCCAGATGAATCGCAAGATCGAACTCAACCTCTGTATCCACAGCTGGCTGATCATCACTCATCGGTGGATCAATAACTGGTGCCCGGAGCGGGACTTGAACCCGCACACCCTTTCGGGCAACGGAGTTTGAGTCCGTCGCGTCTGCCGATTCCGCCATCCGGGCAAGTCGGGAGAGTGATAATGCCACAGGAGCAACAAACTTCCGGCCATCAGCCGATATGGAGCCGAGGGATTAGCGCCCAGACTCGAGAGCCTTGGTCACGCTGCCTACTGTGTCTTTAGGGCTCACTTTGTAGAAAACCCCTGCGAGTTTTCCTCTCGCATCGACCACAAAGGCAGAGCGAATAATTCCCATGTATTTCTTCCCGTACATTGACTTCTCCCCCCAGACCCCCCACGCCTCAGCAACCGCGTGATCCTCATCCGCCAATAGCTCGAACCCGAGGGTGTACTTGTCGTCGAACTTAAGCAGACGGCTCGGCGCATCAGGACTAATACCAATGACCACAGCATCTAAACCAGCAAAATCGTCACCAGCATCACGCAAGGCACACGACTGTGTTGTGCATCCTGGAGTATCAGCTTTTGGGTAGAAGTAGATCACTACCGACTTACCCTTGAAACCCGAGAGGCGTACCTTCTCGCCCCGCTGATTCTCCAATGTGAAGAGGGGAGCCTTATCCCCTACCTTTAGAATTGACATTTTCTCCTCCTAAAATCTGCTTCGAAGATTCGCATTAGGAATACTCAGATACCTGCTTGACTCCCCGTAGCATGCCATCGTGGAGCGCCGAATAACGATCGCAGCAACCGAGTCACCTGAGGTAGTTGCAGCCGCGCTCGAATCATCACTACGGCTATACGAGAACCCAAACGGCTCCCTCTCCGGCCCGCTATCAGGCGACGTACATGCTCGGCTCGAAGTAGTCGTTACAGCGACCGAACGTGGTTCAAGCATCGCTCTCTGCGCAATTCAGCCGTTGGAGATTCCTTTCTTTGGCTGGGCCTTCGATCCAGTACATAGATGGGTCCTCCGAAGAGGGTTAAAGCATGCAGTCGCTTGCATCACAGCCTCACTCTCCGGCGAAGCGCCACCCTCGGAGTTGAAGCGCACCCCCCTCTCTGCCCCTGCAGAGTTCAGCGAACACCAGATCAATTTCCTAGCCACCACATCACTGGCTGCAGGATTAGCCGCCTTTGGAGCAGCGCTCTTCGGGCAGAATGCAAGTGCTATTGCAGATTCCTTCGGGGTCTCAGATGCTGGGCTCGGCACGGCGCTCGCAATCACCCGATTAGGAGTCCTCTTTGCTCTCATTGCTGCTATCGCCTCGGATCGCATAGGTCGTCGCAAGGTAATTCTCTGGTCTGTAGCCGTGGTCTGCCTAGCGAATGCAGTCTCCGGACTCTCCCCTAATTTCGCAATCTTTACCGGTTCCCAATTGTTTCTTCGCGCTGCAGTGAACTCGGCTCTAGTAATTGGAGGCATAGCGGTCATAGAAGAGGCACCCGATGGAGCGCGAGCTTGGGCAGTATCAATCCTTAGCCTCGCCGCAGGTGCAGGATTCGCTGTCGCCGTAATCTTGCTGCCCCTAGCTGATCGAAGCCCCGAGTCATGGCGTATCGCATTCGGACTCAGTGCACTAGCTCTTGTTCTGCTTCCAGCCATTAGGAATCACCTTCCCGAGACAACGCGCTTTAAGAAAGTCGCTCCAGGGGGAAGAGCCCAACTTCGCTTGCGAGAGATATTCGATGCCTCATATAGGAATCGGTTCATACTCCTTGCGGCTATTGGGTTCTTGACCAATATTTTCTCAGCGCCATCTGCTCAACTGACAAACCGATACCTCGCGGACGTTCATCAATTCTCTTCATCGAGTATCGCTGCGTTTAGAGGCATTACTAACGGCGTGCCTGGCGTGATTGGGATTTTGATTGCTGGACGCTTAGCCGAGACCCGAGGAAGGCGACCAGTTGCAATAGTTAGTCTCTTCTTAGGGACCTGCCTATCGATGGCGTTCTTCTTGGTTAGCGGACCACTTCTCTGGATTGCTTCAACTCTCGCGATAATTGCTGCCGCGTCATCAACTCTGACAATCGGCACGATGGACGCAGAGATGTTCCCGACCGAGGTTCGAGGGAGCAGTAACGGGTTAATGCTTCTTGCATACGTAGTTGGCTCAGCATCTGGGCTCTTGATCGCAGGCTGGCTAAGCGACCCGCTCGGCGGAATCGGCAAGGCCATTGCGCTCTGTGGCATCGCTCCCCTAATCGCTGCTGTATTTCTGATTCGAAGACTCCCGGAGACTGCTCATGTCGGCCTCGACGACGTAAGTCCCAGCGAAGTTTGAGGACTCTCGCAATCTGAGTCCACTTCTCCAAGAACCGATAGATTCGCTGCCATGACTGATTACCGCGACGAGCTAAAAGACTTCCAAGCCAGCCAGGTAACTCTCCTTGGTGTCACACGTGAAGTGTTTCGACTTGGCGACGGTCCTTGTATCATCATCATTCCTGAAATTCCAGGGATCACGCCAGAGCATGCTGTGCTTGCTAGGCGAATTGCATCGCATGGCTACACAACAGTGACCCCTTCGGTATTCGGCACACCAGGTAAGCCGATGACAAATTCTTACGCTGCATCCTCAATCATGAAGGGCTGCGTCTCAAAGGAATTTGCTGCGTTTGCAATTGGCTCAACAAGGCCCATCACTCTCTGGCTTCGAGCATTAGCCGAGAGCGAGCACGATAAATGTGGAGGTCCAGGCGTCGGCGTAATTGGGATGTGCTTCACAGGAGGGTTCGGCTTAGCGATGATGCTCTCGGACTCAGTCATAGCGCCGGTCCTGAGTCAGCCGTCGTTACCGTTGCCGATCAGCGCAGCGCGACGTTCTGATATTGGGATTGCCCCGGAAGACCTAAAGAGCATTCAGATCAAGACTGCAGCCGGCGCCTGCGTGATGGGCCTACGTTTTACTGAGGATCGAGCAGTACCTGCCGAGCGCTTCGCTGGGCTACGCGAAGCTTTAGGGGATGCCTTCATCTCGATTGAGATCGACTCCTCAGAGGGAAATGCGTACGGCATAAAGAAGAGCGCCCATAGCGTATTGACTCACGACTTCGTCGATGATCCTTCTCATCCTACGCACGAAGCCTTCTCGAAGGTCCTAGATTTCTTTGCCGCGAGACTTCAAACAAGCTGAACCTAGGGTCGCTGCAGGGGGCATATCTACCCCCTGCAGCACTCCCAAGTAATAAGGGTTTCCCCTTAGTTCATCGGCAATGCAACTGTGTCGATTACGTGGATAACACCGTTGCATGTCTCAATGTCGGTCTTAACAACATTTGCACCTGCATAGGTGACGCCAGCGTCAGAGACAACTACCTCTGCCGTTTCACCATTCACAGTTGGAACCTTCTGTGAACCTGGCTTTAGATCCGCTGCCATAATTTTTCCTGCCACTACGTGGTAGGTGAGAATCGATGTCAGCTTCGTCTTGTCACCGAGGATCGCATTGAGATCGGCTGCTGGGATCTTCGCAAACGCTTCGTTTGTAGGGGCAAAGACGGTGAACGGACCTTTGCCGTTGAGAGTGTCAACAAGGCCAGCCGCTTTAACTGCGGTGACGAGAGTTGAGAAGTCGGCGTTACCTGCTGCAACGTCAACGATTGTGTTGTCGCACTTTGTAGGCGCTGCAGTTGTAGTCGTGGGCTTCTCTGTGGTCTCGGAGTCGCTACTGCAAGCAGCAAAACCCATGGAAAGCAGGGACATAACTCCAACGCTGATGATCAATTTTCGCAATTTCACAATTTCTCCGTCTGTTGGTTATTCGGATACGTAAATGCGAATCGTTGATGCTCATTTATCTCCCGAGATCAAGACCGCCTCAAAAAGGTACATACATACACAGAGCGGTCTACACATAAGGCGAGTGAACAAACGGTAAACGAGAGAGGCGAACTACTGCGCTCTCCGTTGTATTCCGTGACCAAAAAACCCGCCTACTGGGCGGGCATGTGCGTGGTAATGATCAGGAATATTGCGCATGTTGTCGTCAACGTAGTGCTCAAATGTGAAATAAGTCTCTACGACATTTGCAAGCTTTTCATGCATATACGAGAGCACATCGGCGGAAGGCGATGTGCTGTGCACTCTCCAAACAACCATCGGCACCTCGCATATTTCGCACTCAGCTATCCAACAAACGTCGTCTTCGTAGAACCACTCCGTTAGGCGTGCAGCTTCACATAGATCGCAATGGTCAGGGCCGGGGAATGCAGCAGCCATCTCAGATGGCTTCGTCGAGGCCAGCGCGCAGCGTAGCGACGAAATCTCCAGCCTCCGATGGAGACGCACCTTCGAGCAATCTGCGAACTAACGCACTCCCGACAATCACTCCATCAGAAGTTCCAGATGCTTCTCTCGCTTGCTTTGCGTTCGAGATACCTAGACCTAGCAGCACCGGTTTATCGGTCGCGCCCTTCAATCGTGCCCCCATTTGAAGCGCCTCAGAGGAGACCGAATCGCGTTCACCTGTCACACCTAGTAACGCTATTCCATAGACAAAACCATGCGATCGCTCGCAGATAGCTGCCAAGCGCTCGTCAGTGGTCGTGGGGGCTGCGAGCAGCACAGTCTCAATCCCTGAATTGCTAGCTGCATCCGCCCACTCATCGATCTCATCTAACGGAAGATCTGGAACTATTGCCGCGTCGACACCTGACGAGGCAAGCGCTTCAGCGAACCTCACGTGACCAAAATGATGCACAGGGTTGTAATAGGTCATCACGACCAGTGGAACATCTATATCTAACGCAGAGAGCTCTGCCACCAAGCCATAAGGAGTTGCACCACGTAGCAGCGCCTGCTGTGAAGCGGCTTGAATCACTGGGCCATCCATAATTGGATCCGAGAATGGAATACCTATCTCAATAGCATCCGCTCCGCGCGCTGCTACCTCTTCAATGGTTGCGAGCCAGTCGTCGTTGATGCCGCCGGTTATATAAGGGACAAGTAGTCGTCGCCCTGCGCTGCGTTTCTCTCTAAGGTGCGATTCGAGATTCATTAGTCTTTACTCAAATCAAGTAGTTCAGACACTTGCTGCGCGTCTTTGTCCCCACGACCAGACATTGTGAGCACGACGCTTGAACCCTTCGGGATCATTTTGCCGGCCTCACGCGCCAGCCATCCGACAGCATGAGCTGGCTCCAAGGCTGGAACAATTCCCTCTGTAACTGATAGGAGTTTGAAGCCAGCGAGGGCCTCCTCGTCGGTAGCCGAGACATACTCGGCGCGCCCATCCGCACTCAGAGAAGCGTGCTCGGGCCCAACCCCTGGGTAGTCGAGACCCGCGCTTATTGAGTGAGCCTCAAGAATCTGGCCCTCCTCGTCCTGCAAATACTGTGATCTCGCCCCATGCAACACCCCAGGCACTCCGCGGCTCAGTGATGCTCCATGCTGCCCAGACTCAAGACCTAGGCCTGCGGCCTCAACCCCAATCAGGCGCGACTTGGTATTTAGAAAGCCTGCGAAAGTTCCCATCGCATTGCTGCCTCCGCCTACACACGCCACTACAAAATCAGGGTCTCCACCGAGTACAGCGCGAGCTTGCTCACGAGCTTCATCACCTACAACCCGCTGGAATTCTCGAACAATCCACGGGTAAGGATGAGGACCAACTACAGAGCCGATGCAGTAATAGGTGTCCTCAACGCTTGCAACCCAATCCCGCATTGCGTCATTAATCGCATCCTTTAAGGTCCCGCTGCCAGAGGTAACGGGCACTACCTCGGCGCCGAGGAGTCGCATCCTCCATACATTTAGAGCCTGCCGCTCAACATCAACTGCACCCATGAAGACTTTGCACTCGAGACCGAAGAGAGCCGCCGCAGTTGCAGTAGCCACTCCGTGCTGCCCTGCACCGGTCTCGGCGATCACCTTCTGTTTCCCCATACGTTTCGCAAGAAGCGCCTGTCCAAGAACGTTATTGATCTTGTGCGAACCTGTATGGGTTAGGTCCTCACGCTTCAGCAGCACTCGAACACCGAAGAGCTCTGAGAGATTGTGACACTCAGTAATTGGTGTCGGTCTCCCTGCGTATGAGGCAAGTAGCCCGCCAAGTTCCGCGCGGAAATCCTCGGAGTACCACGCCTTGCGGAATTCGGCCTCTAGTTGCTCTAAAGCGAAGACAAGAGTCTCAGGTACATACCGTCCTCCGAATTCACCGAATCTCCCGAGGCCTTCAGGGGCTGGCCCAGGTGGATCAAGGTGAACTCCGCCACCTCTATATGGTGCTGCCATCGAAATACTCCCGTTGATTGAGGCCTAAATTCAGCTCTGGTTGCTGCAATTCAAAATTTTGCGTTTCGAGATTGCTCCCGATGTTACGGGAGGCAACCAGGTAAACAACAAAGGGAAGGGTTCAGACGATTCTGAGCGATGGGGGGCCTTGGCGCTCCACATCACGGCTCTGGCCGGGATTACCCTCACCGTCTAACTCCCAGTCGTATGGGCGTAGCGCATCAGCACTCTGCGGCATCGCGAGTAGAGCGTCACCAGCCTCTTTGGCTGAGAGGATGAATCGCCTTAGCTTTCGAGCGTCCTTTGTCCCTGGCGCAGACTCAACTCCTGTTGCTACATCAACACCCCATGGCCTTACCTGCGCAATGGCAGCAGCAATGTTCTCCGGGTTCAATCCACCAGCAAGCATCAACCTGAGTCCGCCCGGCATTCCCTCAGCTAGGGACCAGTCAAATACTTGGCCGGTACCTGGAGCTGCCGAATCAATCAGCACAACATCCGCTGGGCCTGCAACTGCTGCCGCTATTCCTCGATCGTGGGCTGCGAAAGCCTGAATAACAAAAGGTAGGCGGGCTCTAATCCATTGAACCTCTGTAATTGGTTCGTGCCCATGGAGTTGAGCCCCAGAGAGACCACACCGCTGCACAATCTCAACTACACGCTCGGGTCTCTCATTTCTAAAGACTCCGATGGTCGCAATCCCTGGCGGAATGCGCTTGACGATGTCACGAACATGCTCGCCGCTCATCATTCGAGGGCTCCCTGCAGCGAAAATAAAACCTAGGGCGTCAGCCCCCATAGCGACAGAGAGAAGCGCATCCTCTTCGTTGGTAATCCCGCAGATCTTTACAAACATTGCTCAAAATCTAACCCGCTATGAGCCGAGCAGATGGGAAATAAACTGATTTTCACTCTAAATAAGTGAGGGCTACCGTGGAGAGACTGAAACCTCGGACATAGCGGCGACCAGCGATGACGGGTCGGGGTGGCGCACTAAGGCCTCGCCTACAAGCACCGCATTGAATCCTGCCTCTGCCATCTTCGATGCATCCTCGAGACTGCGGATGGCACTCTCTGCAACGGCAACGACGCCGGAGGGAATTCGACTAGCTAACGCTGCTACTCCCTCTCGGTCCTCAGCGAAGTCAGCAAGGTTCCGAGCATTAACACCAATAACCCCAAGACCTAGGCGCACCGCTCTCTCCACTTCATCCGCAGTATGCGTTTCAACCAGTACACTCATCCCAAGTGATAGTGCCAAGGAATGAAGCTCCATCAGCAGCGAGTCCTCAGCGATCGCAGCAAGAATGAGAAGAATAGCGTCGGCACCGATTGCTCGGGATTCATAGATTTGAACCTCGTCAATTATGAAATCTTTGCGAAGCACCGGGATACTCATGGCCGCTCGAGCGTTCTGAAGATCAGCGACAGACCCGCCGAAGTACTGCTGGTCTGTGAGCACGCTCATCGCAGCAGCCCCGCCCTGCGCATAACTGACTGCCATCGTTCTTGGATCCAAGTTGAGGGCGAGTTCCCCTTTGGAGGGCGACTTACGCTTGAACTCAGAGATAACTCTTAAATGCGAGTCTGATGCAGATAGCGCTCCCAAAAAATCGCGTGGAGGCTCTGCATCTAACGCGCTCTTCCGAAGGAGGTCGCGCGTTTGAGGTGAACGCAACACTGTGATCTCGTCGCGCTTAGTTCCAAGAATCTTGTTCAACACACTCATTGGTTCTGCACTTTAGAGAGATCGCTTATCGGCGCTCATCTTGCTACTGGTCTCTCGAGAACCTTAACCACAGTTCCAGATACCTCGAGGGTTGATCCAATCTCTACCTCTCTGCGGACGTACCCCAAGGCAAACCCTGGGGCAGAGCTAGTGACCTCCCCCACAACCTTGCCGTCCTGGAGGAGAGACTCCCCCTTTACAAGAGTGACATCTGAGCTATTAGTGATCAGTCGAAGGTGTCTATTTACATGCCCACGGCTATCAATGCGGCAAACGAGTTCCTGCCCAACAAAGCAGCCCTTTGTAAAAGAGACTGATTCAATCTCGAGAGCTGCCTCCTGTGGAATCACCGATGGGTCGAGATCAAACCCCATACGCGGAGTCCCTTCACGTATTCGCTCCAACTCGCTCGAGTCGTCTGGCGGCTCTCCGAGAGACTCAAGGGTGAGTTCAACTGCTGTTCGAATTTTGTAGCGAGAGAGAACGTTCTTCAGGGCCTCTCCCCAACCTGCGTCGGTGTCGAGTAAGGCGTCGTCCCCTTCGCGCACAACGCTAAGGAGAGCCTCCACCTTCCCTTGAGGGGTGAGCATCAGCGCTGAGCGACGCTCGCCCTGCTCCATGCCAAGCACATCCTGGGAGAGAAGGCTCTGCAGAAAACTCCAAGTATCAGGTCCTGTTACGCGAACTACATCTCTATGGTTCATTAGGAACCCATCTCCTTAGTAGAGCCAAAAATGCGTCTAGAAGCCTCGGCTGCAGTTAGGAGAGCGCGCGCTTTGTTGTGACACTCAAGATCCTCAAGTGCTGGGTCCGAGTCAGCGACGACTCCTGCTCCCGCTTGAACTGATGCTTTGCCATCGCGCCAGAGCATCGTTCGGATCGTAATGGCAGTATCAAGGTTGCCAGAGAAATCAAGGTACCCAACTACTCCTGCGTATGGACCGCGCTTCACTGGCTCGAGTGCGTCAATGATCTCCATCGCTCTTACCTTCGGAGCCCCGCTCACTGTTCCAGCAGGGAAGGTGGCTCGCAGTACGTCTACCGCAGATTTCCCGTCCATCAAATCTCCCGAGACCTGACTAGTTATGTGCATGACGTGGCTGTAGCGCTCAAGGGACATCAACTCGTCCATCTTCTCAGTACCGAACTTCACAACGCGACCGAGATCATTACGAGCAAGGTCAACAAGCATCACGTGCTCCGCACGCTCTTTTGGATGCTCAATGAGCTCTGCCGCCAACAGGTCATCATGGGCGTCATCGCGCCCTCGAAAACGTGTGCCAGCGATAGGCCGACTGATAACTCTCCCACCGAGAACCTGCACCATCGGCTCAGGGGACGAACCGACAAGCGTTACGTCGCTATTACGCAGCAAGTACATATACGGAGAGGGATTCACTAAGCGCAGAACTCGATAAACAGAGAAAGGATCGAACTCGCCCTCTAGATCAAAGCGTTGAGAGAGGACTACTTGGAAAATGTCCCCGGCGAGTATGTGCTCCTTAGCAGCCTCAATACTTAATTGAAACTCCTCAGAACTAAGGGCTGTCGTATGAGGGGGCAGATCCGTCAGGCGTGAAGCTGGCGGAGAAACGGGAGGGTAAGGAAGTGGCTGCCCGAGACTAGCGACGCGCGCTGCAATCTTCTCGAGTGCAGAGTCGTATAGAGAATCGAGCTCTTCACTTGATTCATTTCCCTTGAGAAAAACGTTCTCCATCAGATAGAGGCGCTGGGCGAAATGATCGAATGCGGTTACGTGACCGGTCACTGTAAGAACCGCATCCGGCCATCCGAGGTCATCTGCTGGAACATTTGGTAGATGCTCAATCTCTCGTACGACGTCGTAGCCGAGATAACCGACAACACCACCGTGGAATGGCGGCAAGTCGTCAAACGTAGGGGCCTTGTAATGCGAGAGCAACGCCTCAATGGCATTTAGCGCGCCGGTGTCGGTAGGGACCCCGAGCGGAGTCTCACCAGTTACTGCAACATCGTTTCCTCGAGCTACAAGAGTGAGCTGCGGGTCACTCCCAATAAAGGAGAAACGACCCCATCGAACGCCATGCTCAACAGACTCGAGCAAGAAGCCGTCGCTATCTCCCACCAATTTTGCAAATACGCTGACAGGAGTTTCAAAATCAGCAAGCAGCGTTCTCCAGACAGGCACAACGGTGTAGCTCTTTGCTAAATCGCGAAACTCTTCACGCGTGGGTCGCGCTGCTGGAGCAAGATTCTGGTTCTCTCTCATACCGAGCCGGGGGTAGCACCGGAGCCGAAGTCGCGAAAAAAGCATGAGCGCTCGCCCGTGTGGCAAGCACCAATACCCTCTTGCTCAACGATAAAAAGGATGGCGTCGACGTCGCAGTCATAGGCTGCGCGGCGTATGAATTGACGGTCCCCAGAGGTCTCGCCTTTGCACCAAAACTCTTGCCTGCTTCTGCTCCAGAACCAAGTACGCCCGGTCTCGAGGCTCTTGCGAAGAGACTCTTCATTGACCCAAGCCAGCATTAGGACCTGACCAGTCGAGTCCTCTTGGACTATCGCAGCAGCCAAGCCGTCTTGATTCCACCTCACTCCGGCGATCTCGTCTTCGGTGAAGGTAATGGGCTCGGCGATGGGCATCCCTGAGAGCGTAGCCAATGCCCCGGCCAACATTCGATGGTTTAGGAGTAAGAACCTCCCCGCGCGAGACTGCCCCAATGGAGCCAACTCTGAACACAGCCCAGATCGCAGCCCAGATCGCAGCCCCGATCGCAGCCCCGATCGCAGCCCCGATCGCAGCGAAGCACCCTTTCAAGCACGTTGCCCACGGTACCGAGCGGAGAGATGATTACAGATGGCTGCAGGACCGAAACGACCCGGCTGTAATCGAGTACCTACTCGAAGAGAATAGATACGCAGACGCCCTCTTGGCCGAGACGATCGCTGAGAGAGACTCCATCTATGGAGAGATTGAATCCCGCGTGCTCCCTGTTGCTGACAGCGCCCCTGTCCGCAAGGGTCCTTGGGAGTATTTCGAGCGGAGCTTCTCAGACCAACCATACGTAAAACACCTAAGGCGTCCTTGGAGAGCTGGAGCCGAATCAAGCGCAGAAGAGGAAGCAGAAGAAGTAGAAGAAGAAGTAGAAGAAGAAGTGGTGCTCGATGAGAACGCTCTTGCAGTTGGCCACGAATTTTTCGAGGTTGGTTCTTACGAGATAAGTCCAGATCATCGCTTACTTGCTTACGCTCTCGACACGAACGGTGGTGAGGTATACGAACTTCGAATCCGTAACCTCGAGACCGCTGAGGACCTTCCTGATGAAATACCGAATCTTTATTACGGTGTTGCCTGGTCTAAAGACTCTCGATCGATTTTCTACACTCGCCCTGATGAAGCGGTTCGGCCGTATCAAGTGTGGCGCCACGTGATCGGAGCACCCTCAACCGAAGATAATCTCATCTTCGAGGAGCCTGACGAATCCTTCTTTGTCAGCGTCTATGAGTCTCGGAGTGGCGATTACATACTGATCGGAACTGGCTCACGCATCACCTCAGATGTCCGTTACATTCCCAGTGATACTCCCGAGGCAGAACCACGGCTAGTAGCGCAGCGCCGACACGGAATTGAGTACGAGGTAGATCATCTACGTGCAGCGAGCAGTACATCCGTTGAGTGCGCTGATGGAGAACCTGCGAAAGATCAATGGGCCATTCTCACAAACGACAATGCACTTGATTTTCGAGTCGTCACTGCCACCATTGGCGACTCAGAGCCTGATAGATGGAGGGACTTGGCCTCTCATCGCCTAGGTACGCGCATAGCGGAGATGGATGTATTCGCTGAACACGTCGTCATCTCTGAGCGCCGTGATGGTTTGGAGCACCTGCGTGTTATTCGTGTTGCTGACGGCGACGAACGCGCAATCCAGATGCCAGATCCCGTATACACCGTCGCTACCGGCGCTAACCCGGAGTACTCGTCCGAGACGCTTAGGTATAGCTACGCCTCACCTACCCAGCCGCTGCAAGATATTGATTACAACTTCGAATCAGGCTCCAACTCCATCGTGAAAGAGGCTGAGATTCCAGGGTTCAACAAAGACCAGTACATCTGCGAGCGGTCCTGGGCTAGCGCCGATGACGGCACTCAAATTCCGATCTCAATTGTCTACAAAAAGACAACGCCTCTAGATGGAACAGCTCCATGCCTTCTCTACGGGTACGGCTCCTACGAGATATGTATCGAGCCTTCGTTCTCAAGCGCTCGCCTTAGCCTTCTTGACCGTGGCTTTGTTTATGCGATCGCACATATCAGAGGTGGCGGCGAGATGGGTCGCTCCTGGTACGAGCAAGGGAGGCTTCTGCAGAAACGAAATACTTTCACAGACTTTATTTCCTGCGCCGAATATCTCTGCTCGGAGAATTACACCTCAGCAAGCCGCCTAGGCGCACGAGGTCGCAGCGCAGGAGGCCTGCTCATGGGCGCAGTCTCCAATCTTGCCCCGAAGGCGTTTAGCGCAATCTCTGCAGAGGTTCCCTTCGTGGATTGCGTCTCCACCATGAGCGACCCAGCGCTTCCGCTCACCGTCGGAGAGTGGGAAGAGTGGGGAAACCCAATTGAGAGCAAAGGGGATTATGAATACATGCTCTCGTACTCCCCTTACGACAATGTCGAGAATCATCCTTACCCGGCAATGTTTGTAGCAGCGGGCCTAAACGACCCGAGGGTTATGTACTGGGAACCTGCAAAATGGGTTGCCAAACATCGGGCGTTACGTAGCGACACCAACCTTCTAATCCTGCGCACTGAGATGGGATCGGGGCATGGTGGACCATCCGGGCGCCAAGATGCGTGGAGGGAAGAGGCTTCGGTTCTTGCATTCTTCGTGCACGTTCTAACAACGCCCGAGGGTATTTAGTTAATAGGAAACACCACAGCTAGTTGTCGGCTCTGAGCGATGAGTGTTCCATCCGGCGCCCAGATCTCTCCATCCTCTTCCAAGAAACCATCAGCAATGACATTCGTTCGAAAGACTGCGAGGACGAAGTCGTCATCCGCTAGCCCTGGGTGAGGCAGTGCTGATCTGAAATGAATAGTTAGGTCAACCGTCGGTACAGCAAGAGCAGTATCACCCTTCGAGAATATCGGCGGGAGCCACCCATCAGTTATCGCCGCAGCAACTACAGCGTCAATCGGTTGACACTCAGGGAGGCGTATCCAACCCCCTGATACAGCTTTGGATGATGAATCCCCCTGCATCGGCGTTCGCCCAAGCGCCCAGCGCGTATCCCATCTCCTGCCAATTGGGATTGCATGCTCTGGAACCCAAGGCGCATAGTGCGAAGGCCCCGGAACCTGGGGCATCACTAGATCGCAGAAATCATTGCCCGGCCTTGCAATAGAGAAGGCGCCAATGGCTAAAGCAATCAGGCGATCGCCCTGCATTAAACGCGCCGAGAGAGTTGTTAAGGATCTCCCCGATTTCTCAATCGTTACCTCGACAACTGCCTCGCCCTCAGCAGCCGGGCGAAGGTAATGGAGCGTTAGCGACCTTGGGGTACGCGCCTCATCATTTACCTCCGATGTAAAGGCACGAAGCACAATCGCAGCTATGTATCCGCCGTTGGGTCCCTGCTGCACCCACCACCGCGGTGAGATATTTGTTAAGTATTTTCCATCGCCGATCGGGGTTACGCCGGTCTCAGTGTCGAATGGAGTCATCATGCTCCTTCCAAGAGCTTAAGAGCCTCTGATACATCGAATCTTGCTTCATAAATTGCACGCCCAACTATTGCTCCGGAGAGGCGTCGTCCGTTAGATACAACTCCGAGCAATGCCTCGAGGTCATCGAGCGTCCCGACCCCGCCACTAGCAATTACCGGAATCTCTGTTGCAGATAGGACATCTAGAAGCTGCGCTAGGTCTGGGCCTTCGAGAGTGCCGTCACGTTGAATCTCGGTGACCACTAATGCGGCTACTCCCTGCTCAGTGAAGGTTTTAGCTAAATCAATTAGGTCGTATCCGCTGCCCTCTACCCAGCCTTTTACAGCAACCTCGCGCCCGCGAGCATCGAGCCCGACCGCAACTCCATCAGGGTGGTCAGCCGCAAGTGCGCCCACCATCTCAGGGTTCTCTACCGCAGCCGTACCAATTACAACACGACTCACTCCGGCTGCCAGAAGAGCCTCGGCAGCCTCGCGCGTGCGCACTCCCCCGCCCGACTGAACGCGAGACTTCACTGAAGCGCAAATGTCTCTAATGACATCGAGGTGAGTGGCGGTACCAGTGCGAGCAGCATCGAGATCTACAACATGAATCCACTTCGCTCCGGCCTCAGCAAAACCAACTGCTACGGCAACTGGATCGTCGTCATAGACAGTCTCTAAGGCGAAATCTCCGCGCATCAATCTCACAGCATGGCCACCGCGCAGGTCAATGGCCGGATAGAGGTCTATAGGGACCCCTTAGTAGAAGGAATACCAGTACCTTCGATGCGCACAGCATCCCTCAGCGCACGCGCTACGGCCTTAAACGAAGCCTCAATTACATGGTGACCATTACGCCCCTCGAGAGATCGCACATGCAGGGTGATCCCTGCTGCAAAAGCAAAGGCTCTCCAAAACTCCTCAGCGAGTTGCGGATCAAAGGTTCCGATCCACTCAGATATCGGGTCTACGTCGTAGGCAATGAACGGGCGCCCACTTAGATCAAGCGCTACCTGAACGAGAGCTTCATCAAGAGGAACCAAATTCGAGGCGAATCGCCTTACGCCGATCTTGTCGCCGAGCGCCTCGGCAAGGCATCCGCCAACGACGATCCCAACATCCTCGATTGTGTGGTGCGTATCCACCTCAAGGTCGCCGGTAGCGACGATCTTTAGATCGAACCCGGCGTGCTTCCCGAGTTGCTCAAGCATGTGATCAAAGAATGGGATTCCTGTACTTGCCGAGGCAGTACCAGAACCGTCAACAATCAACTCAACCTCGATAGAGGTTTCAGCGGTTTTTCTTTGGCGTGATGCTGCTCTTGTTGTCATGAATCTCCACTCTCGCGCAATATTGACCCTAAGGCCGTTAAGAAGGCGTCGTTATCGCCACGGCTTCCGACAGTTACCCGCAGGCACCCCTCAACGCCTGGCCATGCTGAGAAGTCGCGAATGAGCACTCCATGGGCTACTAGGTCGCTCCAGAGGCGAGAAGCTGCCGCTGTGTCGCCAGGCTTACCCACCCTGAAAAGTATGAAGTTGGCACCAGATGGCAGGGGCTCAAGGGCTTCGAAGCCAAGAAGCCTCTCCGTAAGGCGCTCGCGTTCTGAGACCAATTCACGGACTCGAGCATCCATCTCGGTGCGATATTTCAGGGCTGCGATCCCAGCGGATTGCGTTGCGGCAGCGAGGTGGTAAGGGAGCACTACCTTCTCTAGCTCCTCAACAACCCATGTCGGAGCAATGCAGTATCCAAGGCGAAGGGCTGCCATGGACCAAACCTTCGAGTAGGTCTTAACCACGACCAATGCCGAATCTTCATTGACGCGCCCAATAGCGCTGCTCGGCGAGAACTCGCCGTAAGCCTCATCAACAATTACGAGTCCTCGAGCCGAGCGCAGTGCGGCGTCGAGCACCGCAGATGAATCAACTGTGCCAGATGGATTGTTAGGGCTACAGAGAAAAACCAGATCCGGATCTGTGCTCTTGATTCTTGATTCCAGCGCATCCGGATCGATCGAGAAATCAGCGCTGCGTGCGCCACTCACAATCTCGGTTCCGGTGATCCTCGCGATGTGAGAGTGGAGTGCGTATGTCGGCTCGAGGATCAATGCCTTCCGACCCGGGCCTCCGTAAGTAAGCATGAGCGTCTGTAGAACCTCATTTGAACCATTCGCACAGAAAATACGCCCTGAAGGCTGCCCCAGCGACGCACCAAGGGACTCGCGCAGTATGCGAGCGCTTCGGTCTGGGTAGCGATTTAATGGAACTGTTCGGAGAGCATCAAGCCAATCATCAACAAACGCAGATGGAGGAGGTAGCGGACTCTCATTTGCATTTAGGCGCACAGAGACATTGACGCTCGCAGAGTGATATCCCGACAAAGCGCTTAGGTCGCCTCTCGGCTGTATTCGATTCATTGTGTAACCCTGCGCGCTACGGCCTCACCGTGAGCGAAGAGTCCCTCCGCCTCCGTTAGCGCTGCCACGTATGGAGCTACTCGCTCGAGCCCTGAGCGCTCAACGCGTACAACGTGGATGTGCTTGCGAAAGGTATCGACCCTCAACGCGCTCGCGAAGCGTGCGCTGCGCCCTGTGGGTAGGACGTGATTTGCCCCAGAGATGTAGTCGCCAACCACGGCAGGTGCCCATGGTCCACAGAACACCGCACCGGCGCAGTTAACAGATTCAAGTAGTTCTTCTGGATTAGCGACGCAGAGCTCAAGGTGCTCTGGAGCTATGAAGTTAGAGACCTCAATTGCCTGCTCCCAGTCGCGAACCAGTACCGAACCGCCGCCGTTTGCGAAGTTTGATTCAATGTCTTTGCGGCGTGGGGCATCTTTAACTAGACGAGATAGTGCCGAGTTAACAGCGTCGAGCACGTCCTCTCTCCATGAAATCACAACCGCTGTTCCATCAGGGCCATGCTCGGCCTGAGCCATCAGATCAAGAGCTATGAACTCGGCCGGTGTCGATTCGTCAGCAATCACTACCAACTCGGATGGCCCCGCCATCGAGTCGATACCCACATCTCCGGAGACTTCGCCTTTAGCAATGCTCACGTATTGATTGCCAGGGCCGACAATTACATCTACTGCCTTAATGCTCTCTGTGCCGTAGGCCATCGCCGCTACTGCCTGTGCTCCCCCGACGCTATGAATCTCATCGATTTCACATAACGCCGCTGCAGCCAAAGTTGCTTGCGGGAGCGAACCATCAGCGGCGGGAGGTACGCAGAGAACAATCTGGTCGACCCCAGCAACGGCCGCAGGTATAGCAGTCATCAGAACTGTTGATGGGTAAGCACCGCGCCCGCCAGGGACGTATAGGCCGGCGCGCGCAACAGGTCGAATCATTTCAGCGACTGAGATTCCGTGAGCGCCCCACTCAGCAGGCTCAACATCACTCACTTGCGCTTCGTGATATCCGCGAATTTGATCCGCCGCGAATGAGAGCGCACCCTGCAACTCTGGTGAAGTCGCATCCCATGCCGCCTTCACTAAATCTGGCGAGACTGAGACCGACCCGAGGGAGACACCATCAAACCTCTCGGTGTATTCAAGGAGTGCTGCATCGCCACGCTCACGGACATCCGAGATGATCGATCGGACCGACTCGAGAACCTCTGCAGGGGCGCCGCTGCTCAACGAATTGGGGAGAGCGCTCGCGAGGTCGACCGCGTCGCCTCTTATGTCTATACGTCGCAGCATGGGTGGATAGCGTACCCGCCGATCGCTCCTGATCTTGGAGGATTACTGAGAGAACGCGCCTGCCCCCATAAGGTGGGGCTATGTCCTCATCCTCTGACCATGCCGAACTCTCAGCGCTTCGATCGGTATTGGACGACCTTCTATCGAGAGTGGTCATAATCGGAGATCGATATCGAGGCTCAGACGACTCAGCTGTTGCAGTCGATATCGATAGCGCCGAGCGAACCCTTACTGCGACTCGGCGGGCTATGGATAGAGCCCTCGACGGCCTAGAGAA